>CAYNQR010000062.1:0-2521 GCA_964399425.1 uncultured Dehalococcoidales bacterium | reverse complement strand
CACCGCCGGCATCGAAAGCGATAGACAAAAAAGATTTATCGGAAAACCACATCATCGACAGCGCAATTATATAACCGGGTATCACAATATACAATAACGGGATTGCGTAAACAATTTTTGCCATCCCCAGCCCGACAAATACCGCCACTCCCATACAGATAGCCAGAAGAACAGTCGATTTGCGAATCGTAGACGCGGATGCTTTCTCCACCTGCTCGCAGAGGACGCGCACCGCCGGCTCCGTCCACGTAGTAAGCAATCCGATAAAGAATCCGAACGGGATTAAAAGCCAGAAGGATTTAATGTTCCCCAAATACTCTCCGATGGCTTCCCCGGCAGGCAGGAACCCGATGTGCACGCCCTGTAGAAAGAGCAACAAACCCAAACCGGCGATAGCCGTACCTACCATCAGGTTATAAATGTACTTCCTGGGCAGTTTCAAGAAAAATAACTGGAATATTACAAAAAGCACAAGTATAGGTGATAATGCCTTTATAACACCTATAAAGGTATCCCCGAAACCGCCGAAAATCATTGCCCAGTTCAATACAGTATTATCCCCATAATCATTATCGCAATTACAGGCCCGACCGAAGCCAGACCGATTAAACCGAAACCATCGGATATAGCCGACCTTCCGGCAAGAGCGGAACTGAATCCCAGACCCAGCGCCAATATTATCGGCACGGTCATAGGACCGGTAGTCACACCGCCGGCGTCGAAGGCAACCGGCACGAATTCAGCCGGCGTAAAGAACGATAGAACGATAATCACCAGGTAACTGGCTGCCAGCAGGTAAGCCATGCGGAAACCGAAAACGATTCTGAGCATTGCCACAGCCACAAAAAATGCAATCCCTATTCCAATCACGGCAGTCAGAAATGTTGAATTGATTTCCCCGCCCGTAACACTGGCTATCTGTCCGGTCAGGACGATAACATCAGGTTCCGCTATCGTTGCCACAAAACCCAGCAGGAAAGCAACGATAACCAGCAGCGGGAAGGAACGCCTCTTGGGTAGCTCCGCACCTATCGCCTGCCCCATCGGAAGGATACCTATCTCAAGCCCGACAAGGAAAAGAATCATTCCGGAAACAGCCATTACGACACCGGCAAGAAATTGCCAGAATTGGTCGAGAGGCATTTTCACCAGGGTAAATTGCATGATGATAATTACGGCAACAAGAGGGAGCATCGCCTTGAGGACTTCCAGCGATTTGCTTTTCAGATAAGAAAACATTCAGGCAGCTCCGTAAACTAAAATCATAAAGGGAAAAAGATGATATATAATTGTAACAGCAGCGGATGATATCAGTCAAAGCTAGTCTACCAAATTATATGTAAATAGTGCTTATCGCCGTTGTTCCCACAGATAAAAGACAGCCACTCGTATGCTTAGGGGAAATATGTTCGAACTGTCTCCCCTGCTTCTGCAAGCCATTGCTGTCTCTGTTCCAATGTGCTGGTTACAATGACTTCGAAATTCCTGCGGTAGCAATTATCGACGCCGCACAAGCGGAAGATACAGTTTTCCCACAACGTTTCGAGCGGGTCTCCGAATACATCCCTTTCCCTTGCCGGAGGAGTGTTGGATGTGTTGAAAACGACAGCCGAGCGAGCTTTCAGTAAACCATTGGGAACTCCTTCCCCGATATCCCCTTCTAAAAATTCATAAGCCACTCCCGGACGTAGAACCCTGTCAATCCACCCCTTCAGGATAGCCGGCGGCTGCCCCCACCAATTCGGATGTACAATGACGATACCGTCCGCTTCCGCTATCTCATCGCAGTGAGTTTTTATAATTTGAGGAAGAACCGCCCCCCTCTTAATCTCCGATGCGGAAATAATTGACGGAAAGTCTTCCCTGTACAGGTCATGGAAACGAATATCATGCCCGCATTTATGTAAAGCCTTAACCACCTTCTGTGCGATAGCATAGTTAAAGCTTTTAATATCAGGATGCGCCAGGATGACAGATATTTGCACTGGATATCCCCCCTACTGATATCAAAACTAATATGAAATTATCGTGTGGCTTTTGACTGCCTGTTTATGTATGCCTTTGTAAGCTGATAATCGGCTTCGAGATTCATCCAGAATTTTGCCGGTATTTCAGGCATCACTTCTTCGAGTTGCAGAGATGTTTCGGCAGTAATGGCTTTTTTACCGTTAATAATCTCATTAATAGCATTTAACGGTCGCCCCATTCTTTTAGCCAGTTCTTTTTGAGATAAACCCCTGGCTCCTATTTCTTCCGCCAGATATTCCCCCGGAGGAATCGCAATATCGGGATAAGTTTCAATTTTAGTCATAATACCCTTCAATTTCCTGTATCAGGTCTGCTTATTATACCCTATTGCTATGGGTTCCCGATAAGCCCCCTGCACTGTCTCTGCAAATAAAGGTAAGGAATAGCACTCCACGATTCTCTCACTTTGAAAAAGGGAGATTAAGAGGGATTTTAATGCCATTCGATATTCATCGCCGTTATGGTTCGACAAGCTCACCACGAACGGCTTTTT
>CAYNQR010000061.1:0-2540 GCA_964399425.1 uncultured Dehalococcoidales bacterium | reverse complement strand
TAAAGGCCTCAAATCCACCTTAAGCAACTGTCCGAATTTCCGCAACCACTTCTTTCCTGTCGCAGACCCCAAGCCTTGCGACGGGCGGTTTCGTCATTATTATTCTAATGAACGGGAATACTGGTTCATTGCATTACTCCAATTTTAAAATCCAGTGATACATTAGGAACATGGGAGAGTGGATTGATTCATTGGAATTTAACAATCTTAGGCTTATAACTCTTATGTTCATATAGCCATCTGTTTTATCGCTGCAGATACCCTTAACTTCGACGAAGGCCGTATCTTCGATACTATCATAGAATGGGGATGGTTCCATTAAATAATAAATTTCCTTTGTTAATGGCGATGCAGGAATGTATAACACGCATTCTTCATAATCCCGATAACATTCGATTATCCCTCTTGTATTAAATACCGTATTGCTGTCAATAATATCGTTTAAAATTAAATAGCTAAGCAGCCGTCCATCAATCCAGCCTTCATTTACCATTGGCGCTTTCTCTCGCCCGCACCAATCAATATCTTCGCCAGAACGATATAAATCCAGCCCCTCGTTATTTATGTGTATCCAATCAATAACGCACCCATTTCTTACGACAATATGCGTCTGCGTTTTAAAGTACCTGTTGTTTCCTAAGTGCTCATCTGGCAAACAATCGCCTGTTCGCAATAAAATAGTATCCGAATACCAATGAGCAAAGATTGGATAGCCTTTTCCTTCAAATATGCTGTCGGCGGGAATAATCCTGCTTCCCGTTTCATATCTGTTCGGAAACCTATCGGAAGGGACCATAATGATCTGTTCAACTTTCAGTAACCATAGTGAGTCGTTCCTTATTTCCCATGTTGAGTACATATCATTGTTTACGTACGTTGGATAAGTGCCCTCCGCACGCAAACTGTCCGATATCATGGGTTCATAATACTCAAAAAATAAACCATAAACATAATGTTCGCCAAATGTGGCATATCCTAAATCGCTAATTGTAATTCTGGGGCGAGATACGATATATCTGCATGTGTCAAGATAGTCGTCAGCTTTAAGGTCTGCCGCAAATAATAAAAATACTGCAATTATGATATAACGCCGATAGCTGTTTAATGCATGCCGCATCATTGTCACCTCCTGATGGATTATATTTTAACCCCTTTCAATTATAAGACGAATAATCGCTGCTTTTGTAAAATGCTATAAATGAAATATAATTACTGTCGCCAAAAATATCGGCAGCAAAGGCCAATGTGCCCCGCCATTCTATGGCGGGGAAATTCCTTAGACAATATCGCTACTGACCCAATGTTAATTCCGCCCGTCTTCCCTTAATAGAGGCCTATAATTATGTTTAATAATACACGACACAAGTAAAAGACCGGCCCGGGAAACAATTACAAAAAATCACAAAACGGACCCAACTGCCTGTAACGCAAACAGACGCATTAAAATAACTATGCCAAACCGACCAATATTCGGGCAATATTTCAGATGTGCACTACAATGTCGATAGTGAAATTGACGGTCAAGAAAGAACTGGATACCCGTGCTTTACTCTTCAGCACCTTCGGCCTTCGCCGGTATGACATTAATGAGGACATTGAATTGCGACGTGCCCCGTCCCGGTGTCGTGCCCGGTCGATCTTCAGATCGACCGGGGTTGGCGGCGGGTTTGAGAACCCGCCGATCACAACGCACGAATGCCAGTCACCGTAGGGCAGAACCCAAGCCTTGCGATGCGGTTCTGCCATCTTGATTTAAAAAATATGTCATGCCGCCCTTCACTTCGTTCAGGGCCTTCGGCGAGTCGGCATGACCTACCAGAAATTGCATTATGCCGAATTCTACAAATCCAGCAAAAAACTTTCTTCCAGCTTCGGAATCTCGCAGTGCCAGCCGAAACGGTCGCGTATCTTATCGGCCAGCGATTCCGAGGCCGCTTTTTCACCATGCACGATAAACGTCTTCTTCGGAGGACGATTGAAGCCCAACAGCCAGGCCAGCGTTTCATTGTAATCGGCATGACAGGAAAAGCCGGAAATATTCTCGACATGCGCCCGGATCGGCACCATGTCACCGTAAATTTTGACTTCGTCATGACCCTCGACAATGGTCCGCCCGCGAGTGCCCTCGGCCTGATAGCCGACAAACAGCACTGTGTTTTTCGGATTAGGCAGGCGTTGCGCCAGATGATGCAAAATGCGCCCGCCGGTGACCATCCCGCTGGCAGAAATAATCACCGCCCGGTTTTCGATTTCGTTGAGGGCCTTGGATTTCTTGCGCGAATCGCACAAGTACAACTGACCGGTTTTGAAGACGTTTTTACCGTTAATGGCCATGACCCGAACGCTCAAGTCCTGACTTTTTATATGCCGCTCATAGACATGCGTGGCATCCAGGGCCATCGGCGAATCGATATAAACAGGTATTGACGGAATCAGTTTCTTTTCTTCGAGTTCGCGGATGATATACAACAGCGTCTGTGTCCGTCCGACCGCGAACGACGGTATCACCAGCACACCGCCGCGCTCGATGCTTTCATTAT
>CAYNQR010000060.1:0-2597 GCA_964399425.1 uncultured Dehalococcoidales bacterium | reverse complement strand
TCCCGCGTCGGAGACATTCCTCGATATAGTCCGGCACGAGTTGTTTGACTTCTTTGGGTGAAAATGTATGCAAGTCGAGTGTACCATCGATCGGTAAATTAAAGGGGCCATTTTCGTTATTGCACATGACAAAAAAGAAAGCAATATATTTTCCGAAAAGTCATTACAATAAGACCTCTGGTGGATTATGCTTTAATTGAAACTTTTTATCCAAGATATCTTGCACAGTTATTAAATCAATAATAATCCCTTCTTGCTTAACGCGCGCAACTTCTTCGTACGCACCTTTTCCAAAACTAAAGGCAACAATATACCCTCTAAAATTACCCTTGTGGTTTTTATAATACCTTCTTATGGCCGTTTCAAAACTATCGACAACAGGCCTACCGACTTTTTCGGATTGTTTAACCTGAATTGGATAATGATCAATAAAACTTAATCCATCAATCCCCAAATCTCCGGCTAAACGGGGACTAGGCATTCCATGCATTTCATTAATTACCCAATATTGAAATTCGAATGGTTTGAAATTCCGCAGATCCGCCGCCTTTTTTGGCATACCAACAATATCGAGATTTTTTTCTCTAACCCCAATTCTACTAAGTCGTTTTTTAACCAAGGCAATAGCAGAAGGCGAAATATCAATGCCAATCCATCTTCGTTGAAGTCTCTCGGCTACGGCGCAAGCCGTGCCACAACCACAAAATGAGTCCAATACTAAATCACCCCTATTTGATGAGGCCTTTATAATTCTCTCCAGTAATTTTTCGGGTTTTTGTGTGGGATATCCAAGTCTTTCTTTTGCAGAAGGAGCTATTGGCTGTATTTGCCACCAATCGTCGGGCTGCTTGCCTAATGGGTTTAATGACTGAACGCCAAAATCACCGGCCTTTCTTACATTACCAACGTAATGTTTAAATCTTTCTTTCGTTGCTTCCGCATATTCTTCCCTAACATCGTCAAGATTAAATACGTACTCATCCGTTTTCGAATATCTAAAAATCGTATCGTGCCGCTTGCCAAAATCCTTTTTCGGATATCCGGCACCTCTGTAACACCACGCAATTTCGTTTCTGAAATTATTATAGCCAAATACGTCGTCGCACATTACTTTTAAGTAATGTCCCGCGTGCCAATCACAATGTAAATAAAAGGTTCCTGTTGGTTTTAATATTCGATGTAACTCTAATACTCGTTCTTTCATCCAATTTACATATACATTTATTCCGCCTTCCCACCTATCATCAAAACTGCGAATTTCGGCTTCATCTCCCCAAATTATTTCATAATTTCTATTGCTAAAAAAAGGTGGGTCGATGTAAATAAGATCAACAGATTCTGGTTTAAAAAATTTTGCCAGAACTTCTAAATTGTCTCCGCAGATTAATTTATTTTTCCACTTTGGCACTTTAGCCATTTCCTATGTTTTTTAACAACTGCAATTGGCGATAGCTACTTAAATAATTATTGAATATAATCTTCAATAATTTAAATGACAACGGAGAAATCGCTTGATAATTAAAGCAAGTCGCCCAAAAGCTTTTCGATATCGGACATCATGAACGGCTTGTTTAAAAAGCCATCGGCCTTTTCACGAACAATGTCGGAATCGACGTCATCGACCGAATACCCCGAGATTAGCACGACCGGCAGGTCCGGCCGTTTTTCCTTGACCGCCTGCAGAAGTTCCAGCCCGGTCATGCGCGGCATACGCATATCGGTAATGACCATAGCCACGTCGCCGTTATTTATTTTATTAAGAGCGTCGAGACCATCATCGGCCCGGACCGCCTGATAATCGAACACTTCCAGCATCTCCACGAGGAGACTGGACATATTAGGGTTATCGTCAACAATTAAAATCGTTTTGGCCATAATCGTCCTTTGTGCTCTCTGATCATTCTAATCGGCAAAAGTTCAGGAGACTTTATATTTGCATGCGCCAAAACGCTTTAATCTTAAAGTCAATTCCTCTTTGAGCGATTCCAAGCCCGTTTCCTTGAGGGCAGAAACAAAAAAAACCCGATTTATATCAACAGGTTTTCCAAAATCTCTGTCGGTTTTATCTATTTTGTTGTATATCAACAACTTTTCGACATTTCCGGCTCCGATGTCATCGAGGATTAACTGGGTTTGACGCATTTTTTCTTCACAATTCCTATCGGAAAAATCGATCACGTGGAGCAGGAGGTCGGCGTAGGTGACTTCCTCCAGCGTCGACTTGAACGACTCCACCAGCTGGGTCGGCAACTTTTTGATAAACCCGACGGTATCGGTAAAGATTATCTTATCGGGATAACCCTGGGACATGACCCTTGAGGTTGAATCGAGGGTTGTGAATAGTTTGTCGGCGGTGGTAACACTGGACCGGGTCAGCCGGTTGAACAGGGTCGATTTGCCAGCGTTGGTATAGCCGATCAGGGAGACTTTGAACAGGTTCTGGCGGCTCCGGCGTTGAATATCGCGCTGGGTTGACAACTTTTCGATTTTTTTCTTAAGCGAGGCGATTTTGGCGCGAACCTGACGGCGGTCGGTTTCCAGCTGGGTTTCGCCCGGTCCGCGGGTGCCGATACCGCCATACTGACGACTGAAATGGC
>CAYNQR010000059.1:0-2716 GCA_964399425.1 uncultured Dehalococcoidales bacterium | reverse complement strand
CGCTTTCAAACGTATTTTACTCAAATAGTACTAATTTACTATTTCGATTTTTTATGCATTCATCAGGTTCACAATAATTAATAATCGACTATTTTTAAAAAACATCGATATACAAAGCAAATCAATCTTAAAAATTTTTTGACATATTTCTCCAAAGCTGATAACTTTTATATCTATGACAACAACAATTATTTCCGGAGTTATTTTTATCGTGGGCCTGTGTATCGGCATATTTCTTTTCCTGTACATGGCATATTTCAGGAAAAGCACAACTGACGCTAAGTACTGTACAGCAGACGGAGCAGAGGTAGAGGCAACTGTTAAAACGGGATTAACCTTCGAATGGAAGTATATATCACTGCCGCTGATAATCTTTATTATTTCGATAGTTATCGCCGCCATGTTTTTCTTCCAGCTCCCCGAACAGGTAGCCTATCGTTTTAAAGCAGATGGAGCAGTCGAAAGCTGGATGGGGCGTACAGCCATAACCGCTGTTATGCTGGGACTGCAACTCTTCATTATTGCTACTGTCATTCTGATTATCAAGACGATAGTTGGATTCGCTAGAGCCATCGAGCAAACCAGCCCCGGTTTCAATCCCGACCGTTTTATGCTGCTTATCGGCAACATCGCCGCCTTGCCGCAGCTGGTGCTGGCAGTGATTATGTTCGATATCTTCAGCTTCAATGTCCTCGAAAAACATGTGTTGTCCATCTGGTTGATAATCATAATACTGGCAATAAGCGGCGCCGTTATTTTAACAGCCTTTTTCATTAAGGCTTTTATCGGCACACGCAACATGAATAAATAATACCTTTTACATATTTAACAAGGAGTAGCGGATTGTCTGAAAATAATCAGGTTAGCATGGAAAAAATTGTTTCTTTGTGCCGCCGGCGCGGCTTTATTTTTCCCTCCAGCGATATCTACGGAGGGCTTTCGAGCTGCTGGGATTACGGCCCGCTCGGTGTTGAATTAAAACGCAACGTTAAGGATGCCTGGTGGAAAGCCATGGTGCACAACCGCGACGATGTCGTCGGTTTGGATTGCAGCATACTGATGCACCCGGATGTCTGGAAAGCCAGCGGACACGTGGACGGCTTTTCCGACCCGATGGTCGACTGCAAGGGATGCAAGATGC
The DNA here is from genome assembly GCA_964399425.1 of uncultured Dehalococcoidales bacterium. GTDB lineage: Bacteria > Chloroflexota > Dehalococcoidia > Dehalococcoidales > UBA5627 > UBA5627. The sequence continues at coordinate 1,575 of CAYNQR010000059.1, read as the reverse complement.
GCTGGCGTTCGGACACGCTGGAAACTACCGTCTGCCCTTCTTGCGGCGGCGAACTGACCGAACCGCGCCAGTTCAATTTAATGTTCAAGACCTTTATGGGGCCGGTCGAGGATGCTGCCAACATTGTCTATTTAAGGCCCGAAACGGCACAGGGCATCTTCGTAAACTTCGAAAACGTGGTAAATACCACCCGCAAGAAACTGCCCTTCGGCATTGCGCAGGCCGGCAAATCCTTCCGCAATGAAATTACCACCGGCAACTTCATCTTCCGCAGCCGTGAATTCGAACAGATGGAGATGGAGTTCTTCTGCATGCCGGGAACCGACGAGCAGTGGCATGAATACTGGCGCAACGAGCGCATGAACTGGTATCTTAAACTCGGTATCAAACCTGAAAACCTGCATTTCCGTGAACACAGAAAAGACGAACTGGCGCATTATGCCAAGGCCTGTTACGATATCGAATTTATGTTCCCGATGGGATGGGCTGAACTGGAGGGTATCGCCAACCGCTGCGATTTCGACCTGACACAGCATGCGAAATTCAGCGGCAAGAAACTGGAATACCTGGACAACGAAACCAATGAACATGTCATTCCCTATGTTATCGAGCCTTCGGCAGGCGTAGACCGTTCGGTATTGGCTTTCCTATGCGACGCCTATTGCGAAGAACCGGACAAGGATGAAATCCGCACTGTCTTAAAACTGCATCCGTCACTGGCACCGTATAAAGTAGCCATACTTCCACTTAGCAAAAAGGAAAACCTGGTAAAGCTGGCAAAGGACGTTCATAACAGAGTCAGACAACAGTGGATAACCTCTTACGACGATACGCAGAGCATCGGCAGAAGGTATCGCAGGCAGGACGAGATCGGCACTCCCTATTGCGTAACTGTTGACTTCGATTCGCTTGAAGATAAGCAGGTTACCGTGCGCGACCGTGACAGCATGAAACAGATCCGCATCCCCATCAGCGAACTGGTAAAGACAATAAGCGCCAAGCTAGCCGGTGAATCGTTCGATATTTTACCTCCCGGCGGACGCTGCTTATAATCAAGTTGATAGACGCTTCGCCGGGCATTATGGTTTTTTATTAATCCCGATCAAGGGTATTATGTAAATAATAATTGCAGGCGGGGTATATAAGTAGAATCGTAGAGATTGCTTCATCCCGACAGGTCGGAACTCCAACGATGGAACCTGACCGATGAAGCACACTGATTTATATAAATACGATTTGAGCATCATGACTGATATAATCTCCAATAAGCCTGACAGAGGTAACTGTTGAAAATAATTCACTTTGCCGATTTGCACCTGGGAGTCGAAAGCTACGGTCATACCGACCCGGCAACCGGACTCTCATCCAGGTTGCTGGATTTTCTGGCCGGTTTCGATAAGCTGGTCGATTTCGCAATAGAAAATAAGGTCGACCTGGTGCTTTTTTGCGGGGATACCTACAAAAGCCGCGAACCCAGTCAAACGCAGCAAAGGGAATTCGCCAAACGTATCAGAACATTATCGGAAGCCGGAATCGCCGTTTTCCTGCTGGTCGGCAACCACGATATGCCGAACG
>CAYNQR010000058.1:0-3025 GCA_964399425.1 uncultured Dehalococcoidales bacterium | reverse complement strand
GAATACGGCGAACCGATTACCGAACATCACGGCGCTGCTACCACTTCCGCCGGCGGACAGCTGGGCGGCAGGTATGTCTGGGGCTTCGACTACGAAGGCAATCCGAAAACCCACGATATCTCGGAAAACTGCGAATTGCTTTTAGGCTGGTGCTGCGATTCAACAAAATCCTGGATACAGCCTTACGGCACGACTCAGCAAATGGTCCACAAATGGTGGAACAAAATCGGCATCAAGCAATTACATATCGACCCCCATTTGACTCATACCGGCGCGCTCTACGCCAGCAAATGGATTCCGGTGCATACAAGAACAGACTGTGCTTTATTGGCGGCAATCGCCCATGTCTGGTTTAGCGAAGATACCTATAATAAGGAATATATTGCCACTCATGCCTACGGTTTCGATAAATGGCAGGCCTATGTTATGGGCACCGACGCCGAGGGTGTCGCCAAGACGCCAGAATGGGCGTCGCCGATTACCGGTGTTCCCGTATATACCATCAAAGCCTTGGCCCGTGCCTGGGCGAGCAAACCTACCTCGATAATGAACGGACGCAGAGGCGCCGGTTGTTGCAGAGGCGTGTATGCCGAGGGTTCTACCAGGATGTGGATTTACCTTCTGGGTATGCAGGGATGGGGAGGCCCCGGCGTATGTTATATCGGTATGTATGACGACATCATCCAGGGTTCGGCGGCGAAAAGCACCACGGTAACTACCCAGAGACCGAGCACCGATATTACCAACAAGCAGGTTGCGGAAACCGGCGTCAGGCTCAGCGGCAACGACACCAACAGGCAGTTCGTACCCAGGGACCTTATCTGGAAGGCAATTACCGCCCCGCCCGTGGAGTGGTGGAGCACCGGCGACCAGTTTACCAAGCGCACCTATCCTATGGAAGGCAAATCGGAAATCCATATGATATGGGGTGCCGGTTTTGCTTATACCGGCAGTCGCGGCGCCGGCTTCAAGACACTGGCGGCGCATCGCAGTCCCAAGCTGGAGTGCATCGTCGGCGCCAATATGTTCATGGAAGACGGTATGTGCATGTGCGATATCGTCCTGCCCATCGAGGTTATCACTGAAACGGAAGATATCTTCAGTGTCAGCGATACGGCCGTTCATCTTGTACTTCAGAAAAAGGTATTGACCACCAGAGGGGAAGCCAGGAGCGATTATATGGCCATTAAAGCGGTCGCCGAAAAACTCGGTTACGGCGATAAACTCAATGACCGCGGCGCCGATGATACCCCTGCGGCGCGTATCAAGGCTTCCTACGATGCGGCTAACCTTGCCGATTCCATCAGCTGGAACGACTTGAACGAAAAACTGGTCTGGAGCCAATCCAGAAGCACCACCTGGCAGCAGTCTCCGGCGGCAAGCAGCGGATTCTATAATGACCCGGGTAAAAACCCGCTTCGTACCCCGTCAGGTCTTCTGGAATACGAATCTCAGCTGTTGCTGGAGAATCATCCCGATGATAAGGAAAGGCAGCCGACAGCCAAATTCATACGCGGAGGCCCCGCATCAGAGGGATGGACGCACGATGAAGACAGGCTGCTCAGCGCCAGGGCGAAGGATTATCCTTTGACTCTTAATGTCAGCACCCGCAGGTGGGGTAGGCATTCTCAGCATACCGATATCCCCTGGACCAGGGAAATCAAATACAAAATCGGCTTCGATGGTTATGCTTATTCGGAATGCTGGATTAACCCCGCCGATGCAGAAGCCAGAGGCATCAAAACCGGTGATCTGGTAAAGCTGTACAACGACAAGGGTATTGTTCTGGCTATTGCTGAAGTTTGCGAAAGGGCAATTGCCGGCGATATCTACCTGGAAAAAGCCGGCGGCGGTGACTTCATCGACATTGCTTCCATTAACAGAGGCGGTAACGGCAACTGTATCAGCCCGGATTGGGTAATGTCTTATCGTTGTTACGGTATCCAACCAATCGGTTTCTTGATTGAAGTTGCCAAGGTCAGCGGCGAAGAGTATATGGAATGGAAAGAGATGTATCCCGAAGCCTTTGAGAGAAAATATGATCCGAAGTACGGCCCGATCTTTGAGGGCTGGGTAGAAGGAGGCAATTAATGGCTAAAGTATTTATTAATGATGTTGCAGAATGCGGCGGATGTTACAACTGCCAGGTAGCCTGCAAGGACGAACATTGCGGTAACGACTGGTCGCCCTATGCCAAACCGCAGCCGGTCTGGGGGCAGTTCTGGTGCAAGCTGAATGAACATGTTCGCGGTCAGGTTCCCAAGGTCAAGGTAGCGTATGTTCTTACGCGTTGCAACCACTGCGATAATGCTCCGTGTATTGAAGCTTGTCCCGACAGCGCCATATCCAAGAGAAGTGACGGACTGGTGTGGATTGAGCCGGCGAAGTGCAGCGGCTGCAAGTTATGTCTTGAAGCCTGCCCTTACGGGTCGATCTATTACAATGAGGACTTCAAGCTGGCCCAGAAATGTACGGGCTGTGCGCATCTTCTCGACAGGGGCGGTCCTATAAATGAACCCAGATGTGTCGATGCCTGTGCCATGTCGGCTCTGATGTTCGGCGAGGAATCGGCATTCAGTTCCGAGATAAGCCTGGCTGAAGTATTGAAACCTGAGGAAGGCACTAATCCGAGGGCTTATTACCTTAACCTGCCCAAGAGATTTATTGCCGGCACGGTATTTGACCCGTCTTCCAATGAGGTGGTAATTGGCGCTACCTGTACCCTTACCGGAACCGGCAGCGGTACCACTACCACAGATGAATTCGGCGACTTCTGGTTCGAAGGATTGGCTGTAGGCACTTTCTCGTTGAAAATAGAGAAAGACGGCAAGTCTCTGACCAAAGACAATATCAGTACAGAGAATGACGTCAACGTGGGAGACCTGGCGCTATCCTAACAGACTCTGGTATACAATCACTCCTTGATATATAATTGATTGTATGAAACATAGCAGAGGGTGGGAATAATTATTATTAAACTCACCCTCTGCTAACCTGTAAAAAAAGAAAAGGAGAAAAGTTATGA
>CAYNQR010000057.1:0-3171 GCA_964399425.1 uncultured Dehalococcoidales bacterium | reverse complement strand
CCAATTTTACTATAGTGGATGCAGCCATAACACTGAATGCCAACAGCGGTGAAGTCGGCGATACGATTACCGTTACCGGCGCCAACTTTGCGGCCGGCAGCAACATTACGCTTACTATCGATGGTGTAGCAATACCGAATATGGGGACAATAACCGCCGGCGCCACCGGTGATTTCACGGTCGCCTTTAACATTCCGACCATTGCCGGCGGCCCTCATACTATCGCCGTCAGTGACGGGACTACCACTAAATCGGCTCAATTTACAGTTACTGCCAGGGCTTCGTTGACACCGACAAGCGGCAATGTGGGAAGTGCGGTTACTGTCAGCGGCAGCGGTTTTAGCGCCAGCGCCATGCTGACAATCAAATACAACGGCACTGTAGTTGCTACCGGTACGCTTCCGGTAACCGGCGCTTTTGCCAATGCTACCTTCACGGTTCCTGCCAGCCCGGGCGGTGCGCGTACGGTTGAAGTAACCGACGGAATCAATACCGTTCAATTAACCTTTGCCATGGAAACAACGCCTCCTCCGGCGCCGACATTGACCCTGCCGTTGCAGGCTTCCAAGGAAAAAGGAATCGTAACTTTCGACTGGAGCGATGTTACCGATTTGAGTCTGCCTGTGACCTACACTTTACAGGTTGCTACAGATAGCAGTTTCTCAAATATCTTTGTCAATGTAGCCGGTTTAACAGCATCTACATATACTTTAACCGATGCACAGAAACTGTCGAAGCTGCCTGATAACGGGCAATATTACTGGAGAGTAATTGCCACTGACGGCGCCAGCAACTCTTCTACCAGCTCAGTCAATACTTTTGTAGTCGGCGGCGGCTTGCCGAGCTGGTTGATGTGGGTCTGGATAGGCATAGGTGTCGTGGTGGTCTTCATATTTGCCATCTGGCTGGGCAGAAGAATGGCTTACAGCGCCTACTAGAGTCAAGCCTGATACCGGATAATCAAATATACGTTACCCCCTCGTTTTCAGAGGGGGTAACTTTTTTATAACAGGCTGTCTTTGCGAGGAGTCCCGGTTTATCGGGACGACGTGGCAATCTCTCCCGATGAATATATTCATAGCTGCGCTTTATTGATTGTTTATGGCTGATTTAATATCATGTGCGGAGAGGGGTAATTAAAAGGTATTGTAGAGATTGATTCGCTTTCCTTTCAGGAAAACTCGCAAAGACAATTTTAAACTGTCTTGCTGAGTTCGTGAGGAATGAACGAAGAGTTCGGTATGGGGATAATCCTGAGCCGTTCGTGGTGAGCTTGTCGAAACATAATGGCGACGGATAATGTAAACTGTTATACTGAGTCCTGACGAGTCGGAATGTGTCAATCTCTTCCGAATAGTCTGATTTTCATCCACAGGGATGGTCATTATCTGTCCGAAACAGGCGGGCGACCATTGGTCGCCCCTACGGATTTACCATTTATCCTTTTCCCTTGGCCTTTCGCATCTCACAGTCTTTACCCGCTTCAACAAGCAGAGCCAGGCTCATTAAAAAATCATCGTGACCCTGAGACGGCTCGACATAGAAGTTGATGGTCTGGTTGGGGCGGTAGCAGCTTTTTGCTTTCTCCGCCTGCTGCCAGAACTCACAGTATTCCTGCGAGCCGTCGGCGGCATACATCTTCAACCTGCCTGAGTTGATGGAGGCCAGCAGGTTGAAACCCAGTTCGGACTTGGAACTGGAAGTGAAGATGAAGGGAATTACTCTTGAACCTAACGCTTTCCTTAAAAACGAGCTAACCGTAAGCCCGATGCCGGTTGCGTCGATTATGATTCTGTGGCAGTTCCAGAGCTTGCCCAGTATATCAACCAGTTGGGGATACAACTCGGTGTGCTTTTTGCCGGTCCAGCTATAGTGCTCGACGATGTTAATCTGCGGCTGCTTTTGTATATCATCCATTGCAGAATAGTCCAGTTCACCGATGGTAACAACCGTCGAATCCTGCATCGGCTTCAGGTTCTTCAGCAGGGCGTCTTCCGATGCTTCTCCGGCAATATCTATTCCGGCGATATACGTCCTGCCTTTTTGCGGCTGATGCAGGCGCTGATGCTTTCCCTGCAACTGCGCCCTCTGCTGCATATCCAGAAAACCGCCTCCGCCACAGACGGGGAGCAGGCAGTACTGCGTACGGAAAAGGGGGTGGTTTTCGCCCAGCCTTTCGCGCTCGGCTTCGATATATGAAAGATAATCCGGATTGTATTTAGCGACTTCCTGCCAGTCGTAGCGGAAGTGCCTCTTTATGCCGTCTTTCCTCTCCAGTTCCAGGTTGCCCTGCTTGACCTCTTCCAGCAGGGTGGAGTCATCCCACGCTGTTCCGTAGTGCACTGTGGTTACGTTGGTGGTGCTGCCCATCGGCTTGAAGTCTTTGCTGTATTTCTCCTTGCCGACATCCTGTGATTCGTCTATTTCCAGGAGTATATGCGCGGTGTTGCCGACGACGTTGGCCGTTTCTTCGGCGGAGAGAAAAAAGGCGCGGCAGTCGCCCAGCCTGATGATATATCCCTGTTCCGCCGTCCAGATGCTGGCAAAACCGGCATCGTTCAGCCTGTCTTTCAAGCGCGCCATAGAAATCAATGCCTGCGGCTTGAAAGTCGGGGCGCATTTTACCAGGTTCCTGGAGCTTGACATAAAAAGTGTCAAAAGCAGCAGTTCCAACTGGGCGGAAAGCTCGTTTTTGCCGCCCTGTCGGGCGATTTCCACTGAAAAGGTAATCCCCTTATGGGTAAAAATACTGTCCAGCACGGCTACGGCAATCTCTTTCTGGTAGGGGCGCAGCCTATTTATCAAAGAGCTTCCCGATAGTGATGCCCAGCGGCAGGGCAACATCCTTCAAGACATTAGAGATGGCTTCCTTGAGTCCCGCTTTATCCTCTTTGCCGATGTTGTATCTGGTTCTCACCAGCCCGGCGAGAGTTGTTAAAGCCTTCATAATCAGTTCTATGTTTTCCGGGTCGTGCCTTAAAACCGACTTTATCTTGGTTCGCAGCAGGGCTATTTCATCGTCGATACCGTAAACTGCGGTTGCCTGTTCGAAGTCAGTTTGTTCATCTTCATCCAGCACACGCGAATAAAAACCATGTTTGCGTGCATACTGGTTGCCTGCCGGTGCGCCTCTTCCTGTTCTCTCGGTCATATCATTTCTCCTGTGCATCA
>CAYNQR010000056.1:0-3234 GCA_964399425.1 uncultured Dehalococcoidales bacterium | reverse complement strand
AACTCTACCGGAGCCATTTTCAATATCGAAAAGCTGGACTGGATGAACGGCGTCTATATCCGCGACCTTAAGGTCGATGATTTCTCGCAGAGGGTTATACCGTTCCTTGAAAGAGACCTGCCGTCTGAAGTAAAAAGGCCGCTGTCTCTGGACTATATTAAAAAAATCGCTCCGCTGGTGCAGGAACGGGTTAAAAAGCTGAATGAAATAGCGGAACTGACCGGGTTCTTTTTTGTCGATAATCTGGAATACGACCCGAATATACTGGTAGCCAAAAAAACCTCCCGCCAAACAACCGGGATAATTCTTGAGACTGCAATGAAAGGGCTGGATGAACTCCCCGAGTTTAGCGAGGAATCGCTCGAAACCGTCCTGAGACCGATGGCAGAGGCATTGGCGGTGAAGACCGGACAGTTGTTCGGTACGCTGAGGTCGGCTACCACCGGCAGTGAAGTGGCGCCTCCGCTGTTTCAGACGATGGCGGTGCTCGGTAAAGAGCGCTGTATGAAGCGAATTAAGGAAGCGCTGGCGGTTCTCGACAAGGCAAAGGATAAAACAGCCGGGTAATAACGCTTTCGGTTTCCATGCCTTGGCTAACTCAAACGTCCTTAGCAAATTCAGTGTGATAAATAATAAAAGCCGTTCGTGTCCTTCGTCATGTTTAGGATGCGTGGATATTAATAGAGCCGTTCGTGGTGAGCCTGTCGAACCATAACGGCGGTGAATATCGGATTGCATTTAGATCCTTCGTTGTACTCAGGATGACAGTACTAATTTGATTGTCATTTTCAGTTTCGATAGGGCGGGGCTTGCAGTCTTGAGAAGATATTAATAAATCAATATGAGGTCATTTTAATGAATCCCTCTTATCTTTCACTTTATGAATCGGGTGAACTTGAAAAACGGTCGCAGCAGCTCAGTAATAGACTGGCTTTCTGCGATATCTGTCCGCGGGAATGCCATATCAACCGTCTTGACGCTGAAACAGGACATTGTCATTCGGGAGCTTTGCCTATCGTTTCCTCTTATTGCGACCATCACGGCGAGGAACCGGCTCTTTCCGGCGATAAAGGCTCCGGAACGATATTTTTTGCCAATTGCAACCTGCGCTGCCTGTTTTGCCAGAACCACCAGATCAGCCAGGACTGGCAAAAGCAGGAATCAAACGAAATAACCTGTAATCAGCTGGCAGAGAAAATGCTCTACCTGCAAAACGAACTCGGCTGCCATAACATCAACCTGGTTTCGCCGTCTCATTTCGTACCGCAGATATTGGAAGCTCTTTTATCGGCAATTCCGCTGGGGCTGCATATTCCGCTGGTCTACAATACCAACGGCTACGACAGCCTGGAAACTATAAGAGAACTCGACGGCATCATCGATATCTACCTGCCTGATTTCAAATATTTCGATAATAAACATGCACAGGAATTGTCAGGCGCTGCCAATTATGTCGAGGCAGCCAAGGCTGCAATCAGGGAAATGTACCGGCAGGTTGGTAATCTTGTCATCGATGACAGCGGTATTGCGCAGCGCGGGTTGATTGTGCGCCATCTGATACTTCCTGAAAGGTTGTCGGGCAGCAGGGAAGTATTGAAATGGCTGGCGGAGGAGCTGTCGCCGGAGGTAACTATCAGCCTGATGTCTCAGTATCATCCGATGTATCGTGCCCTGGAATTGCCGTCGCTTTCGCGAAGTATCTCCCAACAGGAATTCGATGAAGTATTCAATCTTGTGGTTGAACTGGGCATGGAAAACGGCTGGGTGCAGCAGCTGGAAGCCGCAGATTACTATGTACCTGATTTCGAGCGTAAAGGACATCCTTTCGCTTTTGAAATTTAGCTATCAGAATTATTTTACTGGAGGAAATGTTAGTGGAATCGAAAATTGAACTGAAGAATGTGGAAGCGAAGCCGATACTGTCCGTAAGGGTGGTAACCACCATAGAGGATTTGCCGGCTCTTATTAACGATAGTTATCGCAGAATTGCCGATTACCTGGCAGAACTGGGAGAAACACCGGCCGATGCCCCGTTTGCGGCTTATCATAAGCTTGATACGAACAGCCTCGATATCGAACTGGGTGTTCCCGTATCCGCAAATCTGCCCGGCAAGGGTGATATCAAGGCAGGGGAAACTGATTCCGGCAATGCCGTCGTTTATATGCATGAAGGCCCGTATACCGATTTGAAACCGGTCTATGAAAAAATTTTTGAGTGGATAGGCGAAAACGAATGCACACCGAAGGGGCTTTATTACGAATACTATTTCAATTCCCCCGGTGGTGTTTCTGAGAAAAAACTTGCGACACGCATAGTAATACCGGTAGAAAAATAAAGCTCCTTTGCCGGGAAGCCTGAATCCGGGAAATTAAAAAGCGGTTCCTGTTAATCATAATTGAAGTGATTGGGCAGGGGCGCTTTATTTTTAATTATTGTGGTATAAAAATATTCCGCCGAGTCCATATGTAGATAAGCGGACTGTCAGCGGAACTATCCGGGATGTACTTGATTGGAAAGTATTATCTCTTGCGGTTGGTAAAAGAAAACTCGATTTTCTTACCGTTGCGCTTGGTGTCTTTCTTATTTACGTTCTCAATAAATTTCTTGAGTTCTTCTTTTTCTGCTGCGGTTGCTTTTTTCGTCGCCATTTAAATAATTCACCCTCTTCCTGTTAGTTAAAGCATAATTATAGCAGTTTTTTGATACATAGCCAAATGGCGGGGTGGGGGCGACTACTATCCATTTTAAAAAATTGTCAACGCCCTCATCAGTCTCATTGCATTCGACAGCTTCCCCGAGGGGAAGCCATTTTACAGATTTGGTTTGAAAAGCCTTCCCTTGGGGGAAGGTGTCATCCCGACTTGTCGGGGTGACGGATGAGGGTTATTCTGCGTTTTGTTGCTTTACTTCTGGCAATTCGGGCAAAAATAAGTACCCCTCTGGTGTACTCTGATGCGCTCCAGCGGAGTCCGGCAGACGGGGCAGGGCTTATCCTTGCAGTGGGCAACCTTGAACTGCTTGTGGGCGGTACCCGTTTCACCGTCCGGCCTGAAATAATTGGTAACGCTGGCGCCCTTGTTCTTGATTCCCAGCTTTAAAACGTCCTGTATAGCTTTATGAAGTGCTTTTATTTCTTCTTTCGTCAGAGAATCGGCAGGTCTTAAAGGGTGAATCCTCGAAGCAAAGAGGGCTTCGTCGGCGTACATATTGCCGATTCCGGCAATCAGGCACTG
>CAYNQR010000055.1:0-3483 GCA_964399425.1 uncultured Dehalococcoidales bacterium | reverse complement strand
CAGTATTTGCGGTCTTTCAGCCAGGGAACATAATCGCTGGGACCGACATGAATATCGTCCGGGTCGAGCTTGTAATCCAGCTGTGAAGTAACGGCATTGGTTTTGGATATTTTCTTGGATTCGAGCCTCTCCCTCTCGAGCATATTCATAAAATCGGTGTTGCCGCCGAAATTCAGTTGATAGGTTCTTTCCAGTTTGACACCCCTGTCGGCAAACAGGCGCGTAAGCACACGATGCACTATCGTGGCGCCGACCTGCGATTTGATATCGTCACCGATGATAGGCAGACCTTTAGCCTCAAAGCGCTGCTGCCAGTACTTCTCGCGGGCGATAAAAACCGGTATGCAGTTTACCATGCCGCATCCGGCTTCCAGTATTTGCTCTACATACCACTTGGTAGCTTCTTCGCTGCCGACCGGCAGATAGTTGATAACCACGTCGGTCTTGGTCTCTTTAAGAATTTTTACGATATCGGCGGTAGGACCGGGCGCCTTCTCGATAATCTGCGACAGGTATTTGCCTAAACCGTCATGAGTCATGCCTCTTTCTACTTTGACGCCCATAGGTTCCACGTCGCAGAACTTATAGGTATTATTGGGTGCGGCATAGATAGCCTGGGCTAAATCCTTGCCGACCTTGTTTTTATCGATATCGAAAGCGGCAACGAAATTGATATCGCTGATATGATAGCCGCCGAGATTAACATGCATTAACCCGGGGACAAAATCGCATTCCTTGGCCTTTTTATAGAACTGAACGCCCTGAACGAACGAGGAACAACAGTTTCCGACACCGATTATCGCTACATTTATTTTTCCCAATTTATTAACCCCTTTCCGGTAACAATGAATTTTTTATATTTTTTATTTTCGGCCATTTTTATTATTTTTAAAAGAGCAAGCTTCTCATGTACAAAAACCGGCCCCCAGATATCCGCACCCATCAATTATAAACAATTACTCTTGCTCCCGCTATAATTTTCACCGCTTTAAAAACACCAACAGAACTATAGCTATTTTATACGTAAGTTGTCAAGGTTTGGCACAACTTTATCGACTCATATTTAACTAAAAACCTTCTGCGGTTTCCACTTGCCTGTTGCTGCGTCAAAATTCAATATTGCTACTAAAGAACCTTTTTTATCATAGGCGCAACATTTGTTATCAGCAGGTTTACCCTGATCTTCCATTATCAGCGGAACACCGTTTCTGATATACCTTTCCTGCTCGTCAGCGACTGTAACCGATTCCCATTGCCTCATAATGAATTCTACAGGATACACCAGCTGCTGCCATTCTCCTCTTGAAAACGCTCCTTCAAGTTCGGTCAGGGATACAGCATCTTTTAAATCGAAAGTCCCGTATTTCAGTCTTTCCAGTTCTGTTACACAGGCGCCGCATCCCAAGCGTTCTCCCAGGTCATTCGCCAGTGAACGTACATAAGTCCCCTTACCGCATTCCATCTCAATAGTGACGAAAGGCGGATGATAATCCAGGAGTTCCAGGCTGTAGATAAAAGCCTGCCTCTTCTCCCTTTCAACAGTAACACCGGCTCTCGCCAGCTTATATAAACACTGCCCTTTGTGTTTTAGTGCGCTGTACATCGGAGGTTCCTGCTCGATTGCCCCGCGAAAATACGCCAGAGCCGATTCTATATCCCGGCGTGTTAAGGAGGAGGCATCGCACTGCCGGACGACTGTGCCCTCTATGTCATATGTATCGGTCGTTATACCGAGTTTTATCACCGCTTTATAAGTTTTCCGGGCGTCCATCAGGAATTCGATAACCCTCGTCGCCCTGCCGAAGAAGACGGGTAAAACACCACCGGCTAACGGGTCGAGAGTCCCGGCATGACCTACCCGCCGTTCTCCGGTTAAACGCCTGACAAGAGATATAACTTTAAAAGAAGTAATTCCTGCGGGTTTATTGATATTCAGTATACCATCCATGTCTATACCTGTTCTTCAGACTTCGAAACATGGTCGATAAGGCTCAAAATACGGGAAGCCCGTTCAATCGAATCATCCCAGTAAAACGACAGCGAGGGAACATATCTCATTCGGATACGCTTGGATAATTCGTTATGTAAATATCCTGAAGCGGATTCGAGAGTAGATATGATTTCTTTCTTCTCTTCCTCGGTGCATATGCAACTAACATAAACCTTGGCATGTTTCAGGTCTGCCGCCGTTTCCACCGCATTGACAGACAGAAAATTCCCCAGGCGCGGGTCTTTAATCTGGCGCAAAAGTAAATCGCTTATTTCCTGACGGATGAGTTGATTCACCCGTTCGATACGATGTGACATCCTCCTCCCCCTACTTGTACCTTTCCAGACTGTAGCACTCGAATATATCTCCAACCTGGAATTGGTCGAAGTTTTCCAGTGCAACACCGCATTCATATCCGGCAGCGACTTCTTTTACGTCGTCCTTAAAACGTCTTAAACTGGAAATAGAAGTTTCCGCTACCGTCTTATTATCTCTTTTTACGCGTACTTTTGCCCCGCGTTTTATCTTTCCGTCTTTGATATAAGAACCGGCCACACCACCCTTTTTACCGGCAGAGAACACTTCCCTGACTTCGGCATGTCCGTCGATTACCTCTACATACTCCGGTTCCAGCATACCCTTGAGAGCTTTTTCGACATCGTCGACCAGGTCGTAGATAATCTTGTAGGTGCGAATGTCAATGCCCTCGGCATCCGCCATACGCTGGGCACCGGTATCTATACCGGTGTTAAAAGCTACCACAAGACCCTTGGAAGCAACCGCCAGCATGACATCCGTCTCCGTAACATTACCGGTTCCGGCATGAACCAGCTTCACCTGGACTTCTTCGGTTTGCAGCCTTTGCAGAGAATCTTTTATCGGTTCCACGCTTCCCTGTACATCTGCTTTAAATACGATGTTAAGTTCTTTCACCTTGCCGGCATTGACCTGGTCTAAAAGATTGGTAAGATTGCCTGTTCTTGCCATCGCCATAGCCTCTTTGCGGTTTTCCTCCGCCAGATGGCGCGCCTGACGCTCATCGGCAACGACATTCATGGTATCACCAACCTGAGGAACCTCATGCAAGCCGAGTACGACTACCGGAGTCGAGGGTTTGGCTTTTCTTACCTGTTTGCCAGAATCGTTGAACATAGCCCGTACACGTCCCCAGGTAGTGCCGATAACGACCATATCCCCGGGTTTCAACGTACCGTCATGTACCAGTATGGTTGTCAGCGGACCCTTGTTCTTATCCATCTCCGCTTCTATTACAACACCCCTGGCAGGCAGATTCGGATCTGCCCTGAGATTCTCCATTTCAGCAACCAGAAGCAAGTTTTCAAGAAGTTCCTGTATTCCCTTTTTTGCTTTAGCCGAAGTTCCCACGGCAATCACATCGCCGCCCCACTCTTCCACCACCAGACCGGCTTCAGCCAGTTGCTGTTTTACAAAATCCGGATTGGCTTCCGGTTTATCGATTTTATTTATAGCTA
>CAYNQR010000054.1:0-3574 GCA_964399425.1 uncultured Dehalococcoidales bacterium | reverse complement strand
GCCTGTTTCATCATGTTTAAGTCCATTTTTCCTCCACTTCGACTATTTGTCCGCCGATTTTCTGTATTTCACGTACCAAATGGTTTTCTTCCGGTTCATATATGCAACGCACTTCGCAGGAATGGCCAATGAAATTAGCGATTATTTTAGCGGCTATTTTATTATTTTCCGGTTCTTCTATTTTATCCTTATGAACGGGGAACCTGAAAGAGAGTACAACAATATTATCATCGAAAGCTGTCGGTTTAACGCCGGCGCTTCTCAAGATTGCCAGTGCCGGCGACCTTTTTACATTATCCGGAGCGTGCTCGATAACTTTTTTCCAGTTGGCGCACAGATATTCCAGCTTATTGCCATAGTCTTTCGGTTCATTAACTGCTGTTAGCGGTTCAATTGCTTCTTCTTTAACTTCTTTATTAGAATCAAGCGGCACTTCAACGTTTTTATCATTATCAGGTTCGGTTAAAATTACCGGTTCCGGTTCAATATTCTTTTTAGCCTGATGTGCCGCAGGTGTTGATTTTAACGGCTTGACATAGGTTGCCGCCGGTTGAGGTTTGGCGGCAGGTGAAGGATTTACTTCCTGAGATGAGAGCGAGCAGTCTACCATAGCCAGTTCAAGCGGCAGAGTGGAATAGCTATCGAGATTGAGCTCCAGTTTGCCGAATACCTTGATTGCCTTTAATATCTGTTCGACGGTCGATTTACCGGCCAGTTCTGCCAATACGGTTGTCTCTTCGGGAGTAAAATCGAGATCGTTATCATATCCGGTCTTTAAAAGCAGCAGACCCCTGAGATAGGCAATCAGTTCACGGTTCAACTGTTTTAAATCGAAGCCATCATTATTAATGGCGTTGATGGTTTTTATTCCATCGGTAATATTTGCGTTTATAATGTGCTCTACCAGTTCTTTTATACGTTCATTACCGGTAATTCCCAGCATATCCCTTACCTGAGCCAGATTAATATCCGCTCCATAATGGGTGAATAATTTCTCAAGCAGGTTTTCAGCGTCCCTGAGGCTGCCGCTGGAATTTTTAGCCAGCACATTCAAAGCCTCACGCTCTATTCCGATGCCTTCGCTGTCGCATATTTGCTTTAATTTTTCCGCGATATCATTCTGACTGACGCGATGGAAATCGAAACGCTGACATCTTGACATAATAGTCGGCAATACTTTATGAGCTTCAGTAGTGGCCAGTATAAAAATGACGTATTCAGGGGGTTCTTCAAGCGTCTTTAACAGGGCATTGGAGGCTTCTTTTGTGAGCATATGGAACTCATCGATTATATAAACCTTATATCGCGCTTTCCCCGGGGCATAGTTAACACGCTCGCGCAGGTTTCTTATTTCATCTATCCCGCGGTTGCTGGCGGCATCGATTTCGATAACATCTATTGCCCTGCCTTCGGTTATTGCCGTACACATCTCGCACTGGTTACAGGGTTCACCTTTGCCGTTAACCAAGCAGTTTACAGCTTTGGACAATATCCTTCCGGTACTGGTTTTTCCGGTTCCTCTCGGCCCGCAAAAAAGATATGCATGCGAGATATGCCCGCTGTTGAGAGCGTTTAAAAGCGTTTTAGTTACATGCTCCTGACCGGCAACTTCCGCCAGTGTCTGAGGGCGCCATTTTCGATAAAAAACCTGTGATTCCATATTATTGTTCCTTATTATACCTTATACGGTAATATTTCCCAAAGAAATCTTTGGCTATAAAGGTATTATTGTATAAAACGGCAAAAAACAAAAACCCCCTCGTAAAAGAGGGGGTTTGAAGAGTAAATTTACATCAGTCTTATAACAGGGTCGGGATATCTTTTCCGAGGTCATCGATAGTCTGCAGTTTTGAAGCGACTTCTTTCTGCCTCTGTTTTATTACGGGGACGAGGTCTGTCGATGCGTTATAGTATTTTCTGACTTTTTCCACGTCGCTCAACTCGGAAAGAATAACGGTCACATTCATATTGGTTCCATCCCTCGGATAATCGCCGTTACGGATAATAGCATTAGGAGCCAAATCTCTAATCCAGTCGCCCATCTCTTTAACCATATCCATATTTATTTCTTTAGCCGGGGCTGTTATCAGATACATAGCTCTCGAAGCGTCTTTGGGATTACAGCGGGTAGACATTTCGCTGATAGCCGCATCCATTGCCTGAACCGCCTTGTGGGTCTGAGCGCTCTTATCTCTGAATCCGCCGGAGCCGAATAAACTGAAGCGTTCTATTTTCGATTCGCCGTAACCGATAACAGTCCAACCGAGCAACGTCTGTATAATATCACCCGCATCCAGTGTTTTAGCTCCGACATGTGCGGCTTTCTTTTCTTCACCGGCACAAAGCAGGTTGTAGAACGGCGCAGCAATCAGGGAATTAATTTTATCAAGGTTATTTTTGAGGGAGAAATCTTTTCGGACATACCTCTGGTTGTCTACCAGAATTACTGCATCGGCTACCGAGTAAATCGACTTGAGGCAGACAGCGGTATTGTAAACGGTTCTCTCTTCGTTTTGCTCTTCGTGTTCGAAAGGCAGCACAACCAGAGCATATAAAGGTTTATCCATATAACGCTCTTTGATATGCTGTGCAATAATGGGGATTGAACCGGAACCCGTGCCGCCTGCGGCGCTGGCAATCAAAAGAAAACCGTCGGTATCATAGAAACGCTTGGTAGTTCTGAGCGCATCGACTATTTTATCAGCATCTTCGCGCGCGACTTCAGCGCCGAGTTCGTTGATTTTACCCACGCCGTGCCCGCCTGTTTTGCGTCCGCCGATAAGAATCCTGTGCTGATAATCAGCCTTAATGGTGGTTAATCCGCTCAGGTCGGCAGCGTCCGTGTTAACGGCAAAAATACCCGGGGTTATTTCTATCCCCCTGCTGCTGATAGCTCTTTTATTTAAGCGGGCGAATTCATCAGCGATACGACTGCCGCACTGCCCAAAACCGATGATTACTAATTTCATGTTTCTCCCTCCAAATTATTCATTCGAATTGTAGGCTATTTTAACCCCACTTCTTGAATAATGTCAATATTACTTTTATCAGGTTGGCATATGGATTAAACAACGTTATTTATATATGAAAGGGGGAAAATAGCTGTAACAGTAGACTTTATAGCAACTTTGTACTATTATTGACAGTAATATTTTTTAGGAATTATACGTCGGTTCATACAATATAAACAAATTAACGGATATTACAAATGCAGAATAACGAAAATAACCTGATGACATTAAAAGAAGTAGCATTATACCTGAGGGTAACCGAAAAGACTATACATAGATTGCTGGATAAAAATGCCATACCTGCTACTAAAGTAGGTAAATTATGGCGGTTCGATAGAGAGGCATTAAACGGCTGGTTAAAAGACAATACCGTTACGATAAAAAATCGCATACTCGTAATTGATGATGAAGAAGCCATCGGAAAATTAATCGATATGACTCTCAGCAAGCTTGGACACGATGTATTAATAGCCGAATCCGCCGTTCATGGATTATCAGTTGCCCAAAATGAAGACCTCGACCTCGTATTTTTAGATTTAAAAATGCCGGGAATGGACGGGGTG
>CAYNQR010000053.1:0-3672 GCA_964399425.1 uncultured Dehalococcoidales bacterium | reverse complement strand
TGCCAGCAATTATTGCGCAGGTTGGAAGTAATTATAGAGAGCAGGTTTTCGATATGTTTGGCAAGCGCTTTACCCTGTTCTCTTTCGTTTTCCCTGGAAGACAGTAGCATGGCATCGCTATGCATGGACTTTAACAGGGAAGCCATTTCACCGGGTATCTTTTGAGCTTCCTTGAAATCGGACATGGCGCCGGTAAAAACGATACTGATGGTAAAAAATACACCGGTAAAAAAAGCGCCTGTCAAAGTATTTACGGAAATCACATTGAGGTCAAAGTGGTCGGCAACAAGCTTCAATAAGAGAACAGCCATTGCGATAACAGCGGCAAAAAGAATAAACCTGTATTTTAAAATCTTCTTCATAGTCTGTCCTTAAAAATTATTTTATCTATAAATAAGCCTTCCTTCGACATGGCGCCCGATATTCTGGTGGTATTTAAGGTATTCTTCGAGAACTTCAGGAACCGAGGTTGCGACTACCTTGGATTTGCCGTGGATTAGCAATTCTTCATTTGTTATATCGAGATAAGCTGCCGAATTGGAAATGTGATATCCGATAAGCCCGATTGAATACTTGCGGTCGTCGATAACCGGCTGTCCGTTGAATTCCAGGGAAAATAAATCATGTGCAATATCATTGTAGACGGCGCGGATTTTACCGTTTACCTGGTAGCATTCTCCCTCGCTGTTGCGGTTTTCGGGGCGCATGATATGGGCAAAGATGCGTCTCAACTGCGCTCCGGTAATCACAAAGCGCGACAGGTAATCCTTGAAGGGGAAACACGTCCGGTAATCCTTTAAAGTAACGGCGGGTCCCAGTTCCTTGCTGCGGATGGAGCCTGACCCCACCAGCATCACATCGCATTCAGCAATATCTGCCAGCGCATCGGCAAAGAGGTTTCCCAGCGAGGTTTCGATTTCTCTGGCGGGGTGAGTTAAAACATCTGTGAATTTACAGATGATTGCGTTGTACTTGCGGTCGATTTCAGCGGCGAAACTGTCGATATAATGCTTTAGTTTCATATCCGGGTCTGCGATTCCCTCTTCGATGGGAATAAGCTGCCATTTCCATTCGATAATGCTGTTGGTATCGTCATCCACCGTAATATCGAACCTGCCGATCTGGTTGGTGCCGACTCCCGCCTGTGCAATCAGAATGTTGTTAACGGTGGTCGGCTGCTTCAGCATGGTATGCGAATGCCCGCCGATAATCATATCCACGCCCCATTCCGGTTTTAGAAGTTTTGCCAGTTCGATATCGGATTCATAACCGATATGCGTCAACAGTATCGTCAGGTCGATATCGTCATTCTTGTAGGCATCGGTGATAACACCTACCTCGTGAGCGGCATCTTCCAGCGAAATAAAACTGCCTACCAGCTTATCTTTTCTTAAGGCATCGAGCACCTTTTCGGTCAGAATACCGATGAGCATGATATCGAATCCGTCCATTTTTAGAATCAGGAAGGGCTTCATCAAGCGTTTGCCGTATTTTTCGATATAGATATTGGCGGTGACAATCGGAAAGTTAGCCATTTTTTCTAAAAATAGCAGTTGCGGCAAACCGTAATCGAATTCATGGTTGCCGAGGGAAACAGCATCGGGAGCCAGATAATTCATAATTTCCATTGTCGATATACCCTGGTATTCCGAATCTATCAGTGAGCCCTGCAGCATGTCTCCGGAAATTACATAGAGCACATTTTTTTCTTCATGCCTGACTTTATTTACATATCCGGATAATAGAGCCAACCCGCCGATCAGGCTATTGCAGCCTGCTTTTACCTCGGTTAAAAAGTCCCCGTGCATATCGTTGGAATGCAAAATTGTAAATTTCCTGGTCACTCCCATTACACTCTCCTTTCCGTGATTTGCTGAGTAAAATATTTTTTGTTATATAAGCGTTAACTGGTACCAGCCTGTTTCTCTGTCCTTGCACAATAACACTCTATCTGTTCTCTTCCGACCATTTAAATATTGTCAGCGTCAGCTTGCAGATGGGTCTGCTCTATCCGGCTGACTATCTTTTTAGCGGTTTCTTCCTGTCCGGGAGGTACCGGAATTCTAACGGCATATGAATTTCGTTTATATGCCGCAAGAGCGGAATATACTATGGTAAGTCGGGGAAGTCCTCTATCCTCTTGGTCGAAGGAAACACTCTCCAATTTGTTTCCCATGCCTTTCCAGACATGCATCTGGTTGTTGAAATAAACTCCGTCCGGTGTCAGGTATACCTCTCCGTGATATTTTTTATTATATAAGTAAGAGGCGATGGTCGAGAAAAAAGCAGCCAGTCCGGCAACGGCAATTATTCCAAGTATAATCAAAGCTATTATCAGGAAATCCTCGCCGATCATAACAGCCATTATTATTCCCACTATCACTGCAATGACAGCTATCAATACGAAAAGCCCCCGCTTGGCTGCGGCATCTTCTTTGTGTTCTTCCTCCGTATACTGTTGCCATTGCTCCGGGGAATATGTCCAGTGAGCCATAACGTTTTCACTGCGTATGATGCCATCGACATTTCCGGCCAGCTTGAAATAAATAACTGCGGCGATGATTCCCACCATGAATACAAAACCGCCGCCAACGGAAAGGGCATAGCCGCCGTCGAATCCGTCAAGCCCTATTATACCTGGAAGAAAAATGATAATTATACCCAAAACGGCGATACCCATCCATATCTGAGCTGTACGGCGCGGACGGTTTTTTATTTCCATAAATACAAGCCTCCTATACTAAAGGACTAATCCTGATTATATGCCATAACGCCTTCTTCGGCAATACTTTTTTCAGCAAAAAAATAATCAGTATAAAAGACTATGGTGGTATCTCTATCCGGTGTAATTCAAAAAATGTTTTCTCTTGACAGCGGATACTCCTGATATTAGTATTAGCATATGCGGTCTGTATCGTTAACGGTCAGAAGTATGGAAGCAATCTGCAGATTATTAGATAAAATCCACGCTCCATTGGTGTTTGAGAAAATCTGGCATTTATTAACTTCTGTCAGCATTCTTAATCCCTCCGAATTGTCTGCTGCTTCAAGCGTGCTCGGTGCCGGCGCAATCAGCTATGATAAAGTCAGGGTGGCCGAAGGCAGATTACTTTCCATAGTTTTTAAATTTAACGGCAACCGGGCATTTACCCTATTTCGTACCGTTAATTTCCCGAGAGAAAGAGGCTATTCGAGGGCAGAGCTGGACATAATCGTTCACGAACTGGTACACATTCTTCAGTTCGAAAAAATCGGCAGCCTCTATATCCCGCAGGCAATAAGGGCGCAGATGAACGAGGGTTATGGTTACGGCGGCTGGGAACAACTGGCGCAGGATTGGCAAAACGGCAAGCGCTTTCGTGATTTCAACCGCGAGCAGCAGGGGCAAATCGCACAGGATTACTATAACCTCGTAATATCCGCGACTCTGCCCGATGACGACCCGGTCAGCCTGGCATACCAGCCGTTTATAGATGAGTTAAGAAACAGAGATCTATAGCATTATCCTGACGTATTATCAAAAATACCCCCCGTTTATTAGACAGGGGGTATAGTTTTTTCAGGCAGACTGCATCTTGCAATCAGTATCCGGTTTTTAAAATACTGTCAATCGTTATTTAGGGAACCTCTGAATAAGCTATTGATGCTGGATATTTGAAAGAGCATAGCCCT
>CAYNQR010000052.1:0-3695 GCA_964399425.1 uncultured Dehalococcoidales bacterium | reverse complement strand
TGCCGAAGCAATAGAAGCCGGAAGAATTGTCAGCATTAAAGCTAACGTAACAACCACTCCCAGCGCTCGCAATATTTCCTTTTTCACTAATTACCTCCCCGAATAATTTCTTGTTTTTAACCTTGATTCGATATATGCGTTATATTGTTATCTAGGATAGACTTATACAGCATTTTTGTCAAGCTAATCCATACGTAATTAATAACGTATTCAGCTATAAAAAGATAGTTCCAGCAAGATAATATTTTTTACCATTACAATAGGACAAAATGTTGTTGACCAGTTTAGAACATTTGTGCTATTTTAATAACACCCGGCAGGATATGAGCTGAAGGAATCGATAACGGAGCTGTAAGTTATGGAAATGGAAACAATGATTGATGCTGAGATGGATTTACTCCCCGAGCAATGCCACTACCGGGACGAAGGCTGCGAACTTGCCGGGTCATGCCTGAACTGCCCCTTTCCGGAATGCGTTTTCGATGAACCGGGAGGCAAACGCAAGCTGCTTATGGAACGGAGAAACTGTGAAATCGCCCGCCTTTTCGATAGCGGGCAAAAGAGTGTTAAAGAACTGGCGTTAATTTTCAATCTGAGCGTCCGCACCATTCAAAGAGCGCTCAAGGGGCAACGCTAAAACTATGGTACTAATGGATTGCAGTGTTAAAACAAGAGGATAAATATAAACCTCTCCTCTATCCCCTCTCCGCTGGCGGAGAGGGGAACTCAAAAGGGGTGAGGTAATAAAACGCTTTCGATTTAAAAAGGAGCGATATGGCAAACGATAATTTTAACCCGTCTCATCTGGAACAAATGGACGCGGGACGTATGCGGAACTACCGCGAGATGCTGGATTTTTACAACGGAAACCAGTGGCATAGCCGCAGCATCCGCAGCGAGAAGCAGCTTTCCTTCAACTATGCGCGGGCGATTATCGACAAGGTAACCGCCTATACTATGGCAGGCGCGCACTGCAAGGTAGATGCGGCAGACGACTCAGCCGAAGCCGGAGATAAAGCCGCCAAAGCGGAAAGGGTTTTGCAGCAGGCGTATGCCGACAATAACCTGGAGCAACTGGACTTCGAAACCGAAACCGATTGCGCCATACTGGGAGACGCCTGTTATAAAGTGACCTGGGACACAATAAAAAAGCGTGTAAGAGTGACCGCCCCCGATGTATCCGGCATCTACGCCTGGTGGCTGGGCGACGATACTTCCAAAATATGGCGCGTTGCCTCGAAATACAGCCTCACCGCTGATGAATGCGCCTTGCTTTACGGAGTTAAAGCGGCGGGAAAGACGGCAAAAATAGTCGAGGTGTGGACTGACAACCTGTTCGAATTGTGGCTGGACGGCAGCCTGATTGAAAAGAAAGCCAATCCCTACGGATTTATCCCCTTCGTCATCTTCCCCAACCTGCGCGAGCCCAAAAAATTCTGGGGGAAATCGGACATCGTGCAACTGGCAGAACCACAATGCGAATTGAACCGCGCCATGAGCCAGCTTTCTCGCATTTTGGAGCTGTCCGGCAACCCTATCGCCGTGCTGGAAAACGTGGAGGAATCGGAGGATATCTCCGTCAGCCCTGGAGCGGTTTGGAACATACCGGAAGAAGCCAAGGCTTACCTGCTGGATTTATTGCAGGGGGGTGGGGTAAACCTGCATATCGAGTATATCAACCTGCTTTACCGCACCCTGCACGACCTCGGCGAATCTCCCCGCGCCACCTTCGGCAGCACATCCGGCAATACATCGGGAGTGGCTCTGGAAATCGAGATGCAGCCGCTACTGCAAAAGGTCTGGCGCAAGAGGCTGATACGCAATACCGCTTACTGCGAGCGCAGTAAGCTCATCCTGAAACTGTTATCGAAGTATAGCGGACAGGACTTCGGTAATTACCGGCTGCAAATGGTCTGGAGCCCGGTACTGCCGAGAGATATGGCGGGGCTGGTTTCCAGCGAGCAGATACTGGTGCAGAACGGCATCCATTCCAGGCGCACCGCCATGTCGCAAATCGGGATTAAAACGCCGGAAAAGGAATTCGCCGATTGGCTGGAAGAGCGAGCCGCCATATTGAAGATGAATAATGAACACAACACCAAGACTGCGGTCAAGATACGTGAGAGAGCAGAGATAAATACCGCAGGCGAAGGGTTTTAAAATGATAGCGGAGGTTTTTGAATTGGAAGAAGAAATCAGGACACCGGAAGAGAATGTAAACCGGGAGGAGGCAGCGGAAAGCGAAAACGAAACGGACGGATTAACGGCAAAGATTGAGGAATTGCAGAAAACAGCAACAGAAAAAGACCTGAAAATCAACGAATTGGAGAAAAGGATTTCCGACCTGTCAAAAAAGCATAAAGAGACAGAAAGCAGGCTTGCCGATGCCGTTAACAGCTACCGGACGATGATTACCGTCAATAATGCGGAGATACCTGCCGAATTGATAACAGGCGACAGTATCGAGGAAATCGACGGCTCGCTGGTTCAGGCAAAAATACTGGTTAACCGGATAAAACAGGGATTGGAGAGCGAGATTGCGGCAACGCGCATCCCGGGCGGCGCACCCGTAAGGGGCGATTTGGATATATCGGGGCTATCCCCTATCGAAAAAATCAAATACGCCATGGGGAGGAAACAGTAATTATTCCTTAGCGTCGTTGCGAGGAATCCCGACAAAGTCGGGATGACGCGGCAATCTCTACCAACGGAACTAATCATATAAGTCATTTTATAAAGTAGTGCAAAGCGGTTTGTAGATTATTAACTGCAATCGAGGTTATTAAAAAGTTTCAAAGTGATTGCTTCGTCCTCCTGCGTCGTCCTCGCAAAGACGTTTATAGTAAAACCTTTAACCGGAAATTAGCAAATATCAAAACTTAAAAAAAGGAGAAAAATAAATGGCTTTAACTTTAACAGAAGCATCTAAATTATCGAACGATATGTTACTGCGGGGCGTGGTGGAAACCGTTATTAAAGACTCCCCCGTCCTGCAGCAGATGCCCTTTATCGAGGTAATGGGAAACAGCCTGACTTATAACAGGGAAAACGACCTGCCCGGAATCGATTTCTACGATGTGGGAGACACCTGGAACGAATCGACGCCCACCTTCGACCAGAAGACCGCCAATTTAAAAATCATCGGCGGCGATGCGGACGTGGATAACTTTTTAAAAGCCACGCGCAGTAATATACAGGACCTGGAAGCCGCCGTCATCGAGATGAAAGCCAAGGCGCTCCGACATAAGTTCGAGGAGATTTTCATCTACGGTGACTCGGAAACCAGTATCAAGCAGTTCGACGGTATCCGGAAACTGATAGATACCGAAAGCGAAAGCGGGCAGGTAATCGCCGTATCGGCAAGCGGAGACACGCTGACACTGGATAAGCTCGATGAGCTGATTGACGCCGTCAAAGGCGGTAAACCCGATATGCTGCTGATGAGCCGCCGTTCGAGGCGCAAAATCAATTCGCTGGTAAGGGCATCCGGCAGTATGCTGGCAACCGACAGGGATAGCTGGGGCAACTTTATCCAGCTCTGGGATGGCATTCCCATCGGCGTGAACGACTGGATTCTGGATACGCACACCTTAGCCGGCAGCGTGGAAACTGCTACTACCGGAGGCAGCAGTTCTACCATTTACGCCCTCCAGTTCGGCGAAGGCGCGCTGTGCGGCCTTTCCAGCCCCGGCTTT
>CAYNQR010000051.1:0-3758 GCA_964399425.1 uncultured Dehalococcoidales bacterium | reverse complement strand
AGACGCCGTTCATCCAGTCCAGCTTTTCGATATTGAAAATGGCTCCGGTAGAGTTCACGCGTCCCAGCGTAAAGTTCTTGATTATTTCCTTTACCGTCATCAATTCCGTTTTGCCGTCGAGCGACCAGCCTAACAGCGACAGGAAGTTTACCATTGCTTCCGGCAGATATCCCTGTTCCTTGTATTCGATGATGGATACCGAACCGTGACGCTTGCTCAGTTTCGACCTGTCGGTGCCGAGCAGCATCGGCAGATGAGCAAATTCGGGCGGTTTATACCCCATGGCTTTATAAAGCATCAGGTGGCGTGGAGTGCTGGAAAGCCATTCCTCAGCTCTTAAAACATGGGTTATCCCCATTTCATGGTCGTCGACGATGCTTGCCAGGTGATAAGTCGGAAATCCGTCCGATTTTAAAATAACGAAATCATCGATGGTGGAGTTATCAAAGGTAACATCGCCGCGTATGATGTCGTGGAAGCCGGTTTTACCCGCCAGCGGCGTCCTGAAGCGCACTACCCTTTTCATCCCCGACATCCATTTCAAAGTATTCTCGGGGACGGATAAATCGCGACAACGCCTGTCATAACCCGGCGGCTGCTTGTTATTCATCTGCTCGTTGCGCATTTCTTCGAGGCGTTCCGGCGGGCAATAGCAATAGTAGGCATCGCCCTGTTCGATTAACTTTTTTGCGGCAGCTTTATATTTATCAAGCCGCTGTGACTGCACGTAAGGACCGAACTTGCCGCCGACCTCCGGTCCCTCATCCCAATCAATACCCAGCCAGCGAAGCCCGTCGAGAATAGCCTCGACAGCGCCCTCTACCGTGCGGGCGACATCGGTATCTTCAATCCGCACGATGAAACTTCCGCCGTGATGACGGGCGAAAAGCCAGTTGAACAAGGCTGTTCTGATATTGCCCACATGCGGGTAGCCGGTGGGGCTGGGGGCATAGCGTACTCTGATTTTATCACTCATAACTATATCTCTATTAAACACTTATTATAACAAATTCACAAATTTTTTTACGCTCCTGCGCCGGTCGGGTTGGCATTGGTAACTTTAATCTTGGGCTGCGGCACAATTACCACAAACGTCCCGGCTATTTTATCATGGAGTCCCTGCTTTTGCTTATCGAAGGCGATCCAGATAAAACCGAAAAACAATATCACTGCCGATATAATGTACCCGAGATATCTCAAAAATGCAATTCCGAATGTAACATTGGAACCGTCGGGGCGAATAACCCTGATATTCATTACCATTTTCCCCAGGGTTTGACCGCGCCAGACCCAGCATATCACAAAATAACCGACTACAATTATAATTAATAATATATTGCCTAATATAAACTGGGGCAGAAGCAGCCAATTCGAAATGGCTTCAAATATATCCGGATTCCATATCTTTATATATCCGAGATGACGGAACGGCATGCAAATGGAAGAAATGACCGATAAAGCCGCCGCATCGATTACAAAAGCGGCAAATCTGCGCCAGAAGCCGGCAAATTCGAGAACAACACCGCCAGATTCTTCCTGCTGCTGCATCATTATCCCCCGCCAGAAGGCTTTATAAAACGCTATCTATATTCTATCACCACGCAAGTTTACAATCTAGCTACAAATCAGGATATATCAGGCGATGTTTTCCAGCGCCTGCTGCAAATCGCCGGGGAGTTCGGACTGGAATTCAACATATTCACCCGTCGACGGAAGGTTAAATCCGATGCGATGGGCGTGCAGGAATTGACGGGCAAGAAACGGAGATTTGACGCCATACGTTATGTCGCCTGCTACCGGAAAACCGATCGCCGCCAGGTGTACCCTGATCTGGTGGGTGCGACCCGTCTCCAGCGTTATCTCCAGCAGCGTATAACCATCGTTATAGTATTTGATGACCCGGTAGCGCGTGCGCGCTTCCTTGCCGTTTTCCGTAATTGCCATTCGCTTGCGGTTTCCCTTATCCCTCCCCAGGTTGGCTTCGATAAGTCCGCTTTCCGGTTTCAATTGCCCTTTAACCAGCGTCAGGTAAATCTTCGTCACCGAACGGGACTTGAATTGCCCCGAAAGATTAGACAGGGATTCCCTGTTCTTGGCGACCAGCACCAGCCCCGAGGTGTCTTTATCCAACCTGTGAACGATACCCGGACGCAGGCGTTCTCCGCCGCTATCGGCTAATTCCGGGAAATGAGATAGGACGGCATTGACCAGCGTATGCTCGGGGTGTCCGGGAGCCGGATGCACCGTAAGTCCGGCAGGCTTGTCGATAACCAGTATGTCTTCGTCTTCGTAGAGGATATTGAGCGGGATTGGCTCCGGTTTGAGAGCGGTTGTATCTACCAGTGGAATGCTGATGAAAATTCTATCACCGGCGCTGAGCTTGTAACCGGCTTTCTCTGCGCGATTATTAACGGTGACTCTATTATCATCTATCAGTTTTTGGATAAAACTGCGCGAAACCGAGGGAATTTTCAAGGCGATATATTTATCCAGCCGCTCCCCTGACTCCCCTACCACTAATTCATGGATTTCTTCTACCATCGATATCAACCGTCAGTTTTTGGCCAACCTGATATACGTTAAAGCCAAAAGTACCGCTCCTATGGTAATTCCGGCATCGGCCACATTGAAAGTGGCAAAGAAATCGACGCCGATAAAATCGACGACATAGCCGTAACTCAACCGGTCTATAAGATTACCGACAGTGCCGCCCATAATAAGTCCCAGCGATATCTTAGCCGGCAGGCTTCTTAAAAACTCGACACGGGTAGAGAGGTAGAATACGATAAAAAGCAACAGGATAACACCGATTATTGAAAATATGGACAATAAATAAGTATGGTCACGGAATATGCTGAAGGCAGCGCCGGTATTCTGTACATATGTAATATGAAAAACACCAGATTCAGGGATGGAATCGCCGAGTTTAAGGTTGGTCTTAATGAGATACTTTGTTAACTGGTCTATTCCGATAACAGGCAAGGAAATCCACAGGAAAATAGAGCCCCGCCTGTAAAACTCCTGCAAGACGCTTTTTACTTTATACATTCCTTGCTTTATTAGCGTTACACTCCATGCAATACAATGCCTGTGGTAAAGCTTCCAATCTTTCAGGATTTATCGGTTTGCCGCAATTCTCACAAATCCCGTAAGTCCCCTTCTCAAATTTTTCCAGCGCCCTTTCTACTTCTGCCAATTGTTCCCTGGTACGCTTTTCGAGCGCCATGCGATTCTCCATGTCGGCGGTTTCCGTGGCTTCCTCTTCCCGCTTGCCGAAGGGACTGCCTTCACGCCTGTTTTCAGTCGGACGGCTGGCTTTCAATTGTTCCAGCTGGTCTTCCAACCGTTTACGGTCGTTTTCCAGGCGCAGCTTTATTAATTTATGATTTGTAGTATTCACTTGTCCGTCCCCCGTATATTAATAAGTGTTATCTATCTGCTTCAAAAATTAATCTGAAGAACCGTATGCGGGTATATATACTTAATAGTTTCTGGGAATATCGCTAAAGCGGTAAAACCTATCTGTGTAAAAGCAAAATGCGCCGCCGGATGTCGACTAACCTGCTACAGAGGAGACCTTCGCTTGCGAAGGCGGCAGATGAACGATCCATATCAATACTATTTATAATATATAGATTTCTACTTCTCATACACCATAAGTGTAACCCATTTACACCAGTTAATCAATACCTTAATCAATTAAGTTACTGTCTCAGAATTGTAGGTTTTAGGTAGAGAGACCCAAATAATTATATCAT
>CAYNQR010000050.1:0-4102 GCA_964399425.1 uncultured Dehalococcoidales bacterium | reverse complement strand
GACGAGTGCGCCCATATCGATGCCGATTACGGCAAGGTGGAAAAGGCGATGCAGCGCACCCACCTGTGGGCAAAGAGGTGCCTGGATGCCCATAGGCGTCCCGGCCAGTCGCTCTTTGCCATCGTGCAGGGCGGAGTCTTTCCTGATTTAAGACGCCGGTCTGCCGGATATTTAACTTCGCTTGATTTCCCCGGCTATGCGCTGGGTGGCTTAAGCCTCGGAGAAGCGAAAGAGGTTACATACAATATCATTGATGAAACGGTATCTTTACTGCCTAAAGACAAGCCGCGCTACCTGATGGGGGTCGGTGCTCCCGATGATATCGTCGAAGGGGTGGCGAGGGGTATCGATATCTTCGATTGTGTGTTACCGACGCGCGTTGCCCGCAATGGGGCATTGTTTACCCGCACAGGACGCATCAACATCGGCAACAGCGGCTACAAGAAGAAGGATGAACCGGTAGACCCGTCCTGCGATTGCTACACCTGCCAAAACCATTCGGCGGCTTATGTGCACCACCTTTTCGATGCCAAAGAGCTGTTGGCGTACCGATTAGCTACCATCCATAACCTCAGGTTTATGAATAACCTTATGAGCGATATCAGGCAGTCCATCCTTGACGGCACCTTCGCTTCTTTTAAGTCAGACTTCCTGAATAACTACAAACCTACTAATGAGGAAGTGCGCATCGAGCAGAAAAAGAAATGGATAGAGGTGCGCCACCCGAAAGAGGGATAGGGTTGCCGTTGCGGAGAGTCACTCTACAATGTCTTTCTGAGCGTAGCGAAGAATCTCATACAAATTAGAGAGGGACGACGCAATTCCCCTCTACCGTTCGGTATAGTCGTGGCTGCGCTTTTATTATATATGCGGAGTGGGGTAATTAAGTGGCATCGTAGGGATTGCTTCGCCCTGATAAACAGGGTTCGCAACGACGATTTGGATATTGTCATTCTGGAAGTCACAAGGGGTGACTGAAGAATCCGGGGGGTGGGGAGAATCAGGTACACGGCTACTGCGACAACAAGTGAGAATTATACTAACTACCCCACCCAAGATCCTTCGGTCGTTTCACTCCCTCCAGGATGACAATCAATGCTCGGCGGGACGATGTGGTAATCTTTTTCTTCTTATATCTATCTAATCCCCCTTTCTGGCGTTATAATTTTATATAACGCATACGAATAATCAGGGGGGCAATATGAAAAAGCCGTTTTTTATCCTTATTCCATCGCTAATTATTTGTACATCATTTATTGCGGGATGTGCGGAGGATACCGTAACGCAAACAGCTACATCTACAATTACAACCACGACTACCTTTACCTCTACTGTTCTTTCAACCGTTACCACAACCAAATTGTTGTATCCCGTCGAGGATATCACGTGGGTAATGGAATCGTACGGCGATTCGTCTGACTATCACCTTGCCCTGGAAAACGCCGAATTTACGTTATATCTGGATAGTACGGATAGCAGCTTCAGCGGCAATGTCGGCCCCAATAGCTACGGCGGCAAATATCAGCTGGACGGGGATAAACTTTCCTTTCCCGATCGTCAGTATTTTGTCACAGAGCTATGGGTTAATGAGGCAGTACAGCAGCAACAAACATCGTATTTCAGTATATTAATGAATTCCGATACCTGTGAAGTAATCGACGGCAAATTGCATATCACCGACGGCGACAGGTGGATTATTTTTCATCGTCAGTAATCGGTTGTGTAATTTATTCTCAATTCCGATAGTACTATCCGTCTGTAAATACTTTTCTGCTATTGACTAACCCACCTTATAGAATAGATAATGGTACATATTAATAATGGATGCGATATTGATTCATTATGCAGTTCGTTGACTAAAAATTATAGAAAAGGAGAAATTAATGGCTTTCTGTAAGAATTGTGGCAGTCAATTGAAGCCGCAGGATAAATTTTGTGAAGTCTGCGGAACACTCGTAGAGGAAGAAAAACCGGTTGCACCGGTTAGCGCAGCGCCGGTTTACACTCCTCCTCCGTTTCAACCAGCTGGCAACGTAGGGGCACAGAAGTCGCCTGCCGGCAGCAAGAAATCCGGTTTGCCGGTTATTATTCTTTCATGTGTGCTTGTATTAGTCCTTGTCGGTGGAATTATCGGCATTGTCAGTCTTTCCGGCACCATCAGTAACCTGAAAGAGGAGAACACACAGCTTGTTGCCGACAAAAATCAACTTGCGAGTCAGCTAATCGCAGCGAACAATACCATTAGCGGGTTGAACAACGACCTCAACAGGGCAAATAGCGAAATCAACGAGCTGACAGGAGACCTGAATGCGGCAACGGACACCATCGACGACTTGAACAGCGATCTGGCTGAAGCAAACAGCAATCTTAACGCTGCCAACTCAACCATTGCCGATTTGAACGAACAAACACAGGAACTGGCGGCCGATAAAAGCCGGCTGACAACGGATTTAGCGGAGGCTAACAGCAGTATTCTGGCATTGAATTCGATCATCGATACAATGAATTATAACTACAGCGAAATAATTGCTTTTATTGAGATGAGATTCGGGCTGGTAGAAGAGGATGCTACACAGTTTGTAACGCCTTACGATGAAGACGTCGAAGCCTTGGTTGACTGGCTGGTTACTCCCTTCGATTCAAGCAATTGGGCCAAGGCCTGGGATGACTTCAGGTGGATGTACAATTGGGTTCGCAATAATATCGAGTATTCCTACGATTCTCCCTTGCCTGTTTTGCCTCTGGATTTACTTGAAGGAGGCGATATCTGGTGGTTCAGTGAATTCTGGCAGTATCCGGTTGAAACAATTTATTTAGGTCACGGGGATTGTGAAGACCAATCGCTGCTCTTAGCAAGCATGATCAAAAACTACGGACATGGCGGAACATATGCCTATTGTATTGCTATTTCCAACGGGGAAACGGGACATATGGCAGTTGCTCTTCCGGTAACCGATAACAGGCTGGTAATCTTCGACCCGACCGGTCAATACTACTCTTCGTATTGGAACGGAGATGTCGCTTTCTGGGATGTAACGACAGCGCTGCAAGACTGGCTGAACTGGTGGGCGCCCGAAATGCCTGGCGCTGAAGTTATCATGTTCTTCGATGATGAAGATTACTGGGAATTTGAAGGCAACGCCGATTTCCTCGACTGGTATTTAGGCTAATTCGATATCAGATTATTTAAAACCATGAGTTTCAAGACGGGGCTGCTCAACTCGGCAGTCCCGTCTTTTATATGCTGTTTTATTGTCCTATTATTTTTATGTTGACTATTACGGTATTCGATTAGATAATAATTATAATATAGTCGCAGGAGGGGATAGTATATGAATACTTTAGAGTTGCTGGCAAAAAACGAAGAAGAAGTAAGCGAATTATATAGGCAATATGCAAAAATACTCCCAAAGTACAAAGATTTATGGCTCGAATTGGCTGGCGAGGAAATATTACATGCAGCATGGATTCGGGATTTTATTAAAGATACAGAGAAAGGGGCGCTGGTTATTAATCCTAAAAGGTTTCCAGTGGCGGCTTTTAATACCTATCACGAGTATTTGCAAAAAGCTATGGAAAAAGCGGCTAAACGTGAATTCGATTCGATACAAGCATTTACCGCTGCTTTGTATATTGAGAAATCTCTGATAGAATTGAAGTTCTTTGAAGCTATTGTTACCAGTTGTAAGTCTTTTAATGAAATAGCTTTACGTTTGAGCGAAGCGACCAAAGGGCATTATCAGAAAATAGAGGAATATTGGTTGAAGGTCAAGGATAAGAGGATATAAGCATCCTTTTGGGATTGTTCTCTGATTCTTTATCCGAAGCGTGAAATTTTTAAAAATATTGATAAATATAATAATTTTCTACTGAGTCAACACAATCGTAAAATAAATTAGAAAATATTCTTCCGAAACACTTGATTTTTCGTGTTGACAAACATTTTTCCTTGTGATATTATCTATTTACCTTTCTAGGAGAAAGTAATGTTAGAGGAAATCACATAAAGGCTTAAACGGTGTAAATGACCAGGCTAGCGGCTTGGGAGATTCGCCAAGCCGCTTTTTTATGTGCAAAGCACTTTAATAAAAGAATATAGCTA
>CAYNQR010000049.1:0-4303 GCA_964399425.1 uncultured Dehalococcoidales bacterium | reverse complement strand
AACCTATTGATAATATTTTACCGACTTTTTATACGAGGAGTGCGCCGTTGCTTAAAAAAGTTAAAACAGAAGATGCCGTCGGGCTGGTGGTCGGCCATGATATGACTAAAACTATTCCCGGTGTTTGCGACGGACCCAGATTTCGCCGCGGAGATGTAATAAAAAAAGAGGATATTCCCGAACTGATTAGTATGGGGAAAGAACATATCTACGTTATCGAAAAGGAAGAAGACCAGCTACACGAAGAAGAAGCCGCCATACGCATCGCCAAAGCAGTTGCCGGCAATAATCTTAAAATAAACGAACCCAGACAAGGGCGTGTAAATATGAAGGCTACAGTCGATGGGATTTTAAAAATCAACAAGTCACTGCTCTATGAAATCCATTCCATCGAGGATATCATCATCGCCACACGGCACAACAATGTAACCTGTAAAGCAGGAGAAATAGTTGCCGGAACCAAGATCATCCCGCTGTTTACTTCAGAAGATAATCTTGTAAAGCTCGAGGATTTGTGCAAAGACAAGGGGAAAGTTGTGGATGTTCTTCCCTTTATTCCCTGGAAAGTCGGTATGGTTATAACCGGAAACGAAATTTTCAAAGGTCTCACCGAAGACAAGTTTGCTGCCGTAATGCGCAAGAAAATCGAAAAACTGGGCTCGACTGTCATCAGTGAAGTAATCGTACCCGATGACGAGGATATCATCGCCGGGGCTATTCTGGATATGAAAGAAAAAGGCTGCGAGGTAATTATCACCTGCGGAGGGCTTTCGGTCGACCCGGATGACGTTACCGTCGAAGGTGTCGAAAAAAGCGGAGCAAAAATTGTATCCTACGGCGTGCCTGTAATGCCGGGAGCTATGGTTCTGGTTGCCGAACTGGGAGATATCCCGATTCTCGGCGCACCGGGTGCCGTTATCTTTAAAAAGACGACTATTATCGATGTACTGCTGCCGCGCATGCTTGCCGGTGACAGAATCACCAGGCAGGATATAATCGAACTGGCGCATGGTGGAATGTGCCTCGATTGCGAGGAATGCGTCTTCCCGGTCTGCCCGTTTGCAAAATAAAGTCGAAATCCCAAGATTAAATGCGTAAGCCTTCCCTTGGGGAAGACGTCATCACGGATTATCGTGGTGACGAATGAGGGACAATGCAAACCACAGCTGATAATTGTACAGGCATAAAATAGGAATAAACCAACCGATGCAACAGACACATCAGACAAACCATTCACAGATTTTTACTCCCGCTAGTATCGGACAACTCGAATTACGTAACCGTATCATCCGTTCAGGCTGCTTCGAAGGGATGTCGCCCGGTGCCGCCCCTTCGGACGAATTAATAGAACATCACAGGAGGGTTGCCGCCGGCGGCGCCGCTATGACCACCGTTTCATATTGCGCCGTATCGCGTGACGGGGTTGCCTTTGCCCACGAGATGTGGATGCGCAAAGAGATTCTCCAAAAACTGAAAAAATTGACTAACGCAGTGCACAAGAAAGGAGCCGCCGCATCGATTCAACTGGGGCATTGCGGTTTCTTCGCCAACAAGAGCGCCAGCGGGAAAAATCCCATCGGGCCTTCGCGCAAACTGTGCTTATTCAGATACAGCATCTGCCGCGAGATGACCGTAACCGATATTCAAAGAGTAAAGAATGACTTCGGAAGAGCTGCAAAGATGGCAATCGAAGCCGGATTCGATGCCGTCGAAATCCATGCCGGACACGGCTACCTTTTAAGCCAGTTTTTATCGCCATGGACGAATAAACGCAAAGACGAATACGGAGGCTCGCTGGAAAACCGCTTGAAGTTCCCCGTTTCGGTAATCAGACATGTAAGAGAAGTAGTAGGCAAAGACTATCCGGTAATCGTCAAGATGAATCTGGATGACGGTTTTAAAAACGGACTGCATATCGAAGAAGCGGTTGAAGCAGCCAAACGCTTCGAAGAAGCAGGAGCTTCCGCCATCGTTCCCAGTTGCGGATTCACCGCCAGGACATCCTTTTACATGATGCGCGGGCAGGTGCCGATAATGGAATACATCAGGTCGGAAAAGAATCCGCTAACTAAAATCGGTATGGCTTTTTTCGGACGCCTCATCGTGAAAGAAGTCCCGTTCAAGAAATTATTCCTGCTGGAACAGGCAAAACGCATAAAGGACGCCGTAAAAATACCGGTTATCTATATCGGCGGCGCTTGCTCGCTGGATAATATGAATACGGTAATGCAGCAAGGATTCGAGTTCGTTCAGGTCGGCCGCGCTATCGTAAGAGACCCTGATTTCATTAAGAAGTTAAAAGACGGAGATATTCATGCAAGCGATTGCGACCACTGCAACCGCTGTGTCGCCGAAATGGCGAATAAAGGACTGGTTTGTACCTCGACGCAAAAGGGGTTGAAAACGAAAGAGTATAAACCGTAGGGACGACCATTGGTCGTCCGCCCTTGTGTTTCCGTATTTGACGGACGGGCAATGCCCGTCCCTACGGATTATTTATATAATTCACTTTTTTTATTTAATGTAAACTCTCTCTCTATAAATACCTTATTTTTCTAAACATATTAATTTTTCTTATTGACATCCATATAACACTATGTTATATTGTGTTATATGGAGATACATTAATTATGGCTAAGATACAGGTAGATTTGTCACCGGAAGAAGATAAAATTGTAGAAGTCTATAAACTTATGCACAACCTGAAAACAAAGCAGGAAGCCATAAAGCGTATGATTAAATATTTTAAGGTTGAAATAAAACCGAAGAATATCAACGAAAAGGATTATTATTCGACCTAGGAGGGCTTATGAGTGCCGGTGCAATTACAACTTTGATAATAACAGGTATTATTCTAATACTTTTAATTATAATTGTACGGTACTGGATAACCATCTATAACAAATTTCAATACTGGATAAACAAGGCGGAAAGAAAATTCGCCGATATTGATGTTGTGCTTCAAGAGAGACTAGATAAAATTCAAGCCTTATCTCAGATAGTAAAAAAATATGATATCCACGAATGGAAAGCTCTCAAAGAAACCATAGAAGCGAGGAGCCGCTGGACAAAAGATACACCATTAAACGAAAAAGTAAAACTGTCATCCGATATTGAGAATAACTTTCTTAGGATACAAGCTGTATTTGAGAAATATCCGGAACTAAAAGCAGATAAATTGCACCTTCGGCTGATGGAGAGCGATTCCAGAGTAGAAAGACGATTACGCAGAACCAGACTGGAATATAATAGAGTAGCGCAGCAATACAATGAAAGATTAATGAAATTTCCAAGAAATATTGTTGCTAAAATACATCATTTTACCAAACTGGACTATCTTACTTTTGCGATACAGGAACCAGATGAACCGCAAATGGCATACAGTCCAAAAGATATATTCAAGGATAACTAATTTACTTACATGCGACATGAAAACATAACAAAACGCCGCAGGGGAACCGCCATCGTAGAAACAGAAAACGGCATTCTCCTGACCTCCGGTAGTTGGCATGGAGCATTTATGTTGCCGGGCGGTAAAGCCAGAGATAACGAAACCAGAACAAAAGCGGCCGCCAGAGAGCTTTATGAAGAGACAGGATTAACCGCAAACACAATAAAATTTCTTTTCCATTATACCGGAGAAATTCACAGAAGATTTCATTATCGCGATTATCATACAGTCTGCCTGCTACAAACCAGCGGTAGAGCCAGCCCTTGTCATGAGATAAAGCGCATCGATTACTACAACCCAGGCTGTAAGCTAAAAATCTCTGCCGATACCAAGGCAATCATCGAAAAATATTACAACCAAAAGAGTGGGAACCATTCAGTAGATGGCAAATATTCCAAACCTCAAAAACCTGAATCAAATAACCGCCATATTTCATCTTCTCACACCGGTAAGATATACCTCGTAAGCGACCTGCACCTCGACCACAAAAACATAATAAGATACTGTCAAAGACCATTTGCTAAGACTACTGTTATGAATAAGGTATTGATTAGAAACTGGAATAATACGGTTTCAGAACAGGATACAGTTTATTTCCTGGGAGATTTAATACCCTTTGAAAAAGATTTAAAGAAAGTCAATGCCCGATTAAAAAAAGACTTTAAAGGTAAAGTAATAAAAATTCAAGGAAGTCATGATCCAAAAAAATTTGGAGCCAATCACAAAATACTGGAATATAAAGGCTATAAGTTTTTTCTGGTTCACGACCCCAGTCCTAATCCCAGATATGGTAAAAGCCCAATCCCTTCAGACTGGCAAGATTGGATTATACACGGACATACGCATAACAAT
>CAYNQR010000048.1:0-4626 GCA_964399425.1 uncultured Dehalococcoidales bacterium | reverse complement strand
GGGCTATGCTCTTTCAAATATCCAGCATCAATAGCTTATTCAGAGGTTCCTTAATGTAATAATTAGAACTATTGACTTTAAATTGGTTAATTATCCAATTTATTGATATAATATTTAAGGTTCTTAGTTAAATTGTATTTTTAAAAATTACCGGGTTATTGCCCTGACGTTGCAATAGCATTACCATTAATATAAATAACACCCGGCGTACACTCATACACCGGATTATCATCACAGTGTCCCCCGTATTTATAACTGCTACAGGTAACGATTATTTGCGCATAGCTGAGAACAGAAACTTTTCAGTAATAAATTCGTTTTATATATCAGAGAAACTGAAATAGCTTACTATTTTTTGATTGCGATAGTTTTAAAAATACGATTATACAATTGAATACGAAAATATAATTCTTTAACAGGGATAAAAGTCACAGACAGCTAATTGTCCGCAGGTTTATTATAGGGTTATAGATTTACATCGGGTTTACAGTTCTTGCAACGATACCGCAGCGATAAGCCTAATACCTGTTCGCAGAACTCGATATTGCGCTTGTCGCCCTTTTTTATATAACAGGCATTAAATAATTTTAAACCGGTAAGGGGTATTTAACTAATTGGATAAAATCGAAAAGACATCAGTGGTAAAAGAATCATCATCGATATGGTATAAAATAAGGCACTGCCGTTTCTTAAGCCTGGCCGGCATCATCGGGCCGCTGGCCTTTGTAGCCATAATGCTTGCTCTGGATGTAATTCAATGGGAAACTCTTCCCTTCCTGCAAACTATCAGCGACCTGGTGCACGGCAAATTAGGATGGCTGCAAACACTGGCCTTTGTTCTAATCGGAGTGTTCTTTATTATTTTCGTCATGAAATTGTACTCAATCACCCGCAGGAAAATCAGTTCATTGACAGGGACGTCATTCTTCGGCATCACCAGCGTCGGTTTCCTGGCAATAGCGGCATTCCCCTCGGAAATCGGCAATATCGGATCGAGTATACAGGGACTGATTCATAATTCCATTGCCGGAATAATCAGCGCATCGTTTATCATCGGGTGCATCGCATTTGCCCACCACTTCAAAAAAGACCCGCACTGGAAGCCTTACTGGATTTTTACGGCTTTGACTGTTCTACTTTGCCTCACATTCGCTGTTTCGTGGGGCATAGCGCCGGAATCGCACTTGCAGGCTGTCAGCGAAAGACTGCTGCTTATCAGCGGTTTTATCTGGATGCTGGTAATCTCAATTAAACTGATAAGGTCTCACGGAAAACAACAGCCGGTTCCGGTACGCATAGAAGAAAACGACAATTAGTATTCGACCGGCGGACATTTCGTATCGTTTAAATGATAGTGGGATTATCCGCCGGCAAACTTTTTTAACCATCCTTTCTGAAAATCCTCTGTTTCCCCTTGACTATGACGTTACGTCATAGTTTATTATTTATGTATGATGTTTTATACGGTTAAAAAGCTGGCTGATATCGCCGGAATCAGCGTACGCACACTGCACTACTATGACGAGATGGGGCTTCTAAAACCGAAGTCCCGTACCGCAAACGGATACAGATATTATGACGACGGAGCAATTGTGCGCCTGCAGCAGATTATGTTCTTCCGCGAACTGGGCTTCGGACTGGATGAAATCAAGAAGATTCTGGCAGACCCGGACTTCGACGTGATTCAAGCGCTGCAATCGCATCGAACGCTGCTCTTAAAGAAATCGGAGCGCATCAGCGAGCTTGTAACCACTATCGAAAAGACCATTAAAAACCTGAAAGGAGAAACAGACATGCCTATTAAAGATTATTATGAAGGTTTCAGCGACGAGCAAATCGAAAAATACCGGCAGGAAGTGCGTGAACGCTGGGGTGAAAAGACTCTCGAAGACAGTGAAGCCCGCGTTGTGAATATGGGAAAGGAGAAGTTTAAAGCATTGCAGGAAGAAGGCGGAGCTATTTTTAAAGCCATCAGCGACAATATGCCGAAGGGCTATGACAGCAAAGAGGTACAGGAACTGGTGGCAAAGTGGAGAGACTGGCTGGAAAACTTCTCGCATTATTCCGATGAAGCGGTCCTCGGTTTGGGTCAGGCCTATAGCCGGCATCCCGATTTTGCCAAATTCTTCGCAAAATACGATGCCGCTTTCCCCGAATTTTTTACAAAAGCTATCGAATATTACTGTTCGAACAAAGAATAATTCGCACGGTTAAAAGGTAAGCAGAATGTTTGCAATTACAAAATAGAGCAAAACGCCGAATATATCCATTATAGTAGTTATAAAAGGGGCGGATACCAGGGCGGGATCCAGTTTTACCAGACGGAAAATAAATGGCAGCGCCCCGCCGACAATAGTTGCCATCAGCGCAATAGCGATAAGAGTGATGGTAACTACCGCAGCCACCATTAAGTCCCGCCCTAAAAAATAAGCCATGGCAAGCACGGCTATGCCGAGAATTAAGCCGAGAACAATGCCCACCAGCGATTCCCTGAATACAATGTTTAAAGCCCTTTTAGGATTAACTTCCCCGGTAGCCAGGCCGCGGATGACAACGGTAGCCGACTGTGCTCCGACGTTGCCGCCGGTGCCGATAAGCAGCGGAATAAAGGCCGCCAGTATCACTATCTCTCCCAGCAATGCTTCCTGCCCGGCAATAATAGAACCGGTAACCATATTTACCAGTATCAGCAGGAACAGCCATAAACCACGGCGTCTCGCCACATCCAGTATACGGCTGGTAAAATAACCCCTTTCAGTACCCTGCACAGCGCCGAAGCGGTAAATATCCTCGGTGGTTTCTTCCTCGACGATATCCGCCACATCGTCATAAGTGATAATACCGACCAAACGTTCCTCCGCATCCACTACCGGAATCGCCATTAATTCACGCTCACGCAGTATTTTAGCCACTTCCTCCCGGTCGGTACTGGTAAATACAAATACAGGATTCGGAGTCATAATATCCGAAACACGCGCCTCCGGATCGGCGACTACGATATCCCGCAGCGAAACCGTACCTATAAGATTACGTCCGCGGTCCATTACATAGCATACATAGATAGTTTCCCTGTCTATGGCAAGCTTACGTATCCTTTCCATCGCCTGAGCGACTGTCATGTAACCATGCAGGTCGACAAAGTACGGAGTCATCTCACGGCCGGCAGTGCCTTCCTCGTAGCCCAGCAAATGGACTGTAAGACGCCGCTGTTCGGGAGAGAGTATCTGCAGCAGCCGGCGGGCGACATTTGCCGGAACCTCTTCTAAAAGTTCGATGCGGTCATCGGGAGGCATAGCTTCAAGAAAGGAACGCGCTGTCTGGTCGGAAAAACATTCGAGCAAGCGGTTCTGCAACGAACTGTCCATGAAATCGAAGACATCCACCGCCAGAGTTTTAGGCAGCAGGCGGAAGACGGTCAACGCCTTATCGTCGGGAATACTGTCGAGCAGTTCGGCGATATTGTCCGGTTCGGTTTCCAGCAGTTTCTGGCGTAATACCTTATAATTTTTTTCTGCCAGCAATTCCTTGAAGGCTTCAATATTCATCTCTTCCATCGGCGGCCTCTTCTCGATTACAGTAATAAAAAAACCCTGCGTCCGATGGGACGCAGGGCGTATAAACACCGCTAAGCCGTACGTGCCTACGACAAGGCAACCCCCGGCATTACCCATTGAACACAAACAATTTTCTTCTGTCGTTGATCGGGTTCTTTATCTGATATGGTCTTCATTTTTATTTCCAATTCCGTAAGGATTATAGATGCAATATTAAACTGTGTCAATTATTACTGCGTTACGGATGAATTTTAAACGTAATACAGATTAGGACGATAAACTCTGTCGAAACCTTTATTTCAACAGCAACATGTCGGCAAACAGAAGCAATAACATACCCGCACACTTAATATTCCAAAGTAATTGTTCTGTTATTGCTATACTTTGTTATCCGATGTGGCGTCCGTTTTTAAATCGCTACCCGGCGCCTGCTCAGAGGCAGTATTTTCAGTGACGGATGCTCCCGCGGCATTTTTTTCATCTTTAAATACATCATCGGTATCCTTCGGAAAATGATGTGAAATGCCGAACACCTTGTCTATCGGAAGCGTAAAAGCGATACCGGCGCCCGGTTTTTCAAGGTCGGTAGCCGCAACGATTTGCTTTAAAATCGCCTCTCTTTCATCGGAGCGCACTACCGACAATACGATTTCTTTTTCCGGTTCGAGGCTGATTCCAAATAGTGTTCTTTGTTCATGAATGCCCATTCCCCTGCCTAAAATAATGGTCCCGCCGGTTGCCCCCGCTTTCATCGAAGTCTCCAGGACTTTCTCTCCCCACCCCTTGTTTACAACCGTAACGATAAGATATATGCCTGATTCCATTTTATTTATCACTCCTTTTTACGCTTTCTTATTTTCACAAGGAAGCCTAACGCCATAACCGAAAGAATCGGCGCCAGCGCAATCAGTGCAATCAAACCGAAACCATGAAGAACCGGGTCGCGTCCCTCCATGGATGAAGAAATACCGACAGCTATCGCCAGCAAAAATGTTACCGCCATCGGCCCGGTAGCCACACCGCCGGCATCGAAAGCGATAGACAAAAAAGATTTATCGGAAAACCACATCAT
>CAYNQR010000047.1:0-4672 GCA_964399425.1 uncultured Dehalococcoidales bacterium | reverse complement strand
TCATAACTTTTCTCCTTTTCTTTTTTTACAGGTTAGCAGAGGGTGAGTTTAATAACAACTATTCCCACCCTCTGCATATACACTGTAACTACGCAACCATTATAAATTGCAATATAGAATAAGATTGATGATTATAATGGTACATCCCCTAAACTGACATCTTTTTCGGTGTTAATATCGGAAACTGTTTTTGATTTGCCGTCTTTCTCTATTTTCAACGAGAAAGTGCCTACAGCTAATCCTTCGAACCAGAAATCGCCGAATTCATCTGTGGTGGCAGTCCCGCTTCCGGCTCCGGAAAGGGTACAGGTAGCGCCTATTACTACTTCTTCTGAAGACGGGTCATATACCGTGCCGGCGATAAATCTCTTGGGCAGGTTAAGGTAGTAAGCCCTCGGATTAGTGCCTTCTTCGGGTTTTAATACCTCAGCCCGGCTTATCTCGGAACTGAATGCCGATTCCTCGCCGAACATCAGAGCATCTGCATTACATGCATCGACGCATCTGGGTTCATTTATCGGCCAACCCCTGTCGAGAAGATGGGCACAGCCCGTGCATTTCTGGGCCAGCTTGAAGTCTTCATTGTAATAGATCGACCCGTAAGGGCAGGCTTCAAGACATAACTTGCAGCCGCTGCACTTCGCCGGGTCTATCCACACCAGTCCGTCACTTCTCTTGGATATGGCACTGTCGGGACAGGATTCAATACACGGAGCATTATCGCAGTGGTTGCAACGAGTAAGGACATAGGCAATTTTAACTTGAGGAACACTACCACGACGATACTCTTCCATTTT
Organism: uncultured Dehalococcoidales bacterium; assembly: GCA_964399425.1. Taxonomy (GTDB): domain Bacteria; phylum Chloroflexota; class Dehalococcoidia; order Dehalococcoidales; family UBA5627; genus UBA5627. The sequence continues at coordinate 3,875 of CAYNQR010000047.1, read as the reverse complement.
ACACCAGAACTGCCCCCATACCGGTTGAGGTTTGGCATAGGGAGACCAGTCGTTACCGCAATGTTCATCCTTGCAGGCTACCTGGCAGTTATAGCATCCGATGCACTCTGCACTATCGAAAATAAATACTTTAGCCATTAATTTCCTCCTTCTACCCAGCTCTCAAATATGTAGCCATATTTCGGGTCATTTTTTCTCTCGAAGGCTTCAGGATACATTTCCTTCCATTGCATATACTCATCGCCGCTTACTTTGGCAGCTTCAACCAGATAACCATACACTGAAAGGCCATAAGCGCGATAAGACATCGGCCAATCTGGAGCAAAGCAGTTAGGATTACCACCTCTGTTAATAGAGGTTGCTTCAATGAAGTCACCACCGTTCGCTTTCTCAAGGAACACATTACCCGGTTTTGTTCTCTCACAAACATCGGCAACGGCCAGAACGATTCCTCTATCGTTGTACAACTTCACCAGATCACCGGATTTTATACCCCTGGGTTCAGCATCCGAAGGATGAATCCAGAAATCAGAATAAGCATATCCATCGAAACCTACACCTACCCTGATATACTTGATTTCCCTGGTCCACGGGATATCGGAATGCTGTGAATGTCTGCCCCACCGGCGGCCGGTGGCATTCATCAATAGAGGATAATCTTTAGCCCTGGGACTGATGATCGGGTCTTCATTATGAACAAAACCCTCTTCCCACGTACCACCGCGCATGAATTTCGCTGTCGGCAATCTTTCCTTATCATCGGGATGATTCTCCATCAACAGCTGAGATTCATATTCCAGTAGTCCGGACGGAGTACGAAGCGGATTTTTAGCGGGGTCATTATAAAAACCAAATGATGCCGGATCATTATTTTGCCAGGATGGATTGATCGACTGGCTCCAGACCAGTTTTTCATTTAAATCATTCCAGCTGATGGAATCGGCAAGATTGGCAGCATCATAGGATGCTTTAACACGCGCTTCAGGAGTATCATCGACGCCGCGGTCATTGAGCTTGTCTCCATAACCGAGTTTTTCTGCGACCGCCTTAACAGCCTCATAATCGCTCCTCGCTTCGCCTCTGGTCGTGACAATTTTCTTTTGGAGCACCAGATTTTGAACACCATCACCTACGCTAAAGATATCGTATGTTTCAGTGATAGTAAGAATCGGCAGGATGATATCGCACATGCACATACCATCTTCCATAAACATCTGCTGCCCTACAACACATTCCAGTTTCGGTGAACGGTATGCCTTAAGATTTTTAAACCCGGCACAGCGACTTCCCGTTAACGCAACAGCACAACCCCATATCATATGGATTTCCGACTTGCCTTCCATGGGGTAGGTGCGTTTTGTAAACTGGTCACCGGTCGACCACCACTCTACAGGCGGTTCAAGCATAGCTTTCCAGAGAAGATCTCTGGGGACGAACTGCCTGTTGGTGTCGTTGCCGCTGAGCCTGACGCCGGTTTCCGCAACCTGCTTGTTGGTAAGGTCGGTGCTCGGGCGCTGTGTAGTTACCGTAGTACTTTTCGCCGCCGAACCCTGCATCAGGTCCTGCCGAAAGCTGAAATAGTGTATACCGGGGGCTCCGAAACCCTGCATGCCCAGCAGATAAATCCACATCCTGGTAATATCCATACCATGTATACTCCTGCTGCAGCCACCACCGCGCCAACCGTTAACAATTGAAGTAGGTTTACTTGCCCAGGCACGGGCTAAGGCTTTGATTGTCCACGCAGGAACGCCGCAGAATTGTTCCGCCCATTTCGGTGTCTTGGGAACACCCTCTGCGTCGGTGCCCATAACATACGCCTGCCATTTGTCAAAGCCATAGGCATGGGTGGCAATATAATCCTTATTGTAGAGGTCTTCGGTAAACCATACATAGGCGATAGCCGGCATAAGAGCAGTATCCATAGCATTGTTGACAGGTATCCATTTGTCATTAGAATAACCGCCGGTATAGGTTAATGAGGTATCTATCCATACCTGTTTTATACCCAGTTTTTTCCACCATTTGAGGACCAGGTTAGGCTTGGTTCCCTCAGGATATGACCATGACCTGGTAACATCACAACCCCATGCTAGAATCATATCACAATTTTCGGACAGGTCCTTGGTTTTTGCGGCACTATCCTCGTAATCATAACCCCAGACATACCTGCCGCCCAGCTGCCCGCCGGCATTGGTAGTTGCAGCGCCGTGATGTTCGGTAATCGGTTCTCCGTATTCTTTAAGCGCCCAGTATTGTAAAAACGGTGTTTGGATACCGGCATTATTGGTAACGTTTTTGGGCTCATTATGCCCACCGGCATAAACATCGCTAATAGCTGCAGGACCGTATTTGTCGGCGACTCTCTTCAATTCGTTGGCAATAATTGTTGCCGCCTCATCCCACGAAATCCTCTGGTATTTGCTCTTGCCGCGGTTCTGCGGATTGATTTTTGCAGGATCACCGCCGGGTTCCCAGTCAACCCTCTTTATGGGATAGAGAATCCTGTTGGGTGAATCCTGTCTCTTGTGGTAGTTTACTACGTAAGCACTTAAAGTCGCTTTTCTGGGCGTCACAAGAGTTTGACCGCGTGCTGTAATACTCCACGGTTCAACACTGTCATCGTAATGCCACATCCTGCTTCTGACGATTTTACCGTTTTTAACATCGACAGCCGCCAGTCCCGAGTGATGATACATAGCATACGTTTCTTCCGGCTCGAGATAAGGAGCGGTGCCGCCTCCACCCGGTTGTGTTACCGTCTGTGTAACCGTAACGGCTCCATCGCCACCGACTGTCTTCGTTTCTGTAACGGTAACGGCTCCGCTGCCGCCTACCGTAGTTGTAACCGTCTTTTCAACCGTCTTGGTAGTGGTAGCGGTAACTGTTGTCGTTCCACCGCCGCTGCAGCTGGAAAGTAATCCGGCGCCGACAGCTCCGCCGACAACTACAGTACCCGCACCGATAAGAAAGTCTCTTCTGGTTACTTCGCCTGTTTGTTTCTTTTCTTCATTCAATGTTTTTTTCGTCTGATTCTTGTTCACATATTCCTCCTTTTGATGAATCAAAATTAATTATTTATTCCCTGTTTTTAAACTGCTTTACATCACCTCCCTGTTTAAAATAAATTAATTGCCGCTAAGGACAACTTCATCTACGAAACAATGCCTCCACCCTTGCCGCAAATATACGTTGATTAACGGGTTTATTTATACATGTTGCCGCTCCATTTTCGAGCGCTTCCACAACCTCACCGTTGCTTTTCGAGGACAACGCTATAATTGGAGCATCAGAACGGTCATATATTTCTCTTATAATTTGCATACAGTCAACGCCGGATATACCGAGACTCAATACAACGAGATGGGGATTCTTGTTTGTTAAAATATCCAGACAGTTAATACCCGAATCCATAATTATATTAAAACCAGGGAAATTTTCATTGAAAATACCTGCAATACTGGACCCATCCTCCAGGTCATCTTCGATAATCAAGACGTTCATTCCCCCATCCTTATTTAAACTCGATAAACAAATACTAATATTCAGATTATTTTGAAGGGGAGATTAAGTGATAACCCGCCAAATAGGAGAATACTATAATAATGTAACAATCTACATAACAAAATTAACAATACGTATTACACTTTTGTTATTTATTCGTTGATAATAAGTGAATAAGATTTCGAGGGGGAAATAAATAAAATAAACTTCCCACGACCTCACGGTCGGGGAATTAAGTTAGGTAAGTTAAAACCCTTTCCCGTGGTCGGGGGTTGCGCCGCGTGTCCCGTGTAAATCAGGCAAAGGCAAGTCCATTACGCTTATCAATATGATGCACACGCATATTATGATACCTGCTATTCCAAATAGAC
>CAYNQR010000046.1:0-4800 GCA_964399425.1 uncultured Dehalococcoidales bacterium | reverse complement strand
GTTGCCATTATCGGCGACTCTACCTTTTTACATTCGGGAATAACGGGTCTGATCGACGCCGTTTACAATAAAGCCAAATTCACGCTGGTTATACTTGATAACCGCACGACAGCCATGACCGGACACCAGGAACACCCGGGTACCGGAAAAACAGTGCAGGGCGAAGATACCTATGCTGTCAATTTAGAGGAAATAGTCAAAGCATGCGGAGTAACCGGTTTGCGGGTAGTCGATGCCTGGGATGTCAGGGCATTAAAGGAAGCCTTAAAAGCTTCGCTTGAAAATGACGGGTTATCGGTTATTATATCGAGGGGTGCCTGTGCGGTATCCGTCAGGCGGGGAATCAATCCCAGCAAAGTCGATGCACTTAAATGTACCGATTGTGGATTGTGTCTTGCTATCGGCTGTTCGGCGATCCAAAAGAATGGGGACAGCGTTGTTATCGACGCCTCGTTATGTGCTGGAGACAACTGCCGCTTATGCGTTCAGATATGCCCCAACAAGGCGATTTATGCCGAAAAACCAGAATTGGCTGGAGGGCGTGATGAGTAGTTACAACATCATCATTGCCGGCGTCGGCGGGCAGGGGGTTATCCTTGCCGGAAACGTTATCGGCGATGCGGCCATTGCATCGGGATACGATATCAAGAAAACCGATACTATCGGAATGGCACAGCGCGGCGGCAGCGTCATCAGCCATTTGCGGGTGGCGCCGAAAATATACTCTCCTGTAATCGGTGAAGGTCAGGCGGATATTGTAATCTCATTCGAAAAGATGGAAGCCGCCAGGTGTTTCGGCTTTTTAAAAGCGGGCGGTACCGTTATATTGAATAACCGCGAGATGCCTCCGCTTTCCGTCAGCTGCGGAATGGAGCGATATCCGTCCGATGAAGAAATTATAGCTGTGCTTAAACAGAAAACCGATAGTATTTACTTCGTGGAAGGCACAAAAAAATCGGAAGCCATCGGTAACATAAAGGTATTGAACATCTTTATGCTGGGTTGTTTATCCCAGTTTATGGATATCGAAGATAAGATATGGCGCGAAAGTATTATCAAGAGTCTGCCGGCTAAAATAGTCGGCATCAATATCACTGCCTTCGAGGCAGGCATTTCATCCGTCAAATATTAATAATCGAAGGAATTTAATATGTCCGCAAGTAAAGAAAGTAAAGAGCAACACATCTCTTTATTAACGGATAAAATCAAGACCGAACCGATTACATCGTTTTTACAGTCTGAAATACTCGAAATATCGGAAGGGTATTCGAGGGTTTCGCTCGTAATGCGTCCCGAGTTCGAGAACTTTCACGGTATCGTATTCGGCGGCATCATCATGTCGATTGCAGACCAGGCATTCGGGGCTGCCGCCAATTCGATGGCTTATCCCAGCGTGGCTTCTACTCTCAACGTCTATTTTATCTCCAGCGCCAAAGTCGGCGACAGGCTGACGGCTGAAGGCAGGGTAATCAAGAGCGGCAGGAAAGCCGGTTTTACCGAGGTAACGGTTGTCAATCAGGATAACAGGCTGGTTGCCAGGGCGACCGGTATCACCATCCCCACCAAGCAGCATATATCAGGTACGGAAAGTGCAGATTAGCCTCTGCAAAGAATAATTACATATATAGTATAAAAATAAGTTATTTTTACTTTATAAGCCTGTATAACCATCTCCAATCAAGCTTAGAACGATACCCGGCAACTACCAGGCCGCCCGAATTTCAATGCAATTAATATATACGATTAGCAGAAAGGAGTAAGTAATGAGTTTTGCTACCTGCTTGAATTGTATCGATGGCAGGATACAATTGCCTGTTATCGACTGGATAAGGAAAAACTACGGTGTGGAATATGTCGATATGATAACAGATGCAGGTATGGATGGAAAATTATCAGGAAATTATAATATATATATTGATTCGATATATGATAAAATTGAAATATCAATATCTATTCATAAATCAGGTTGCATGTTTATTGTCGGACATCATGATTGTGCTCGTAATCCGGTGGATGCCGACACACACAAAAAGCAAATTATTTTGGCTGCAGAAAATCTAAGTAAATGCGGCTTTCCTGTTACAGTAACCGGGTTATGGGTATCGGCTGAATGGATAGTTGAAGAAATAATAAAAATCTAAAAGATGAATTAGTGTCATCCTATTTCTTCTTATCCTTCCCCCTTAAATAATCTATCATCGGCTGGGTAACCAGTGGAACCACGTCTTTTATCATGTGCGGCATCAGGTTATCCATCACCTTCGGCATTAAATCGGGCATCTGCTGTTTCATGTAATCCGGCATGGGGATGGCTTCAGCCACTTTATCCAGCATCAACGGCATTACTTTCGGCATCATCATCGGCAAAAGCCTCGGGAACAAAACCGGGAACAACGGCTTCATAAGCGATAACGCTCCGGGAATCTTGCCCATAAAGCGCATTATTCCGCCCATTCCGAATGGCATGGCGTCTATCAGCTCCGGCCACATCTTGCCCATAATGTTAGCAAAACCCTGCGGACTCATCAGGGCTATCATCGCTTCGAAGACCGCCCATTGCTTTCTCACTTCGGGATTGGGGTCGGGGAATTCATAGCCGAAATAGGAAGCGGCAAAGCGCGCCAGGTCTACGGTTTCCATCGGCAGGTTCTTGGTATTGGTGGTTACCCTGAACTGAAATTCGCAGCAGGGGCACATCGCCAGCAGTTTATCTGCGCCGGTTGCTATAGCTTCATCGACACGGAACTTGCCGATTTCAGCAGCGATGGGCGGGTCTTTAATCAGGGTTAAAACGCTGCCGCAGCAGTGAGCCCATTCGCGGTTATGTTCCATTTCTACAAACTCCACTCCCGGAATGGCTTTTATGAAATCACGCGGCGCATCATATACCTTTGACACCCTGCCGATATGGCAGGAATCATGCAGGGTTACTGTTACTTTTTTACCCGTATCAGGGAAGTTGAATTTACCCTCTTTGATTTTATCGGTAATTACTTCGCTGTAGTGCTTGGCTTCGATGTTGTACTCGATGCCCAGTTTCTTGGCCCATATCTTGTAATAATGGCGCCACATCATGTCGCAGGCAGGGCAGGAGGTTACAACGGTTTTAACGCCGGCGTCCTGCATCGCCTTGATATTGGCTCTTATGGTCTGTTCGAAAACGTCCCACTTGCCGCAGACCAGCATCGGGGTTCCGCAGCAATTCTCGATTTCTCCGAGGTAGGTAAAGTCGATACCTGCTTCATCCATCAGTCTGACAGCTGCCAGTGCGATATCTTTTTCGACATGGCTGGCGGTGCAGCCGGCAAAATAAGCTATTTCGGCTTTATGCGCAGGCCCGTGTTTCTCTTTCAAATCCTCGGGGAACCAGTCGGAACGGTTCTTGCGGTATGCGCCCCAGATATTTCCTTCCTTGGAAAGCGATGCCGACATCATTTCGAACGGAGGAATTGTCATCCGTTTTTCATCGTGAATGAGAATACCTCGCAGTTTTTGCCATGAAGGTTCGATGGGTAGGGATGCCGAACAGCGCAGGTTGCAGAGTTCACAGGTAGTGCAGACCAGAATGGTATCTACCATGAATTGATTCCATTCCTCGCGCCCTTCCATATATTCGCGCAGCCAGTACCACTTGCCGCGCGGGCTCTGGCTTTCCCATTTCCTGCCGTAGAACTGGTCGCATTCGTCGATACAGTAGCCGCATTGCGAACAGCCGTAGGCGTACCAGGCTACATCCGCAGGTATATTGCGAACAGGTTTGGACGGTCTTTCGCCGATTTGCGTAATCACCTGATTACCAAGCGGCCTGATAACAGGCTCGAACAGCGTGGCAAGACTCATAAATGACGTCAGCAGGCTGCTGCCGTAAACTTTTCCCGGATTTAAAATCCCTTTAGGGTCAATTTTTACCTTGTGTTCTTTAAGGTGCGCTATTTTTTGTTTGCCGAAGACGTCTGTGGCTATATGTTTGAAATATAACCCGGTTGAGTACGGACGGCCGCCGTATTTGCGGGCGATTTTTAAAACGGATAACGACAGGGCGAAGACAAAGTTGTATCTGAATTTACGCTGGTCACCGGGAATAAACCCGAGTATTACAGCTTCGGGGTTGCCGTCTTTTCCATGGCGGACGATAACACCTTCTTTAATGACCGGCTGGTTTATCTTTTTTTCGATTTCGTCCATTACCTTACCCAGCTTGGAGAGCGGTATCACGAATTCGGCGGGGATAAGGCTGGGGCCGAGACGTTTTACCATCATTATCTTGAAGCGGTTTTTCCACTCATGTTCGGCTATTTCTTTGCTTAGCATCTCTGCATTGCAGGTTTTTACAAGCTTTGCCAGTTTTTCATCGATTTTGCGGCTGTCTTTTTTACGGAAAGCGATGGTCAGTATATAAGAAGCGGGCAACAATACAGTTTTTTCTACACGGTGACCGAAATGCTCCAGAAGTGGGGCTTTGTTTTTCAGTTCCGCCATGCGCGGATTTATAAAAAGCATCGACCAGACTGGCAATTTCTCATCTATAATCAGTTTTATCAACTGCTGCAATTCGGAAGCGTGCGGGCATCCGAGCGATAAAACTTCGAGTTCTTCCAGCGGTTGGATCTTTAAAATAACGCTGGTTATAAATCCGGTTGTTCCCTCGGCACCGGATATTAAATCGATATATTCGCCTGTGTAATTTTTTACTTCTCCGTCAGGTAAAACGACACGGACGCTTATCAGGTTATCACTCAACCATCCGAATTCGTAGGAGCCGATTCCGGTTCCCCCCTGCGCCACCCAGCCGCCGACGGT
>CAYNQR010000045.1:0-5260 GCA_964399425.1 uncultured Dehalococcoidales bacterium | reverse complement strand
GTCATCAGGCAAAAAGCATCGTTAACGTCCAGTTGCACACCTTTGTCATTGACAGTAGAGAATCCATCTTTCATAAACCTGATGATATTATCCGAAAATTCCTTGCTCTCCTCTAATTGCTGTTCAATATATTTACGTATGGTAATGTCTTTCAGCGTCGACCTTAAAGCTATGGTTTTTCCTTCCGCATTCTTTAAAGGATTGATCGAAAGCAGACAATAAATCTTATACCCGTCCTTATTTATATGTATCACTTCTTTGTCTTGAATAATTTTACCCTGTGTCGCCTGTTTAAAAATATACTTCCCCTCGTCCTTCAATTCATCGGGATGCAGGTCGAAAATTTTGATTCCGGTCAACTCTTCACGCGTATAACCCAAAAGTTTCCAGGCTTCCTTGTTGCTATCACGGATAAATCCGTCGAAATCTACATTTATATATGCAATCGGGGCATCATCGAATAACTCCCGGTACTTTTTCTCGGATTCTTCAAGTTTGCGCTCCAGCATTTTATGCTCGGTAACATCATGAAAAAAACAGAATACGAGACCGGATTCGATATCCAGATGCTGCATACTGCCGATAACATCGATGATGATGCCTATTTTGCACTTCAGTTGCGACTCGAAATGATGAATCCCGCCGAGCTTTTTTAATTGGTCTACCATTTTCGACAGTTTTTCACAATTGTTATTTAAACCGAAGTCGTAATCAAGCACTGTTGAAGAAAGCATCTCTTCACGGCTGTAGCCGAGCATACTGCAAAGGGATTCGTTTACATCGATTATTGCCCCGTTACTTTCAAACAGCAAAAAACCTTCTTCCGAACCCTTGACCATAGTTCTGTACCACTCGGAAGAAATTTCGTAACTATGAGCAGATTGATGTTTCCGGGCGTTATGAATCACGGATTGAGTTATTTCTTTATCGATATTGTCTATTGACATTCGATATACCTCCTCTGCAGGGGCAGTTATAATAACATAACGAGAGGTCTCTGCCCTAATATTAACCCCTGATTAAGCTAAAATCAATAGTTAAAGCAGATTTGCAGGACTTATTATACAGTTATTGTAATTTATTTACCTATAATTACCAAATAAGAAGATAACCGAAAAATCGATTAATGTTTAATTCGATATTATCTCATGAGCCTGCCTCTGGCTAAGGAAGCGAAGACGCCGAAGAAACAGAGAACGGCAAAAATCAGGAACGCTATTTTCATGCTATGCAGGAAGGGAGCATAATATTCGGGAGTGATTTGGACCCTTCCGATTAACACCGCAAACAGCACCGTTACGATTCCCATACTGAACATATTGCCAACCATGCGCATCGTAGACAGTATTGCCGAGGATACCCCGTAATACCTGCTCTCGACGGAACTCATAATGGCATTGGTATTGGGAGAAGAAAACAAAGCCAGTCCCAACCCCACGATTAACAGCCCCAGTATAATGACAACCATCGGAGTATCGGGATTTATGAAACTGAAATACAGCAAGCCGGCGGCGGTTAAAGCCATCCCGAAAGTGGCTATTACACGCGGTTCTACTCTATCGGAGAACCTGCCGGCGAGCGGAGAAATAATCGCCATCACTACGGGTTGGGCAATCAGAACAAGTCCGGCGGTCTGTGCGCTCATCCCTTGCGTATATTGAAGATAAAGGCTTAAAAGGAAAGCCACGGCAAACGTGGCGCTGTAATTTATAAACGCCGCTATGTTTGAAAAAGCGAATACCGCGTTGCGTTTTATCAAATTCAGATTCAACAACGGGCTGCTGCTTTTCATCTCCCACCATATGAAAGCCAGAAGACAGAGGAAACCCGCTATCAGGAACCAGACGGCAGACAACTGCGGCAGTATCGACATCCCGTACATCACAGTAATCAGGCTGACGCCATAGATAACGGAACCTGTAAAATCGAACTTTTCGCCTTTTGCTTCCGTCCACTCTCCCTTAAGCTTCCATAGTATCATTAAAATTACAATCAAACCCAGCGGAACATTTACCCAGAAAATGCTGCGCCAACCCAGGCTTTCAGTGAGAATACCGCCGAGAAAAGGGCCTAAAGAGAGCCCCAGATAGACCGATGCCACGTTTATGCCCAGCGCTCTTCCCCTTTCCCTGGCAGGAAAAGCGGAGGTAAGTATGGCAACGCTGGTACCGAATATCATAGCGCTGCCGATGCCCTGCAAAGCCCTGAGCGCAATTAAAAGCGGCGTAGATGAGGTAATTGCCACCAAAAAGGAAAAAACCGTAAAAGCGATTATTCCCAGTAAGAGAATCTTCTTTCTTCCGTATATATCCGCCACTCTGCCGATTGGCAACAGAAAGACTGCCGAAGAGAGCAGGTAGGAACTGACCACCCAGCTTAGAGTGATGGCATCCATCGAAAACTCGCTGCCGATAGCCGGCAGTGCGATAATTACCGCTGACCCCATGAAAGGGGTCAAAAAAGAGGTCATAACAGCGATAACTAGAATGACATTCTTGCTTGAATTGTTTTCTGTTTGATTCATTTCCGTCTGCTTGTTGCCGGGAAAAAGAAAAGCCGCTCGATTTTCCTGAGAAATTTATTAGTATATAAAATACTATTCTTTCGGATGGTTTGTGTCAAAAGCCAGGCCGATGGCATACAAATACCTTTAAGAGGACAAGTTGTGACCCGGGATGACAGTACCCCTCTCTGCCGGCGGAGAGGGGTTAGGGGTGAGGTAAGAAAGACCAAAACCTCATCAGCCTGCCGCCTTCTCCGAAATCAGAGAAGGGGGTAACAACCCTATCTCATTCGGGAATTCCCGACTTATATGACATACTCTTTATTATTGGATGATTTCATCAAACACATAATCTCTTTATACGGTACAGATAAAACAAAATGCGCTTGATATAGTGTATAATAAGACTGAGGTTAATTATGCATCAGGCTCTGCTCTATGAAAAATTGACCGATGCGCACCTACGCTGTAACACCTGCCGGTGGCAGTGCCGCATTGCTGCCAACAAGACAGGCGTTTGCAGAATGTATCAGAATAAGGACGGCGCACTCTACAACCTCAACTATGCGCAGGTATCTTCCGTAGCCGTCGACCCGGTCGAAAAAAAACCGCTCTTTCACTTCTACCCCGGCAGTTCTGTGTTCTCGCTGGGCAGCTGGGGATGCAACTTCCACTGCGACGGCTGTCAGAACTGGGAAATATCATGTGTAAACAACCCCTTGCAAGGAAGAAAGATATTGCCGCGCGAAGCCGTAATGCTGGCAATGGAATACCAGTGCCGCGGCATTGCCTGGACTTACAACGAACCGACCATGTGGTTCGAATATACGCTGGATTCGGCAAAACTGGCAAAAGAGAGCGGATTGTATACCGTTTATGTAAGCAACGGATATATGACCACGGAAGCGCTGGATGCCATCGGCCCCTATCTGGATGCCTACCGTGTCGATATCAAGGGATTCACCGGTGAAGCTTATAAAACGCTTGCCAATATAAAAAAATGGGAAGGCATCCTCGATAACGCCAAAAGAGCCAAAATGAAATGGAATATGCATGTAGAAGCGGTTACCAACATCGTTCCCGCAGTTAACGACGACGATATGCAACTCGAGGGCATCGCCCGCTGGATTAAAGATGAATTGGGAGAACTGACTCCCTGGCATGTAACCAGATTCTATCCCAACTATAATATGAATAATGTTCAACCGACTCCCGTGGAAACACTGGAACATGCTATCGATATCGCTAAAAATACCGGTCTTAAATTCGTTTATGCCGGAAATATTCCCGGCCACAACAGTGAAAACACTGTCTGCTATTCATGCGGCAAGCTGGTTATACAGAGATACGGATATCAGACAAAGATACTCGGACTGAAAGGCGGAAGCTGCGCTTACTGCGGAGCAGACCTGAATATCAGGACGGATGGCGAGGTGAAGTTATGATAAGAGAAGCAGCCGTTGCCGGAATGTTTTACCCGGATTCCCCTTCCGAATTGAGAGAGATGATATCGGAAATGGTCGATAAAAATGCCGTAAAAGAAGATGTTATCGGATTAATAATGCCGCACGCGGGATATGTCTATTCCGGAAGCGTAGCCGGAGCTACCATCTCGAAAGTAAACTTAAAGGATACATGCATCATCATAGGTTTTAATCACAGGGGGATAGGTAAACCCTATAGTATAATGACTAACGGCATCTGGAAAACGCCACTCGGTGAAGTAGCTGTCAATTCACACATCGGAAAACAAATTCTTAATAACTCTAAATACCTGCAGGAAGACTATTCAGCTTTTGACTCGCCTGAACATTCAATCGAGGTGCAACTTCCCTTTTTGCAATACTTTAAACCTAATATCAAAATAGTACCCATTAATATCGCCCCTTATAAAAAAGCAACGATTTATAAAGAAATAGGCAGGGAAATAGCAAAAGTTATTGAAGATAGTCAAGATGAAGTAATGATTATCGCTTCCAGCGATATGACGCATTATGAAAAACAGGAAGCGGTTATTAAAAAGGATAACCTGGCAATCGAATCCATCCTCGAACTCAATGAAGACGAATTGCTGGAACGCATCCGGAAAAACAACATCAGTATGTGCGGATTCGGGCCGGTTGTCAGCCTGATTGCGGCGGCTAAAGAACTCGGCGCCGCGGAAACGGAACTGGTAATGCACCGTACCAGCGGCGATGTTTCAGGGGATTACGCTAAAGTCGTCGGATATGCCGGAATAATTATAAAGAAAGCCGAGAATAAAGAGCTTTCCGAGCCGGTAAAGCTGGCCAAGCAAACCGTAGAAACCTATGTTACCGAAGGCAGGAAGATAAAACCGCCCGCCCCCCTGCCACCCCTCTTTCAGGAACAGGCAGGCGTGTTCGTTTCCCTGCATAAGTTCGGGCAGCTTCGCGGCTGCATCGGTACCTTCGAGCCGGCACATGAAAATATCGCCCGGGAAATCATCTCCAATGCTATCAGTTCGGCAACCCGCGACCCCAGGTTTTCGCCGGTTACCACAGACGAACTTAAACAACTCGAATACAATGTGGATGTGCTGACGGAACCCGAACCTGTCGATGATATCGGCAAGCTGGACGCGAAGAAATATGGTGTTATCGTGGAAAGGGATTACCGCAAGGGATTGCTGCTGCCCGACCTCGAGGGGGTGGATACGCCGGAACAGCAAATAGACATCTGCCGCCGCAAAGCCGGTATTATGCCGTACGAAAAAGTGCAGCTTTACCGCTTCGAGGT
>CAYNQR010000044.1:0-5419 GCA_964399425.1 uncultured Dehalococcoidales bacterium | reverse complement strand
CCGCAGGTTATATCTTCGGCATCGAGCGTGATATCGCTGCCGCCTCCGAGATTCTGGTTCAGCTGATCCTGCTTTTCAAATGTTAAATGGGTTTGTTCTGCTTTGTCTATCCTGGCTACTGCAATACCGGCTGTGCGTAGTGAAGGAACCGAAGAGGTTGCGGGGGTATCGGCGCTTTTACGTATGCTGCGAGCCATAGCCAGGTTGCCGGCAAAATCAAGCGCTTTAATGGCAGAACCGTCGACATCTATGACAGTTGCCTCGTAGCGCCGTGTATCTTCAAAGGGCAGCATACCGTCAAAAAGTTCTGGATTGCTGACCCTGGGCAAGGCATAAAAAGCCTCCGGGCTAACATAACAGCGCGTTGCCATTTTTTTATCCCAGTTAGGAGTGTCATTGGTGATTATTACATCAGGTAATGCAGGCGTCCAGGTCGCAATCACCTGTACGATGTTCTCGGAAGCTATACGCATCGGTACCGCTATCTCCAGGTCAAAAACCAGCCCCAGCCTCCGCAATAGATAGGGATAATTGCCTAAAAGCGATATCGCACTGTGAAAATCGATCGCAGGCGGCTGAAGGGTTATTCTTGCGGCGCCAAGCGGTTTATGAAAGAGTTTCGCCTGTAAAAAGGACCTGGTAATTTCATCGGGGTCGCTAATACTGCCGGCGGTAGTATAGCCCTTTCTACTAAGCTCAGTCATGATTGCCGCGGTTAACTGCTCTTCATTATTTTCCCGAAATGTAAGCGCCAGCGGACGGAAGGGTGCTCCGGAATTTATCACCAGTTCATCCGCGAGAGGAAAGTCCTCAGCGGATGCGGTAGCCAGGTTAACGTACTGCTGCTTGAAAAAAGCCTGTATATTTTTTACGGGGAAGGACTGTATGGGCATGCTTTTGAAGTCCGGCATTTCGTACGGCTCGATAAGGGTGTTCTCGTCAAAAATATTACGCCAGAGTTCGGAAGAGGGCAAATCGCTGACGATGGTGGCCTGTATCGGGTTTCCGCTTCCGAATTGCACGTGGAATATAACCTCACGGCGGTCGCCGGCAGGAAACAGGGCAGCCGGCCAATCCAAAAAATCCGGAAAGGATGACAGGGTGTCGTTTTTACTATCGGACTGCAGTCGCGGCGAAACGAAAACCGAGAGCCTTAGCCTGGTTCCTTCTTTACGTTGAATTATTCCGTTAGGCAGGGCGGTCCAGGTTATTGTCTGCGTTTTCATAGCTTATCTCCTTAGCCTATACAGCAACCTTGGCAAAAGCACCGGTGTATTCGACCCATTCATCCTCGTTTATCAGGTCTTCGAAGTTACCGCCGCCATGCGGAGCTTTCAGTTTGGACATATAACCGTCTTGAGTTCCGGCAGCTGGTGCAGACAGCGGGTGACTGCTGCCGCCGCTGTCTCCTCCGGCAATACGCCGTTCAACCGAGAGCTGCACGCTCTTCGAGAAGAAGAGTATTTCAATCTTGACGGTCAACTTAGCCTGTCCCCACAGCTCATTAGGCGGCTTCTGGTAGCTAAGACCGAGATAAAATTCTATCGAAAGGGTTATCAGACCCAGAATCTTTAAAGAACCGCCCATGCGGATATAGGCGATGAGACTGATGGTTTCGTCCGGCTGGCCTACTTTTTCCATTTCGAAGTAAATACCGCCTGCGATGTAAACCTTGCCGCTGGCGATAACCAGGTCGAGCGCCATGCTGGCTCCGAATTCGAGCGCCGCTTCCAGCCGTTCCACCCCATCCAACCCCACCTCAATGGCAAAGAAACCGCCACCGCCGATGGCAAAGACAGTCAACAGGAAGGGTTTTTCTCTTTCACAGAAATTGAACCTTACCCTTACCGCCTGCCCGGTAAACGGAATGGCTAGCTTAAAGCCCAGATGCATATTCTGAATGGCAACGATACCGACTGTAACGTTGGGAATGGGTAAGGTCAAGCCGACGTTTACCTGGGTCGGTGTAACATCCAGATTCATCCCTTTTCCCAGTTTTTCCATAAAGTTTTTCAGCGGGTTGACGAATTCCAGCTGACCGGCAAAATCGGTTTTATCGATATCGACATCCACATTGGGTTTCTTGCCGGTTTTGGCGGTAAAAACCAATTTTGCGAAATGGAACCTTAGAAAAAGAAAGCTTCCCGTACCGATCATATTAACCCAGAAATCACGCAGGTCCCCGGTGATATCGTATGTCGGTGCTGCCGGAGGGTCGATAGGAGTTATAAAGACCCCTTTCACCTCCAGGCTGGTAGAACCGGAAGGTTCGAATACGTGCAGCGGGTCACCCTTCAAACCCGGATTCCAGTCCAGGCGTGTTTCCACAGCCTGCGGAGGAAGACTGTTGTTTCCCCCGGGATAAACAACGTTGTTTGTAATGCGGGGAGTTTTACGTCCGTCACCCAGATTGGCAGCCTGGATTATTTCTGCCAGCAGTATTCCGCCCAGTATCTTGGCACCGTTGAAAAACAGGTTCGGGTCGAAGTCTGTGGGTATAGTATCAATCGGCCCGGACATGACTCCCTTATTGCGAGAAAGACCGCTGATTTGCATATTTGGCGTAACAACAGCGCCGGATTTATCCCCCGAACCGTTGAAATCCAAATCTACTTTTGCTTTCAGTTTTGCCCAGATATAAGCCGGATTAGCTGAAGCTTGAAAGCCATTAGCAAGATAGTCCGGATGCAGCTCGATAACCACCGGAGCCGGCAGGGCTTTACCTGATGCCTGTTCGGCGCCGGGTAATCGTACCTCAGCTTCCTGCCAGGTGGGGAAGAAGCGCGGCTGGTCGTCCGGCAGACCGGCACTCGAGGGGGTCGGCAGTGTTGCGCCGAGGGTTATCGTTTTTACCTCTGCGCTGGTATCACCATGTTTGCGGTCCGCCACTCCGTCTTTAGCGGAACTGGGAGCAAAGGCTACCTTTTGCCCCTGCAAAGGCCGCTGCCGCCTGTTTTGGTTGGCAGCTGAGCTGTTATAGGCCGTTACGGCAGGCTGCAGGAAGCTGCTGACATCTTCTACCTGCTGCAGGGTTGACGAAATGAAAGCCAGCGGGCTGGTGAATTCCGAAGACTGGCCGTCGCTGTCTGTAGCTATCATATGGAAAAGATAATCATAGCCCGCGACCCTCGGCCAGAAGGCTTTCTGTCCCTGCCCCGCCAGGTCATAGGCTTCGCCGGTCATGGTCGGGTCATCCAGTGAAGGCGTTACCAGGGTGGTTATACGCACGCTGTTAAAAGGCCATTGCCGTCCCTGGTTAGGCTGCGAGGTGTGGGCGGGGTAGTTTTTCACGGGCTGTCTTACCACGATGAAAAAACGCTGGCGCAGATAGGCAGCTGTATTACCCGTCAGGCTTCCTCCGGCCGGTACCGGCTGCACTTTACGTTCGGTGACTTTTACCAGTGTGGCGCCATGCCCGGTAGGGAATAAAAAGCCTTTGTAAACCACGCGCACATAGCTGTCCCGTGCCATGGCGGCCAGGTGACGCCACTCTACGATGTCGAGGTCTTCCCCCGCCGGGGCATCCGGCCAGACGCCGCGGGTATTCATCCAGGCGCCGAGGCTGCTTAACATAAAGCGTTCAACATCCACCGGATCGGGAATATAATATTGCAGGCTGCCCGGCTTTACCATATTGTAATCCGAAGTCAACCGCACCAATTGCCAGCGGTCATTATTGGTAAGCGACATTCTGAACGGATTCATATCGTTGGCATCCGGCGTCGTTTCCCGGTCAAAACCGGGCGTCCAGATGGCGCGAAGAGTACGATAGTAATCCTCTTCTTCATCCACAATCCACTGCGGCGTACCACCGGTACTTTGTTTCCTCACTCCCAGCCTGGTATGCCAGAGTTCGGTGCGGTTATGGTGCGTAACCGGGCTCGTGGCATGAGCCCAGCCGGCATGGTTATTCGGCGATATTATCAACTGCCAGGGAACCTCAAGGGCAGTCTCATTCCATTTGGGTTCGGCCGGCATCTTTCCGTAATCCGGTTCATCCGCTGGTAACGCCGTCGGAGCTACGTTCAGTTCATATTTCTGCCACGCCAGCAGTTCGTCCATGGTAAAGGGAATTGATGATGAACCTGGCGGTATTTTAAAAACCAGCCTGCTTCCCCCCGCCAACCTGGCCGCTACAGTGCCGGGCTGACCGGGTGTCTCCGAACCTCCCGGGGGATTGGGGGCGTTGGAGGGGTCTTCGGTATCGTCGCTGAATTCCTCCGCCGTCTCAAGGAAGGCCCGCTCGGCGATATTCTGCGGCAGGAAATCGTTCCCGTGGGCGAAATTAACCACGATAAAGGAATCTTTATCGGTATTCATCCGTTCCAGGTTTGTGCCGTTCAGCTTGAGGGAATAAAAATCGAATCTCAATATCAGCATATCCTGCTTGCGCAAAACGGAGGCGCTGAAACTGGGCCCTGCCGTGGTAGTTTCTGCCGGCCAGCTGCATGACTCCAGCGGATTCTTGCAGGTAGTTATCGCTGTTTGCGGAACAACGCTGTTTATTAGAAGCACCGAACCGCCGAGAGCTGCCAGCTTTAAAAGAGTTCTGCGTGTAATCGGATTGTCGCCCAGCGCTTCAGACATTTCCAGTATTTGTTGTATTACTTCCGGGTCTTCCACAGGCAATAAATCCGCCTGAATGGAAGAACTAAAGCTACGGCTTCTTTCCGGCTGGGTATTACCCGGGGGTTTACAATCCGCAGAGGATTTTTCGCCTTGAGAGTTTAAACTATTATCTTCCATCAGTATACCTCTTGGAATTGCAATATGGGTTTAAATACCGACATGTAAAATAAAACAATCCATGGGAGCCGGTTCTTTCGGTGATAGACAACAGAAGGAAAGGTACGACTTAATAAACAGCGGTTTGGTGTTGGGAAGCGGCCGTGTGAACGGATTTTAAAGAACCCATCCGCCATACTCCCCTCCTCTTAACCTGTTACCGGAATAAAATCCGGTTTGACCAAAAAGATTGATAATGACAATAAGGAGTAATAAAACCGCAAGTATTATAATAGTTAGCGGTTATGACCATGTCAATAGGTAATTAGATTAATTGAATAAAAGCTTTTAAAAATTCATAAAGCCAAAAAGCCCCTTAAGCATCCAGACTTAAAGGGCTTTTTTAATCTCTGATTGCCGATTTGTTGGCGAAGTTATCACCGGATAGCGAAAACTGCCTGACGCCGCTATCCGTCACACAGCTAAAGCAAGGAAGCTATCCACGTTTTCCTGCGTGATGATATCTATATTCGTATCAATCTTGCGCGGCATTTGAACGCCCAGCGAAGCCTGCCACAGCATTAGAATCGACAGCGAGCCCTGCATCCTGGGGATGGTAGCTACCGATGATTCTATAACGCCTTCCTTGATTGCCAGGAGAATGGGCTTGATTCCGTCCATACTGACAACTTTT
>CAYNQR010000043.1:0-5638 GCA_964399425.1 uncultured Dehalococcoidales bacterium | reverse complement strand
GAAATAGATGTTTTCCTGGATAACGCCTATACCAAGGAAGAATGGAAAATGGTGGAAGAAACCAGGAAAATTATGCACGACGATAACATCGCCGTTTCGGCAACCTGCGTGCGCGTGCCGGTATTTATCGGGCACAGCGAAGCAGTCAATGTAGAATTTACCAATTCCATCACTCCCGATGAAGCCAAGCGTATTTTATCGCAGTCACCCGGTGTAAAACTAATGGACGACCCCGCCATCAGCCTGTATCCGCAGGCATATTCGGCAGCTGGAACAGATGATGTATATGTCGGACGCATCCGCACCGATGTTTCACACTCCAACAGCCTGGTAATGTGGATAGTAGCCGATAATATAAGAAAAGGAGCCGCTCTGAATGCGGTGCAAATCGCCGAAGAAATAATAAAGAGAGACTGGCTCCGTATCGGAGGTTAAATTATGAAGCTTGGAAGACTCATCACAGCCATGGTGACGCCGTTTAAAGAAGACGGCGCAGTTGACTACGAGCAGGCGAAAAAACTGGCGCTTGCCCTGCTTGCCTCCGGGAGCGACGGACTGGTTGTCGTCGGCACCACCGGAGAATCGCCGACACTGGTGCGCCAGGAGGAATTACGCCTGTTTCGCGAGATTAAAACGGTTGCCGGAGATAAAGGCTCGGTAATTGCCGGAACCGGCAGCAACAGCACACGCGAAGCCATCGAAACCACCCAGCAAGCCGAAGAGTGCGGCGTCGATGCCTGCCTGCTGGTAGTCCCCTATTACAACAAACCGACGCAGGACGGTTTATACCGGCATTTCAAGGCGATTGCCGAGAGCACCAGCCTGCCCTGTATACTTTACAACGTCCCGTCGAGAACAGTAGCCAGCCTGTCATCCGATACCGTCATCAAGCTCAGTAAAATCGATAATATCATCGGTATTAAGGAAGCCAGCGGCAACCTGAATGAAATCAGCCGCATTATAGAGAATACCGAAGATGATTTCCTGGTATGGAGCGGGAATGACAACGATACGCTGCCGATACTGGCTTTGGGCGGCTACGGCGTTGTCAGCGTGGCGTCCAATATCATCGGCGAACAGTTGCATGAGATGATAGACAGCTTTTTGGACGGAAATACGGCAAAGGCGGCCAAGATACACCGCCAGTTGATACCGCTGATTGACGTCCTTTTCAAGGTAGCCAATCCGATACCCATCAAGTATGCCATGAACCAGATCGGCTTCAGGGTAGGCAGCCCGCGCCCGCCGCTGTACGAACCGGATGAAAGTACAGCCAACCTGATAAAAGAAACGCTCAAGAAATACAAGATGGACCTGCCGGTCTGCTAATAGAAGAAAAATCCGGCGGGTGGGGAACAAAAAACGGCTTCCCCCAGGGGAAGCCGTCGAGCTTAGCGAGACTGATGAGGGTTTATGAAATGTATTTAACCTCCATCCCGGATATTGAGTTCCAGCAAGGCGGACTAACAGCCCTCATCCGGCATTTACTCCATAAATGCCACCTTCCCCAAGGGGAAGGCTTTAGCCACCCCTACCCCGGATACCTCGTTCTACCACTACGAACTCAGCATGACAGTTTACATAGTATCAGAGTTTTGCTTCATATAGCTGCATCTATTCCGCTAACTTGCCAAAATACCTCTTAATCTCCCTTTTCTAAAGTGAGAGAATCGCGGAGTGCTATTTCCTGCCTTTATTTACAAACACGTAGGGACGACCAATGGTCGTCCGCATTTATGTCTTCGCATCTGGCGGACGGGCAATGCCCGTCCCTACGGGATTTACGATTAAATTGTCATTCTGAAATCACAGGGGGTGATTGAAGAATCCGGGGCGGCGGGGAGAGACAGCACAAAGGTATCTTCGGCATCAGGCGGAATATAAATAAGTCGCCGCCGTTATGGTTCGACAGGCTCACCACGAACGGCTTTGGTACAAGCTCTCCCTCTGAACGGTCTTTAGTATCCGCACATCCTGGTAGCCTGACGAAGGGTACAAACACAGCATGACAGTACCTGTAATCCGTAAGGATGGATAAATTTAAAAAGATCAAGGAAAAGGCTCGAAGACAACTCCGAGCCTTTAATGATTGCCATAATGATTGGTTTTTAAAATATCGGATTCAGCGGTATCGTCTGTTCCCTGGTGGGGCCGATGCAGGCGAAATTGACCGGGCAATCCATGAAATCTTCCATGCGCTTGATATACTTCCTGGCCTGTACCGGCAAATCCTGATACTGCCGTATATGGTCGGTAGATGTCTGCCAGCCGTCCAGTTCCTCATAAACAGGTTTACACCTGTCATATTCGGATACGCTGGCAGGAATATAATCGATAATTTTGCCGTCGAGTTCATAAGCGGTACAGATCTTCAGCTTCGGCAGTTTGTCAAGAACATCGATGCGGGTAATAATACCGCCGGTAAAACCGTTAAGCTGGCTGGAAAAACGGGCGGCTACGCCATCGAACCAGCCGCAGCGGCGCGGCCTGCCGGTGGTGGTACCGAATTCATGCGCTGTGACACGAATCTCCTCGCCGACTGCATCATTCAGTTCGGTAGGCATCGGCCCGCTGCCGACCCTGGTGCAGTAAGCCTTGTAAACACCGAGCACCCGGTCGATGCTGGTGGGGCTGATACCCGACCCCAGGCAACCGCCGCCGGATAAGGGCGAGGATGAAGTGGCATACGGATAAGTGCCGAAATCGGGGTCGAGAAGAGCGCCCTGCGCTCCTTCGAGAATAATCATATCGTTTCTCTTTTGCGCATCTCTGAGCAATGTAATCGTTTCTTTGATATACGGCGCCAGGCGGTCTCCGTATTCACAACACTGCTTGTAAATCTGCGAAAGGGACAGGGGTTCGACTCCGTAAATCTTGGTCAGGATTTCATTCTTGGTTTCGACTACCATGCTCAGGCGTTCCTTTAAACCCTCTTTATCGAGCAGTTCGCCGATTCTGATACCCTGCCTGGCAATTTTATCCGTAAAGGCCGGGCCGATACCGCGTTTGGTCGTCCCCAGCGCCTTTCCGGCGCGCGACCTTTCTTCCAACTCGTCTATGATTATATGATAAGGCATAACGATATGCGCCCTGTCACTTATGACAAGCCTCTTTGTATCCACTCCGCACTGGTTAAGAGCATCGACTTCCTCGATAAGCTTGGCGGGATTGACCACCACACCGTTACCGATAATGCAGGTAACACCCGGATAGAATATTCCCGAAGGAACCAGGTGCAGTTTAAATTCCCCGGACGGATTGATAACCGTATGACCGGCATTATCTCCGCCTGAAAAACGGACTACCACCTGAGCCTTCTCAGACAGCATATCGACAACTTTACCTTTTCCCTCATCCCCCCACTGAGCTCCAACAATAGCTACAACTGGCATATTATCACCTACCTAGTTTATTTTAACTGGCGCCATACATGGTAGAGGCGCTGCCCCACCGTTATCAGGCTGAAGAAAGCGATTATCCCGAGGGCAATCTCCAAGCGGTTTATAAAGAAACCGATTGCCAGTACTATCACCCTTTCAGGGCGGGTAAAAAGCCCCTTGAGGCACTCCACTTTTATTATCTCCGCCTTGGCGCGTATATAACTTACGACCAGCGAAGATAACATTGCAACGCCCGCAAGCATTATTCCAATTATCGAACCTTCCGCTGCCAACCAGTATAAAAGTCCGATTAAAATAACCCCTTCCGACAACCGGTCTAAAGTAGAATCGAGCACTTCGCCGAAAACGCTGACTTTACCGGTTCTCCTTGCCAGGGAACCGTCCAGCATATCGAAATAACCGCCGAACAGTAATAAAAGCCCGGCAACCAGTGTATTTCCTAAAGCAGCAAATACGGCAGTAACCGCAGCGATTAAAAATCCTATCCAGGTTAAGGTATCCGGTGTAATTCCGGTCTTTGCCAGCAGTGTTACCACAGGGTCGGTAAAGATTTTTTCTGCCTTCTTGCGAATCTGCGCCATTTTACTCATAGTTATATCTATTTAAATATAAAAATCTGGAAAAACTATATGCTATACGAGGACTTCCGACTTTTCTTCATCGCCGGCCGGTTTCGATACGGATTTTTCACCGAGTACTTTCAAATAATAATCATAAACCTGCCGGGCGACTTTCTTCCAGTCATATTCCCGTGAAGTCGAGATACCGTTCGCACCCATCTGCAAACGAAGTTCCTTATCGGATAAAATACGGCATATGGCCCGTGCCAGCAGCTTCGATTTTCGCGGACGCACCAGCAACCCTTGCTTCCCGTTCGTCAGTACAGACGCATATCCGGGGATATCGGAAGCCACAACAGGAGTTCCAACCGCCATCGCTTCCAAAAGGACGATGCCGAAGCTTTCTCCGCTAACCGCCGGCGAACAATAGACGTCAGCGGTTTTATAATAGCGCGGCAGCTCTTCAAAAGGAACCTTGCCAACGAAGACGACATCCTCGATATGTTCCCGCTTAACCTTATTTTCGTACTTCCTGCGGAATCTTACCCCGGGTCCGACGACAAGCAACCTCGAATCCGGAAACGTTTTCTTCACGATTTTATAGGCATCGATTAAATATTTAAGCCCCTTGCGCTTTTCCAGCCTGCCGACAAAAAGGATATTAAGTTTACCGTCGAGATATTTTTCTATCGGTTTTACATCCGGATGGAAATAATCCGGGTCTATGCCGTTGGGAATTACCTGATAATCACCCGGCACATACTTCTTGGCGTAGTCCATAGCCGGTTTCGATACGGCAATTTTACCGGCTATTCTATGTCGCCGCCTCTTCAGCTTGTATGTAGTTACCGGCCATCCGAAATAGTAGTTCGGGATAACCCCCGACGCATGGAAAGTACCCACAATCGGCGCATCGGCAAACTTGAGCATAGAGGAACACAGCATAGGCATACAGGGTTCATGAAGATGGTAAATATCGAATTTTTCCCTCTCCACTACTTCTTTAATTCGGGAAGCCAGCCTTAAAGACGTGCTTATACGCAGGGTAGTACCTTTTACCGGAAAGCAACGGGCTTTGCCGATTTTTACAAAGTTATCATGATTATCGACAGTTCTCGAGGTCGGGGCAATGATTTTTACATCATGCCCCATTTCCGATAGCTGTTTTTCCAGCGCCACTATATGATTAACTACCCCGCCGGGATAAGAAAAATCATATGGGGATACCAAGGCAATCTTCACAATACTACCAACCCCCGCACCATACGTTATCCGGATTATCGCTCATGGAAGCCGGTTAATTCTTTTTCCCGGGTTCCGGCTTCTCGGCACAACCGCATGCCGCCTCTTCTGCGGATTTATCCGCCGGTTTCGAATTAATCTTAATAAACTCCTCTACCATGCGGCGGGCTTCATCATCATGATACTGAATGGGAGGTGACTTCATGAAGTAAGATGAAGGCGCATTCAGAGAACCCTTGATTCCCCTGTCCAGAGCCAGTTTAATACATCTTACCGCATCGATAACGACACCGGCTGAATTGGGGCTATCCCAGACTTCCAGCTTCAGTTCGAGATCCAGGGGAACATCGCCGAAGGTGCGTCCTTCCATCTTGATATGACAGTATTTGCGGTCTTTCAGCCAGGGAACATAATCGCTGGGACCGACATGAATAT
>CAYNQR010000042.1:0-6276 GCA_964399425.1 uncultured Dehalococcoidales bacterium | reverse complement strand
ATTGCCAGCATCCGTTTATTTCTTTTTTCTGGCAGCATATTCTTATTTTACACCACGGATTGCCTCCGCCTCCGGAACACGCTTTCGTACAGCGCATCTTGGCAAGCCCGTCCAGCGATTTTTTAAATTCGTCATAATCTCCGAGAAATGGAATGTCCTTCCAGATTACTTTAATTTTTTCCGAGTGTAAATCTCTGCGCAAAGACTTTGCTGCTTCCGATACATTCATTTTGTAGCTGAAACAGTCGGCGCAGTTCAATCCGCAATATGCAATCATATTATTTATGTTTTGTTCGTTCATAGTTGCACCAGCTTCTTATCGAAATCCCTTACCTTAGGGGATTTTTTACCTTTAGACGGTTCGATTTCGTGTCCCTCTGCTATAAGATGCCTTGCCTGGCTATCAATGCCTCCGGGATATTTCTCATTAAGCTCGCCGGTGGATTTGAGCGTCCTCCAGTAAGGGGTAATATCTGTTTTACCCTCTGCCGCATCTTCTTCGGCGGCATGAGCGGCAGTCCATGCAAATATACCGCTTGTAATCGGACAGGCGAAATTGACGTTATGCTTTTTTGCCAGAATAATGCGTATCTGATTTATTGTCGTCAGCTTGCCAAAAGGAACCTTTCTCATTATTTCGTCCACTTCCAGCGGAGCAGGGATAACGAATTTCCCAGTTCCCCACTTCTGGCTCATGGTTTCCGTAACTTCCTCTATCTTCGGCAGGTCTTTGCTGTCCGCCAGTTTCTCACGCCATGTTTTCTTTTTACCCATATTAATTCCTCCTGTAAACCGCCTCATAGTTATGGCACACAAGAGTTTTTTCGAGCAACGAGTGTATCTCTGTAAAACCGCTCTTTTTCAAAAGCGACTTTACTTCATCGATATCCACGCTTTCCAAACCGAAGCTGAACCTCGATACCCTATCCATATCGGAAATTGCCTCCGGATAAATAACATCGGCATAAATCAAGTATCCGCCCGGTTTTAAAACGCGGCTAATTTCAGCCAGCGCTTTTTGCCAGCCAGCTATATGATGTAAAACACCGAAAGAAATTACCACGTCGAAGCTTCTATCATCAAAAGGTAGCTTAATTGCATCGGCAACCTGAAAGGTCAAATTCGAAATACGATCTTTTAATTTTAAGTTTGCATCAATCTGCTCTGAATCAATATCGGTGGCGGTAACACTACCCATATAGGTTTTTGCAATATATTTGCTTACTTCTGCGTTTCCGCAGCCGATTTCAAGAAAATCCGTTCTGTCTCCGAGTTCAACGAATTCGAGCAGTTTTTTTGCCAGCGCCAACCCCCGTTTTTTACTCCACGGGCTGTTGACGAGCAGTTTCTCAAAACCAAGCATTTTCATGTTTATTTTATTTCCTCAGGGCTGACAATATAACCGGCTATAGCGCTTGCTGCCGCTACTGCCGGATTAGCCAGGTATACTTCCGATTTAGTGCTGCCCATCCTGCCGACAAAGTTGCGGTTGGTGGTTGAAATACACTTTTCACCGGCAGCCAGTATACCCATATGTCCTCCCAGGCAGGGCCCGCAAGTGGGTGTGCTGACAACGGCTCCGGCATTGATAAACGTTTCTATCAATCCTTCCTTCAAGGCTTCCAGATAAATCTTCTGCGAACCGGGTATGACTATGCAGCGCACCTGCGAATTTACTGTCTTTCCTTTCAGCACTGCGGCCGCCAATCTCAGGTCATCCAATCTGCCGTTGGTGCAGCTGCCGATTACCGACTGGTCGATTTTAACATCGCTCAACTTGCCGACCGGTTTTGTATTCGAGGGCAGGTGCGGACAGGCAACCTGCGGTTCAATTTGCGATACATCGTATTCAATAACTTTAGCATAAGACGCATTCGCATCCGGTTCATAAACCGTATAGTCTCTTTTTGCTTTCGATTTTATGTAATCCAATGTTTTTCTATCTATCTTGAATATACCGGCCTTGCCTCCGGCTTCGATGGCCATATTAGCCATGGTAAATCTGCCGTCCATATCCAGCTCGTCTATTGCCTGACCGTGAAACTCCATCGCTGAATATAAAGCTCCATCCACACCGATGTCGCCTATGGTGTACAGGATTAAATCCTTGCCGCCTACCCATTTGCCCGGTTTGCCATGATAGATAAACTTGATGGTCGGCGGAACTTTCATCCAGACATCGCCGGTCGCCATAGCCGATGCGATATCTGTCGAACCCATACCTGTGGCAAAAGCTCCCAGCGCGCCATAGGTGCAAGTGTGCGAATCGGCTCCGATAACAACATCTCCCGGAAGTACCAGCCCCGATTCGGGTAAAATAACGTGTTCGATGCCCATTTTCCCGATTTCGAAGTAATTGATTTTCTGCTCGAGGGCGAATTCACGCACCATTTTAGCCTGTTCGGCGGCTGCGATATCCTTATTAGGTGTAAAGTGGTCGGGTACCATTACTACCTTAGCCGGGTCGAATACCTTGGATACTCCGATTTTATTAAATTCCTTGATTGCAATCGGAGCGGTTATGTCATTGGATAAAATCATATCCACCCGGACATTTATAAACTGCCCCGGCGTCAGCGTATTTTTATCACTGTGTGCTGCCAGAATTTTTTCTATTAATGTCAACTCAATACTCCTGAAAAGTAATTATAAAGCAATTAATCGTTTTTATTCGGACGCCACGGCAAAATAAGCACTATAAATACCAGAATAGTTATTGCTATGGCTAATATATACATCCCCGAACCGGCTGCCATACCGATTCCGGCGGTTATCCATATAGTTGCCGCGGTAGTTAAACCCTTAACAACTGTAGAATCATCACGCCTCATAATGACGCCGGCACCCAGAAAGCCGATACCGGTTACTATGCCTGCGGCTACACGAGCCTGGTCTGTGATACCGAACCCGTATATCGATATCACGGTAAACAGGGCGGCGCCGGAGCATATCAGGATAAGGTCTCTCAAACCGGCCGGTTTTTCAGCTTTTCCTCTTTGAAAACCCAAAATGCCGCCGAGTATCATCGACAGTAACACACGCAGAACCATTTCCAATTCAACAGGCATCTTTTAACCCCTCTATAAACGGTTCTTTAATCTATTTGGCACTTAACAGCTTGTTAAGCGCGTTCAGATAGGCTTTAGCACAGGCTACGATTATGTCCGTATCGGCACCGCGACCGGTATATGTTATGCCGTTGCTCTCGATTCTTATCAGCACTTCGCCGATGGCATCGATTCCCTCGGTAACCGATTTTACGGTAAATTCTGTAAGCTTATTCGGGATGTTTACCAGCCGGTTGATAGACTTATAAACTGCATCGACGGGGCCGGTACCAAGTGCCGCATCGGCAATAACCGTGCCATCTTCACAAATCAGTCTGACTGCTGCTGTAGGGACTCCTTTATCTCCGCAGGTTACCTGGATACGGTCAAGTTTGTAAGACTCCGTAATCGTTCCGACTCTTTTGTCTTCGGCTACCAGCGACTCTATATCTCTATCGGTAACTTCCTTTTTCTTGTCGGCCAGTTCTTTAAATGCGGCAAACAGCCGGTCGATATCTGCGTCTGCCGGATTGTAACCCAATTCGGACAGTCTTTCTTTAAAGGCATGCCTGCCGCTGGACTTGCCCATTACCAGGCATGAACTCGGTAAGCCGACTGTTTTCGGGTCCATTATTTCGTAGGTGCGCGACATTTTCATCACGCCGTCCTGATGAATGCCCGATTGATGACGGAAAGCATTGCCTCCGACAACGGCTTTATTGGGTTGAACCGGGAAGCCCATCAATTCACTGACCATGCGGCTTGTCTTATAGATTTGCTCGGTATTAATACCGGTTGTTACATTGAACAGGTCGCTGCGTGTCTTCAGTATCATAACGATTTCTTCCATGGCAGCATTGCCGGCTCTCTCACCGACACCGTTAATGGTACACTCCACCTGCCGCGCGCCGTTTTGAATAGCGGCCAGTGAATTGGCTACCGATAAGCCTAAGTCGTTATGGCAGTGAACGCTGATTTTCGCTTTATTGATGTTGGGAACGTTTTTAAAAATTCCGGCAATTAATTTTCCAAACTCATCGGGGATAGAATATCCGACGGTATCCGGGATATTCAATGTCGTTGCCCCTGCGTCGATTACTGCTTCCAGCATCTGGTAGATGTATTTCGGGTCGGAACGGCTGGCATCCATAGGAGAAAATTCGACATCTTCGACATATCCCCTGGCGCGTTTTACCATATTGCGCGCCATTTCCAGCACCTCTTCCTTGCTCTTTTTCAGCTGGTGCATAATGTGGATATCGGATGACGAGACAAAAACATGTATCCTGGGACGTTTCGCTTCTTTTAAAGCCTCTGCCGCTCTATCTATATCGTTTGCAATAGCGCGCGACAATCCGCAGATAACCGGGTTACGGATTTCGCGGGATACTAATTGAACGGCTTCAAAGTCGCCCGGGGAGGAAGCAGGGAATCCCGCTTCTATAACATCTACGCCCAACCTTTCCAGTTGGCGGGCAATTTCCAGTTTTTCGTTTATATTCAGCGACGCACCGGCCGCCTGTTCTCCGTCTCTCAGAGTGGTATCGAAAATAACTACTTTATCCATTTTATCCTTCCTTATAGAAAATATTAATCTGCATGCCTATGGAAACCCCTCCCCGTTAATAGAGAGGGGCAAATAAGGATGAGATTATTTCCCATTGAAAGGACGGCGATATTGGATTTATTTAATAAAGAGTTATTCAATTTACTGTCACTTATTTATTTATTTTTCAACCAGGGCATCATTTCTCTCAACTCGGCTCCGACTTCTTCAATCAGTTCTTCCGATTCCATTCTTTTCAATGCCTTAAATACCGGGTAGCCGGCTTGATTTTCAAGTATCCATTCCTTGGCAAAACTGCCGTCCTGGATTTCGCTGAGAATTTCTTCCATTTCATCCAGCGATTGTTCGTTGATAACACGCGGGCCGCGGGTATAGCCGCCATATTCAGCCGTATCGCTTACCGAATAATTCATATATTTTAGACCGCCCTTATACATCAGGTCTACAATGAGTTTCAGTTCATGAAAACATTCGAAATAAGCGATTTCAGGTTGATAGCCAGCTTCCACCAGCGTTTGAAAGCCTGCTTTCACCAGTGAGGCGACACCACCGCACAGAACCGCCTGCTCACCGAAAAGGTCTGTTTCAGTTTCCTCGGCAAAGGTAGTTTCCAGTACACCGGAACGGCTGCAACCGATACCTTTGGCATATGCCAATGCCAGCTCTTTTGCTTTTCCGGATGCGTCCTGGAAAACCGCCACCAGAGCCGGAGGCCCCGAATTTTCAACGTATGTCTGTCTTAACATATGACCGGGGCATTTCGGTGCAATCATGGTAACATCGATATCTTCCGGCGGTATAATCTGCGCATAGTGAATATTGAAGCCGTGAGCAAACATCAACATCTTGCCAGGTTTCAATTCATCTTTTATAGACTGGTTATATATCTTTGCCTGAACGGTATCGGGTGCAAGAATCATAATTATATCGGCTTTTCTGGCAACCACGTCGGCGGCATGAACCTCAAAACCAGCTTCCTTAGCGTTTTTCCAACCATTGCTTCCTTCAACTTCAGCGATGATAACTTTCAGTCCGCTATCCCTCAGATTCTGCGCCTGCGCATGCCCCTGACTGCCATAACCGATTATTCCGATAACCTTATCTTCAAGTAATTTCAGGTCACAATCATCATCATAATATATAGTTGCCATAACGAATCCTTCCCCAATAATTGTCCTGTAATTCAGGACAGATTATTTATTGTATATCTTTTAGCGATTCTTTATCAATAGCCGCTGATTTTGCTCCGCCCCTGACCATAGCAACGCAGCCTGTTCTGGCTAATTCTTTAATGCCAAAACCGCGCAGCATATTATATAAAGAAGACAGTTTATCCTCATCACCGGTAGCTTCGATTGTCAACGAATCGCTGGATACATCCACTATCTTTGCGCGGAAAATATCTACTATTTGCATAATTTCACTGCGTGTGGTCGAGCCGGCTTTTACTTTAATTAAAGCCAGTTCGCGGATAATCGTTCCCTCTCCGGTGACGTCCGCAACCTTGATTACGTCGACCAGTTTTTCAAGCTGTTTCCTCACCTGCTCGACCATGGCGGATGAACCGACGACGACAATCGTCATTCGAGATACGTGCGGCAATTCGCTGTGCCCGACAGTTATGCTATCGATATTAAAACCGCGCCTTCTGAAAAGGCTGGC
>CAYNQR010000041.1:0-6466 GCA_964399425.1 uncultured Dehalococcoidales bacterium | reverse complement strand
ACTCAAATCTACCGGGGTGAGAGGATTTATATCTTCTCACCCTTTTGTGTTTAATCGACAATGTACTATATAAAGGCACTTTGGTTTTTACTTAAAATCCATCCACTTCTTGCTGCCCTACCATATTTATACAGGCTATTTCCAATATGACGACACTTCGCTCTAAATCCGATGGACGGATGATAATGCAAGCGTCGTTATCCGGAGAACTTCTGCAGAACGAATAACTGTATTCGACGGAAATAGCGGCATCATCCAGGCAAGCCAGTACTTTTGCCAGACCCATCGGTTTATTGGGAACTCTGACGCATACGACATGATTAGCCTTCGCAATATACCCGGCCTCGTGCAGGACAAATAAAGTCGGCTCGACCTCATTGCTTTTCACGATAACACGTACGATACCGAAACCACTCGTGTCTGCAATCGAGAGGGCCAGCAGATTAACTTCCTTCTCCCCCAAAAGTTCTGCCACATCCCGCAAAGAGCCGCGAACATTTTCCAGAAATATAGATATCTGTGAGATAAACATTTCATATCCTCCTGTTGTCTACAACCCGCTTCGTCTTTCCCTCCGAGCGCGGCAGCGACCGCGGCGGGACAAGCTTAACATCTGCCTGAACGCCGACTACGGATTTAATCTGCGAAGCTATAACATTACTGAGAACCTGAATTTGACCTATAGTATCGGAGAACATATCTTCGGTTAGTTCCACGCGAATTTCCAGTTTGTCTATTGAAGCTTCCCTGTCTGCAACGAGAAGATAGTGCGGAGCTACACCGCTTACCCCCGCCAGAACAGATTCGATTTGCCCGGGGAAAACATTGACGCCGCGAATCACCAGCATATCGTCGGTACGCCCCGCCAAACGGCTCATCCGCATCGTGGTACGTCCGCACTGACAGGGACTGTCATCCAGCGTACATATATCCCGCGTACGGTAGCGCAGCATTGGCTGTCCTGTTTTTGTAATTGTAGTCATCACCAGTTCACCGGACGAACCATAAGGCAACGATTTTCCACTCTCATGGTCAACCACTTCCGCAATGACATGGTCTTCGTTGATATGCAATCCGTGTTTCTCCTTGCATTCGAATGACACCCCGGGGCCGGCTATTTCGGACAAGCCGTAAATATCCATGGCGTCTATCCCTAACAAATCCTCCAGTTTCTCCCGCATTTTCTCACTCCACGGCTCACCCCCGAAGCAGCCGCTTTTAAGCTTCAACTGCGGCAGGATGCCCATATCGCGGGCTGTCTCACCTAAAAAGGCAGCATAGGACGGCGTACAGCATAGTATCGTCGTTCCCAGTTCTTTCATCATGATGAGTTGCCGCTGCGTATTGCCGCTGGACATAGGGATAACCATAGCGCCAAGCCGCGAAGCCGCCTGATGCAAACCAAGTCCGCCGGTAAACAAGCCGTAGCCGTAAGCAACCTGCACTACGCTTTCTTTGCGGCAACCCAGAGCTGTCAAAGCGCGCGCCACCATTTCCGTCCAGACATCTATGTCGTTTTCGGTATAACCGGCAACGATGGGATTCCCCGAAGTCCCCGAGGAGCCCTGAATGCGGACGATTTGTTCTTTCGGTACCGCCAGCAAACCGAAGGGGAAGCCGTTACGCAGGTCATCCTTTTCCATAAACGGAAGCAGATGCAAATCCTGTATACTGCGGATATCCCCGGGCTTTACCCCCGCCTCATCCATACGTTCCCGGTAAAATCGAACGTTATCATATTCATAACGCACAACGGATTGCAGGCGTTTAGATTGCAGCTCAATCATCTCTTTCCTGCTCATACACTCGATAGCAGGATTCAGAATACTCATAAACTTTCCTCTCAATAAAAAAATACGACTCCGCCGTTAAAACAGAGTCGCAAGAATTCGTTTTTCGACACAAAGATTTTTTAATTATAAAACAAAACAGTCCGTAATAAAAAGCCGGTTTCCTCTATATGCGGTATATGCGGGAGATTTATGAATGGAGCGCCAGATGTCCGATATGCGAGCATTCAATCTACTTTATACAAAGCTATCTCGATACCCATTTAAATAAGATTCGGATATTAACGCTATAAACATCGTTCTTTATATAAATAACTGCAGCGCCGACGGAATCATTCCTTCTTTTTCAAAAACAGTTCACAAATTACCAGCCAAACCCGGACATCCATTATTTCAAAAATGGATATCTTCATTCAGCAAGCAATATGAATCTATTATTATCTTACTGTAATTCAGTATTGACGCCGCCCGCATACGCCACAGAATTTGTTATTTGGCGCCAGTTGACTACCGCAGCCACTGCAGAATTGCGAAGTCGGCTGATAGTATGTTTGCGTAAACTGACCGCCCTGCTGCCAAACAAGTGTTTTTCTTCTGTTACGCAAGAGAATAAAAAGGGTTAACACAATGACTGCTAATAATAATATTACGATGATAACCCATATCCATGCGGAGATACCTTTCTCAAGCTCATTGTAAAAACTGCTCCATTTTGCTTTTTCCGCTTCTACATCAAAGCTGGAAATACTACCGAGTCCGGCTTCCGTAGCCGATATCTGTTGCCCGGCTTCCAGTATTCTGCTCACCCCGGTTTTATCGAATACCACCTCAACCGTGCCCTCGATTACTTTAACCAAATCCATCTGCTCGGTTGCTTCGATAACAAAATTGGTTCCCTTGATACCGGTATGGATGCGGTTTACAGATATTTCATATTGCTTCGCTCCGGCCTCGCCTTTAGGAAAATAGAAATTGGCAATGCCATCCCACAATCTGCCCATTACTTCACTCGTAGGAGGGGTTACTGAAACTTTTGGAGCAACATCGAACCAGCTTCTCTCTTTTTGCCTGGTTACCGCTCCGGTCGAAAATCTCAAGACTGTCTCCGCTCCCGAAGGCGTTCTTACTGTCCAATTATCATAAAGTAAAATATTCTTGTCGCCGGGCATAAACTTAACCCATTTTCTCTCTGATGGCGGAAGCAGGGGAGAATCTGCCGATACATATATCGGATTGCCTTCGATTTTTTCAATATACCCGCGATATTGTTCTGTTCCTTTGAGGTCAGGGAGTTTATCGATGAGTGTTCCCGGCGGCGGGTCCTCCTGGGTTTGAGTGGTTACCTGTGTCGAGGTAGTAACGCCGGTTACGGCATCGGCAACGAAGGTTCCGCTGACGACCAGCCCTCGGTTTCCTGCATTATAATGACCGACCATGTTTATCGAGAAGCTGCCGCTGGTAGCTCCGTTTGGAATCGGTACTGAAATGTTAAAGGATTCTTCATTGAAACCGGG
Organism: uncultured Dehalococcoidales bacterium; assembly: GCA_964399425.1. Classification (GTDB taxonomy): domain Bacteria; phylum Chloroflexota; class Dehalococcoidia; order Dehalococcoidales; family UBA5627; genus UBA5627. The sequence goes on along the minus strand of CAYNQR010000041.1, from coordinate 3,162 downwards.
AAATCCGCTCGGGATGTTCGTAGTGAAACTATCGGTTTCCCCGCCGCACGACACTGTGGCCGTTACATCGGCATCATAACCGTTGCCCATTTTAGCTGAACCCGATATGGTCAATTGTCCTGTTCCCAACCTTCCCTGCAAAGCGCGGGAAGTAGTAAACCCTTCTGTATCTACAGTATCGGTAACGGTAGCTCCCGAAATATCATAGGTAATTTGCATACCGTTAAAAGGCGCCGCCGGAAAGATTCCCCCCGCTGCCAATATTCGTTGAGGTAATAACAAGTTGACAGGTAAAACAATCAACAAAATCAGGAGTGCAGAGATTAAATACCGGCTTAATCGATTGGTAAACATACAGTTACCCATTCATCCCTCCTGCTATTTATATGATAGGCAGATTATTAATTATAAGAGATAAATTGGAACTTTTGTCAAGACTTGTTAAAGTATTTTCCGAAGTTTCACTTAACAGCGACACCGGCAGATATTAAAATGGTCAAGAATTATGTTAACTAACTGAAGGGAGTTCTAACTGAAAAAATAACCGAAAGAAAAGACTTCATTAAAAGCTCTTTCAACAGTATATTGTCAAGAGGGAAGATGCTGTCCCGTCTACTACAACATCGGATAATACTGGTGCAACCTTATCCATCCGCAATATGATTACAATACAGGCAAAGGCGCAATAATATCGGCAGAAACCAACTATTATTTAAACAGCTGATTGGGGATAAGTTTATATGCCGTTAATGCTATTGATTATTCAACCCGCCAGCTATATTAACGGCAATCTCGAAAAGCAGATACGGAGCTATTGTATTCAGAAAATCATAGTAACTCTTCTCAGCGTCATTTTCGCATTCATCCGATAGCGCTCTGATAATAACGAATTGCCTTTTATTAAGATACGCAACTTGAGCTACTGCCGCTCCCTCCATATCCACACAATCTCCGCTGAAAGACTCGATAAGCTGTTTCTTTTTTCCGGCTCCGGAAATAAACTGGTCGCCGGTAATAACCCTGCCGACAGACACTTTAGGTATGCGATTATTTGGAACACCAATTGCGGCATACCTGTATTTAAGTTTAAATAAAGCCTGAATTGAAGCCTGCTGCGCTTTTTCAACAAGCGCCTGGTCGGCCTCGAATATATTAATACCTAAAAACGGTATTTCACCTAATGCGAAGCCTAAACCAATGGCGTCTACATCGTGATATCTGACGTCTCTTGATATGACAACGTCTCCGATGCGCAAATTACTGTTTATAACACCTCCTACTCCAAGCAGGACAAGTTTATCGGCATCGAATCGGTCTATCAGGATCTGTGCAGCAAGCGCAGCATTAACCTTACCCACTCCGCTCTTGGCAACTACGACAGGCTTATCGATAAGTAAACCGGAAATAAATGTAATCCCCGCGTATTTCTCCTGAACGGGTTTGAAAATACTATCGTGGAGTAGGTAGAATTCCTCCTCAAGAGGGGTGATTATATTTACTACTGGTTTGTTCATTACAGGATTCTCTTTCTAATATTTTATTTTCACCAAGCTGAACGACCTGACAAATTCAATATAATGGAATCAGATATTAACGCTTTCCATTTTTTGCCATAGAATCATTCAAAGCTTTCAGGCTGTGCATATTATACACTCAATTATTTATCTTTTCTAAATAGTTAAAATTTCCCGTCTTATTTAAAAAATGTTTGCAGGATTCTTTCATCGTTTGAATGTTATCGAATGGACAAGAGTAGAAGCAGGGTTTATAATCTCAGTTATTATGAGCCATAAAGATAAATTAAGCATATTATATAGCCGCGAAGAAATAGACGCCAAGGTCAAATTACTGGCACAGGAAATAAGCCGCGATTATAAGGATAAAAATCCGCTCGTAATATCCATTCTTAAAGGCTCTTTCATTTTTGCGGCGGATTTGATCCGGAAGCTGGACTTTCCCCTTGAAGTGGAATTTGTCAGGTTTTCCAGCTACGGCAAGGGAACTAAAAGCTCGGGTAAAATCGAAGTTATACAGGGCGTTATTTTCGAAGTCGAAAACAGGCACGTTCTGATTGTCGAAGATATCGTCGATAGCGGATTGACAATTAATTTCCTCAAGGACATATTAAAAGAGAAAAAAGCAGCCTCGGTAAAAGTCTGCGCTTTAAGCAGTAAACCGTCACAGCATACCGTACCTGTGGATATCGACTATCTCGGTTTCGATATTCCCGATAAATTCGTCGTCGGTTACGGACTGGATTATAACCAGAAGTTCCGTAATCTCCCCGATATTTGCATACTGGAAGAAAATAAATAACGCAGTGGTGAAAAATGTCTACAAAACAGGGTGATTTAATAGCGGTAGCCAAAGGCGATATGCCAGCCGACCTGGTGATTTCCAACGCTAAAATAGTAAACGTGTTTTCGGGTGAAATAGAACCCGCTAATGTTGCCGTCTATAAAGGTATGATAGCCGGCATCGGTGACTATACAAAAGCTAAAAAGGTCATAGATCTGGAGGGAAAGTATCTGGCGCCCGGCTTGATCAACGGACATACCCATATCGAAAGCTCTATGCTGGATATCGGCCAGTATGCCCGCGCCGTAGTTTCCAGGGGCACGCTTGCGGTTGTTACCGATTTGCACGAACTTACCAACGTCTGCGGACTGGATGCTGTCAGTTATATTCTCGGCGGAGTCAGGAAACTGCCGCTGGATTTATTCCTCATGGCCCCTTCCTGCGTTCCGGCAACGAATATGGAAACATCCGGAGCCAATATAACATCTAAAGAACTGCGGCGGATTAAACAACGCAAGAACGTTATCGGACTGGGTGAGATGATGAACTTCCCGGGCGTTATTTATAGAGATGACAACGTTCTCGATAAAATAAGTTTATATCAGGACAAGATAATAGACGGGCATTCTCCCGGTCTATCCGGCAGGGATTTGAATGCCTATGTATCCGCCGGAATCTACTCCGACCACGAATGCGTATCCCTGGCAGAAGCTGAAGAGAAACTTAAGCGCGGGATGCATATCATGATAAGGGAGGGTTCTTCCGAAAAGAACCTGAAAGAACTGTTGCCGCTGGTAACCGATAAGACCTATAAAAGATGCATGTTCGTCGTCGATGACCGCAGTTGTTCCGACCTTTTACACG
>CAYNQR010000040.1:0-6716 GCA_964399425.1 uncultured Dehalococcoidales bacterium | reverse complement strand
CCGGCCTGTTTGTCCTTCTGGTGGTGGTTATCCGCCAGAAGATTATTGAGCACAGAGTGACACTCCCGTCGGATCCGATCACGTTGGCCCTCGTCGGTTTTATGATTGTCATGTGCCTTTCCATTTTTACATCGTATGATAAGGGACGGACGGTCGATACCTGCCTGGATTTTGTCAAATTACTGATATTTTATTACCTGATCGTGTCGTTGATAGACACCAGGGCGAAATTTGTCGCCTTCATGTCTGCTTTTTCTATGATGATTACGTACATCGCCTTTGATGCCTTTAAATCATACATTGCCGGAGGATATATAACTCGAATGGGCGTGGATCGGCTCTACGGGAGTACTTCGGCCGGGGGTGACCCCAATACCCTGGCGGCGACTTTGGCCGCGACAATCCCCATTGTTCTGGCATCGGCGGTTTATTTCCGGCAAAAAATTCTCAAGACGGCGTTGATTGCATTGGGGATTTTCATGGTGACTTTAATCGCCATTACCGCCTCGCGCAGCGGCATGATTGCCTTCATGGGAGTGGCCATTGGAGGCTTTATATTCACGAAGAAAAAAATCGTGGTGGCCCTGGCCTTTGTCATTTTGTTGCCTTTGGGCTGGATGATGCTGCCCGATCAGTACAAGGATCGCTATCGAACAATTACGGAAGTCGAGGACCTTGACGAGACTTCTTCCGGGCGATGGCATATCTGGCAGGCCGGCTTCAAGATGATCGTCGCCCGGCCTTTTATCGGTGTTGGTGCCGGAGCATTCGCATACGCCAACGGTTCCGGAGATTTCGGGCCATCACGCTGGATGCAGCCGCACAATTTGTATATTCAATGCATGGCCGAAACCGGATTATTGGGTTTTCTGATATGGTTCGGGGTTTATATCAGGAACCTGGTTAAAAAACTGCTGCAATTATCGGCCCACGGTTTGACCGACCATAACCTGTACTGGATACGAGTATTCAGTATCGGTTTTTTGGTCTCGATGATTGCGCTGTCGATATCGGGCGTTTTTTCGCACAACCTGTATCGCTACACGTGGTACATGATGGCCGGTTTGACGGTCGTTCTGGATCGATTCGCGACTGAATATTTGCAAAATAAAAATATAGAAACGCAAAAGATGCCGCAGGCACAGGAGGCGGTATAGGTGACCTATGAGTGGATTACATTCGGAATTATTTAATACGTATCTTCGGGCGCGCTCTCTTCTGGAGGGCAACCCGAGATTTTATCTCTTGAAAGATCTGATGCGCGAGCAATGGATGGAACCGGAAAGGCTTGATGTCCTGCGGTTGAAGAGGCTACGGGCGCTGATCGGACAGGCCTTGAAGTATTCGCGGTATTATCAAAGCAAGTTTAATGGTTTTATAGATGACCCAAAAGATATCATCGACCTGTCCCAGTTGTCGCGATTGCCGCTGTTGAAGCGGTCCGATATACAGGACAACTACGACGGGATATTCTGCCCGGGCCGGCCCGGTGTTTATAAAGATATGACCGGCGGTTCCACCGGGGTTCCGGTTCATTTCTGCCATGACGGTTTTTACAAAGCATATTCGGATGCCTGCGAGATGTTTTATCTGACCTGGCTGGGACTTAAAAGGGGTGATCGGACGGCAATCTTGTGGGGCGCGGAAAGAGATTTCCCGGATCTGTCGTTTCGGGATAAAATAAATATTAAGTACATGGAGCGCATTCGGTACCTGAACGCCTTTAATGTGACCGAGGCGATTCTGGACCGGTTTCTGGCCGATCTCGAAAAATTCAGGCCCGAGTTTATATACGGTTATGCCTCGTCATTGCATATGGCGGCTCGCCATATTATTAAGACCAGCCGATTCACAATTAGGCCGAAAGCGCTCAAATCTTCAGCCGAGATGCTCTACGATTATCAGCGGCGGGATATCCAGGAAGCCTTCGCGGCGCCGGTGTATAATTTCTACGGGTCGCGCGAAGTGAACAATCTTGCGGCCGAATGCCCCAGCCTGGAGGGATTGCATATTTTTGCCTCGGGGCGAATTATCGAGATTGTCGATGAAACCGGGCGCCCGCTTCCTCCTGGGCAGGTTGGGCTTCTGGCTATAACCGATTTGACCAACTTGAGTTTCCCGTTTATCCGTTATATCACGGGCGATATGGGTTCTCTTAAGACCGGACGGTGCTCCTGTGGGCGAAGCTACCCGCTTTTGGAAAATATAACCGGACGTCAGTACGATATTGTGGTTTTAAACGGTAATAACATTTATGGGCATTTTTTCACCAGCCTGATTTTCAAAAATCCCGATGTCCGTCAGTTCCAGGTCATTCAAAACGATGTCAACAAAGTGACCATTAAAGTGGTCATTCCAAAGAGAACTTTGGACACGGAATATATACACCGGCGAATCAACGAGCAGGCCGGGGCCAATGTCGACGTCAACTTTGATTTCGTCGACGATATACCGGTTTTGAGTTCAGGCAAGTTCAGATTCATTGTCAACGATACCGTAAAAGGCATAAAGGATTAACACCTGTGTCGTATTTTTCAGATTTGGTCGGTTCCTGGGGTCAGAGGACATATGCCGCCTGGCGGGGTTCGAAGGCTCGTTACGAATATGCCCGGAAAATTCAGGATAGTCTGAAAAAATCGAGCGACGAGCTCCTTGCCGAGCAGCTGCAAAGGCTGAAGCAGATTGTCGATTATGCTTACACCCATTGCGATTGGTATCGCGAAGAATTCGGTCGGGTCGGCTTTAAACCGGGGGATCTCCGGGATTTTTCGGATCTGGCGCAATTGCCCGCCTTCAGACGGGATACCATGGTACAAAGTCCTGAAAAGTTCTTTTCGGACGAATATAGGCCGGATGAAAGGTTCGAGGCGACAACCGGGGGTACTTCGGGTGTGATTTTCAGGTTTTTCCGGGATAAGGTCAGCACGGAGTATCGACGCGGTATTGAACTGGCCCTTTGTCGATATTACGGCTGGAAAGACGGTCAATGGCAGGGGTGGTTGTGGACCGCTTCCCAGGACCTGGTGGAACGGAATACGACAAGGCTGAAGTTGAAAAATCATCTTGTGGATCGGATGTATTGCCTTGATACCAGGACTTTGAACGATGAGACTTATCGGAAATTCGCGCAGGAGACCTTAAAATACAAGCCGAATTTTATATCGGCTTACCCGTCTTTAGCCTTTGAGATGGCCGAAAAAATCGAGCAGGGGCGTGTCCCGCCTTTCCGGGTGCCGATAATATCGGTCACAGCCGAGCCCTTTTATGAATTCCAGCGGAAAAAAATCGAAGAGATCTGTGCCGACAATGTATATTCCCGCTATGGCACGCGTGAATTCGGTCTGGCCGGTTTTGAATGTCCGGAAAAAAACGGACTGCACATTTTGACGGACAGCGTGTATCTTGAAGAAATCCATGACGAGGATATCCCGGACAATTGCGGTAGTATTCTTGTCACCGATTTGCATAACCGGGCGATGCCGTTTATCCGATACCGTATCGGAGACTTCGGCCGAATCGACACTTCGCCTTGCCCCTGTGGTATAAATTCACCCCGCCTGGTCGATTTGCGGGGTCGTGAACTGGACATTATCTGGCGTCCCGACGGTACCGGTGTGGCCGCGTTCATATGGATTATGCTGATAACAAAATCGAAGTTGAATGCGAAATTGCAGATAGTTCAGACCGAAATCGATAAGATTAAAATTAAAATAGAAGGCCGCTTGAGCGATTATTCCAATGAAATAGAGACTCTTAAAAACCTCATAAGGGAAACTTTTGGCGAGACTTTTATTATTCATTTTGAAGAAACCGATGAAATCAACAGGGCCGCTTCGGGAAAATATCGGTTTGTGGTTTCGGAAGTGAAAAAACCGATATAGAATATTAGTTGACTCAAATCTGATATGTCAAAAGTCGGCAACATAATCGGCAGTCTGGCCCAAAAGGCAATGTCAAAAAAAAGGGGGGACATGGCACGCTACAAATACGCCAAAAAAGTCGCCCGAAATTTTGACAAATCTTTGGATCATCTGCTCACGGAGCAGTTCGAAAGTCTGCGGAAAATGGTTCGATACGCGTATAAAAACTGCCCATGGTACCGGACTCACTTCGCCGCAGTCGGCTATCGACCGGGGGATATTAAAAATTTTTCGGATATATCTCGGCTTCCGGTTTTAACCAAAAGAGATTTGCGGCAAAACCTTGACGGTCTTTTATCCGAAGCCGTCCCGGTGAAGGAGAGAGCCAAAAGTATTTCCGGTGGAACAACCGGGCGCCCGGTTTCATTTTACCGGGAGAAACGTTCCCAGGCCTATAAAAGAGGCATCGACCTGGCGCTGTTCCGTCATTATGGCTGGAAGGACGGTCAATGGCAGGGTTGGCTCTGGGCGGCACCCCGCGATCTTGATGAGCCGGAAACCTTTACCGAACGGATAAAAAACCTGCTGGCCGAAAGGACGTACTGCCTTGATGCCAAACACTTGAGCGATGAATCGTATGAGACCTTCGTGCAGGATACGATCAAGTACAAACCTCCCGTTATTTCCGCGTACCCGTCGCTGGCCTATGACCTGGCCGAGCGCATTGAGGCCGGGCGCGTCACACCCGTCAGGGTCCCGGTCGTTACTGTCACGGCCGAACCGCTGTATGATTTCCAGCGGGAAAAAATAGAAAAATATTTGGCCGATAAAGTTTACGACCGTTATGGTTCGCGGGAATTTGGAACAGCCGCTTTCGAATGCGATTATAAAGATGGTATGCATATATTTACCGAAAGTGTTTATATCGAAACCCTGGAATCGGAATATGCCGATGATAATATCGGGACGATAGTTGTTACCGATTTGCTGAATCATGCCATGCCGCTGATTCGCTATCGCATCGGCGATTTTGGCCGCGTCGAATATAAACCATGCAACTGTGGTCTGTCGTCCCCGCGATTGTTCGATGTGCGGGGCCGCGAGACGGACATAATCTGGCGTCCGGATGGTTCCGGAATATCCGGGACCATGCTGATCGGAGTCATTACGCGCTTCACAATTGACGCCAATGTGCAGATCGTGCAGAAAAAACTGGATGAAATAACCGTTCGCGTCGAAGGTGATCCGACCGATTATTCAGAGGAAATCGAACACATGAAAAATACTCTGGACGATGAACTGGGAGGCATTTTCAATATTGTCGTCGAAGGGGTTAAAGAAATTAAACGGGCTCCATCGGGTAAGTACCGTTATATCATTTCAGAAATTAAAAAGCCCTGACGATTTGTCAGAGTAGATTGATGGACTCCCGATAATAACCGATTTTTGTCCAAAACGGATAAAGGATCCAGAATATAGTGCTGACGAATATAACTCGAAAATTACTAAGTCCCCGCTATTTCGATCGCTATGAGAATTCGCCGGATTTATTCCGGATGTACAAGGAATATACACAGCGCGCGGCCTGGACCAAAGAGCGGCTCGAACAATATCAAATTTCCAGGCTGCGGCGGATATTGATTCACGCCCGGGACAACACCGAATATTACCGCGAGGTCTTTCATGATTGTTCCTTTAACCCGGACAAATTCGAAGCGCTTGAACAATTGAATGCATTGCCCATTTTATCCAAGGATATCGTCCGGGCGAATTTTAATCGGATTATATCGAAGGATTTCGTACCCGAAGAGCGATATTTATCAATTACCGGCGGCACGTCCGATGTTACCATGCGGTTTTACCGAAACCGGGAATGCCGTTCGCATCGCCTGGCCGCGCAATGGCGATTCGATTCATGGTCGGGTTGGTACCCACTGTTGAATGTCGCCTATATCTGGCCTTCGTTTCAGGATTTTCACCCCGATGAAGGCTACAAGCAGAAATTAGTCAGGAAATTTATCACCGGCGTCCAGCCCTATTATGCCGGGTATCTGGGACCTTCCGATTGCGAACGAATTGTTAAAAGCCTGCGGGATTTCAAACCCCGGCTGATCCGATGTTTCCCGACGCCGGCGGCCGAAATCGCCCACTATATGCTAACTAATGGAACGGTTCTGTCCGGCGTTAAAGGTGTCGTTTCGACCGGAGAGCCACTATACCCGAAGGATCGCAAGGCCCTGGAAACGGCTTTCAATGCACCAACCTGCAATTTATATGCCAGTCGTGAAACCGGACCAATTGCGGCCCAGTGTGAGCGGCACGGGAATCTGCATATCGCGGTCGATTCGGTGGCTGTTGAAATTGTGCGCGATGGACGGCAATTGCCGCATGGCGAATCCGGCGAAATAGTTATAACCGATCTGCGCAATTTCGCCATGCCGCTCATACGATATGCCATCAAGGATTTAGGACAAACCACCGGGGAACAATGTGAGTGTGGCCGTGGATTCCCGCTGATGAAAGGTGTCATTGGGCGAGAGTATGATTCGTTTATTGACAGCAACGGTCGAACGGTCATCGCTCTTTCTTTGGCGGATCTTTTAATCGATAAAGGTCCCCGGGTAGGGCAAATTCAGATTATACAAAATAATCCGTCCGATATAACGGTGCGCCTGTGCGGCGGTCCTCCCCTGGACGAAAGCGACCGGGCGTTTTATTCCGATGGACTGAAAAAGCTGGTGCATGGCACCGAAACCGTCAGATTTGAAATTGTCGATAAAATCGAACGGGAGAAATCGGGTAAGCATCGCTTTTCCATATGCCGGGTTGACCCGGAAGAAATCGCCCGATTGAAAA
>CAYNQR010000039.1:0-8182 GCA_964399425.1 uncultured Dehalococcoidales bacterium | reverse complement strand
TGCTGTTTTACAAAATCCGGATTGGCTTCCGGTTTATCGATTTTATTTATAGCTACTACAATCGGAACACCGGCGGCTTTGGCATGGCTGATAGCTTCCAGTGTTTGCGGCTGTACACCGTCATCGGCGGCAACCACCAGTACCGTAATATCGGTCACCTGCGCCCCTCTGGCCCTCATCGCCGTAAAAGCTTCGTGCCCCGGAGTATCGAGAAATGTAATCTTTTGTTCATTTATTTCAACCTGGTAGGCGCCGATATGCTGTGTAATTCCGCCCGCTTCCGAGTCCATTACGTTTGTCTGCCTGATAGCATCCAGCAAGCGCGTTTTCCCGTGGTCGACATGCCCCATGATGGTGATTACCGGCGGACGCGGCTTTAAATTAACTTCCGTAGCCAGAAGCTGCTGCTGCTTTTTTATCTCGCTGATAACGCTGGCAGACTTACGGGCAGCTTGCGTCTTTAATTGAGCTTTATATCCGTAAAAGGCTACTACTTTCTCTGCAACCTCGAAATCGATAACCTGATTGATATTCGCCATAATACCGTTACGCATCAATTGCTTGATAATATCGACAACAGTAACCTTGAGCATTTCGGACAACTGTCGAACACTGACATTATGGGGTATTTCTACCAGCTTTTCGACGGCTTCCTTATTACCCGCATTACTGACGCTCCTGGCATTCTCGCTCTGTTTCTTTATTTCAGCCACTATTCAATCCTTAGTAGTTATTTCCCTGTTCAAGCAATTGCGCCTTATTTTCAGGGGTAAGGGTCATGCGTAAAACGCGGTCCAGGTGTCCGCGAGTTAATCCTTTTACCCAGCATTCCCTGGACGGGCATAAATAAGCTCCCCTTCCGTTTTTTTTACCATCCATATCGACTTCCACACAATCGCTTTCAAGGCGTACCAGGCGGATTAATTCACGCTTTGGTTTCACCCCGTGACAGGCGGCGCATGTACGCATCGGTATATGTTTAGAAGTATTCTTCATCATCACTGTACATATTATATCCGCGTTTCTTCTTTTTCAGTTTAATCCCGTCTTCAGCCCCGACTTTACTGTGAACTTCTTTCTTTTTCTTTTTCTGTTGAGTCTTAGACTGCGGTTTCGGTTCCGCGGGCGGCAATATATCCTCAGCAAAGCGTATTTCGCTCTTTTGCGACTCCCTGCGGCTTACAACAGCAACGGGTTCAACCGGGATTTCATAATTTTCAACTTCTTCAACAGAAACTTCTTCCTCTTGCTCTTCTAAAACCTGCTCTTTAATAACGGGTTCGATGAACTCTTCTTCGAGTTCCGGTTCGGGTTCCGGTTTGGACTTCCTTTCCTCGATGAAAGAAGACTCGCTCTTAATGTCTATACGCCAGCCGGTAAGTTTGACGGCCAACCTGACATTTTGCCCTTCCTTACCTATAGCTAAAGATAATTGTTTATCGGGTATAATTACAACCGCTGAATTATCCTGTTCATTTAAACGTACGCCGGCTACCTGTGCCGGGCTGATAGCGCTGGTTATAAATTTGGCAGGGTCGGCACTCCAGTTGACCACGTCGATTTTCTCACCGTTGAGTTCATTTACGATATTCTGAATCCTGATACCGCGCAAGCCGACGCAGCAACCGACAGCGTCTATGCCTTCCTGGCGCGCCGTCACAGCCACTTTACTGCGAAATCCGGCTTCCCTTGCCACAGACTTAATTTCGACAGTACCGTTATATATTTCAGGCACTTCAATTTCAATTATACGTCTTAACAGGTTCGGATGCGAGCGGGAAACTATCAACAAAGGACCCCTGGCGGATTGCGCTACTTCTACCAGGTAGACTTTTAATCTCTGCCCTACCCTGTATCTTTCGTTAGCAGACTGCTCGGTGGAAGGCATTACCGCTTCCGCCCTGCCCAGGTCGATGAAGACCTGCTTGGGCTCGATGCGCCTTACCACCCCGGTAATCACCTCTCCCTGTTTATCGGCATACTCTTCGAAAATGGCGCTGTGTTCCGCTTCGTGAAGACGCTGTAAAATCACCTGCTTGGCTGTTTGTGCGGCAATACGTCCGGCATTACTGGGAGTTGCCTCAACAATAATTTCCTCTCCGACGGTAATCCCTTTCTTAATTCTTTTTGCCTCGTCCAGTGATATTTCGCAGCGCGCGTCGGAAACATTTTCCACCACTGTTTTCTTTGCCCATACGGTTACCCTGCCGTTATTCGGGTCGATTTTTACAGTTATATCCTGATTTTGAGCAAAATTATCCTTCCTGTAAGCCGATACCAGCGCCGACTCTACAGCCCCCAGTACCACTTCCTTGGATAAATTCTTCTCCGCCGAAAGCTGAGTAATAGCGAGTAAAAAATCGCTCTTCATCCCGTAACCAGCCCTCCAAATTTCCTTTATTAAGGTTACCGTTGTTGTATACAACAAAAAAGTGGGTTTGAACCCACTTCCACGTTTAATCTCAATTAAGGCTAGTATAACATACCGGCGCATATTATGCAATAGCCGTTAACTGATGGTTTCGTTAAAAATCGACGTTTACAGTATATAAAATTATTATTCAAGTTTATGTTAAGTATTAGAATTCGCTTCAGTCAAGCAACTTAAACTGCATCCCATATAAAAAAGCCTGCGCGGATATTGCGCATTTTGCCAATTGACACGCAGCGTGCTTTCACGTAACATATTGTCAATGCTAGCAAAAATTTCCAGCTGCGCCCTTGTCGGACTTGAGGGAACAATTGTCGAAGTCGAAGTCGATATATCCCCCGGTTTGCCCTTTTTTGCTATCGTAGGGCTACCGGATGCCGCTGTTTCGGAAGCAAAAGAACGAGTACGCTCAGCCGTACGCAACTCCGGTTTCATCTTCCCGATGAAGCATATCTGCGCCAACCTGGCGCCCGCCGATTTGAAAAAGGCCGGTCCGGCCTACGACCTGCCGATTGCTTTAGGTATGCTTATCAGCTCGCATCAAATACAATGCGATGTTTCGAATACTTTTTTCCTGGGAGAGTTATCTTTAGACGGCAGCCTGCGGCATACCAACGGAATACTGTCAATGGTAGCGTTAGCCTACCAAAACGGATTCAAGAACATAGTCGTTCCCGAAGCCGATGCCAGGGAAGCGGCGCTTGTGGAAGGCGCCAATATCCTTCCCTTCTCGACACTTGCCCAACTTGTAAGTTATTTACTGGGAGAAATAGCTGCCCCCCGATGCGATAACAGCGAAAAACCGGTAGCGGATATTAACATCGCTAATGAATCTGTAACGGATTTTGCCCATATAAAAGGGCAGGAACACGTTAAACGGGCAATGGAAGTCGCTGCCGCCGGCGGTCATAATATCGTGATGTTCGGCCCTCCCGGCAGTGGAAAAACACTACTGGCACGTTCCCTGCCGGGTATCCTGCCCCCGATGACCAACGAGGAAGCGCTCGAGGTTACCCGCATATACAGCGCCAGCGGACTGCTGCCGCCGGAAACTCCCTTGATACGCAACCGTCCGTTCCGTTCACCTCATTACACCATATCCGATGCAGGGTTGGTAGGGGGAGGACATTTCCCAAAACCGGGTGAAATAAGCTTAAGCCACCGCGGCGTCCTCTTTCTGGACGAATTACCGGAATTCGGACAGTCGCTGCTTGAAGTATTAAGGCAGCCGCTGGAAGATAAAATAGTTACCATCAGCAGAGCAAGAGGCAGTCTGACCTTCCCCGCCAACTTCATGCTGGTAGGAGCCATGAATCCCTGCCCCTGCGGTTATTACGGAGACCCCTACCGCCCCTGCACCTGCAGCCCCGGGCTGGTATCCCGCTACCAGAAACGCATCAGCGGACCGTTCCTCGACAGAATCGATATTTTTATAGAAGTGCCCCATATCGACTATGAAAAACTGGCGGATGACAGGCTGGGTGAAAAATCGGAAAGAGTGCGGCACAGGGTTACCGAAGCCAGAGAAATACAGAGGCAACGCTTCAAAGACTCTTCTCTGGCTGCCAACAGTGAAATGACACCGGTAGAGGTAAGGAACTTCTGCCAAACGGACGAATCTGCGCAAAGCCTTCTAAAAGCAGCAATGAAGCAGATGAGCCTCTCGGCACGCGCCTTTCACCGCATATTAAAACTTGCGAGAACCGTAGCGGATCTTGAAAAAAGTGATATAATAAGAGCTAATCATATCGCCGAGGCTATACAGTACAGGCCGAGGCGTAACGTATAATATGGAAGTGAAATCGTATGGCAAAAAAGAAAGAGAACCGCGGACAATGGCTGGCTAGAAACCTGAGAAACAATTTTCTGGCCGGTTTTCTGGTTGTAATACCTCTGGCCGTAGCCATCTATATAATAATCTGGCTTTTTATTAAAATCGATAATATCCTGCAACCGCTGATTACCAACACAATAACCTATTTCAATCCTGACTATAATGAAATCAGGGGGCTCGGGTTTATCGCCGCAATACTCATTATATATATAGTCGGGGCAATAACCAGTAATTACCTGGGGAAGAAAATCGTCAATTTCTCCGAAAACCTGATTAACCGCGTCCCCATTTTTAAACAATTATATAACGGTGTCAAACAGGTAGTCGAAGGGCTTTCGGGAGCGGGGATGAATAAGGCGGCATTCAGGGAGGTGGTTTTCGTCGAGTTTCCCAGGAAAGGAATGCTGGCTCCCGCTTTTGTGACCAACGAGTTTAAAGGAGCATCCGGAGAAAAGCTTTACGGCGTTTATATACCGACATCACCGGTGCCGACTTCCGGATATTTTGAAATAGTTTATGAAAACGACATAATTCACACCGACCTGAAAATCGACGAATGCATAAAAATGGTCGTTTCCGGCGGAATGATTATTCCTGATTCGATTCTCTGCGGAAAAACACTGCTGAAAGCTCCCGACGAAATAGCAAAGGCTATGACCTCATCCCAAAAGCAGGAAGATAAGACCCATAATCAGAAGGACTAACCCTATTGCAACAGCCGTAATGCCGCCTACTTTAAATCCCCACGACTGTATGCTATCGGATTTATGCTCCAGGTACTTGCGCACATCGACGCTGTTGGATATCGTGCGGAAGTAATCCTTTTCCTCTCTTATTCCGACGATTAAAAGAATTATTCCGGCAACCAGGAAAACAGCCCCGATAATCATCAGGGGAACATATTCGGTTGAGAACATCCGCCAGTCCCTCCCGGTTAGATATTATCTGCGCAGGAATTATACAATCTTTAGGTAATGTGTTTCAAGATTACCCGAATAAAAGCAAATGACCACGCGGACTAACGCTGCCGCGCGGTCATTATCATACACCGGTTTTTATTTGTCGGCGATTAATACTAGCTGACTTCTACGGTAGCGCCGACTTCTTCCAGCTTAGCCTTGGCTGAAGCCGCTTCTTCCTTGCTGACTGCTTCCTTAACCAGCTTGGGGGCACCCTCGACCAGGTCTTTCGATTCTTTAAGACCCAGTTGAGTCAGCTCACGGACAACCCTGATAACATTGATTTTGTTGGCGCCGGCCGCTTTAAGAGTTACGTTGAATTCGGTCTTCTCTTCTTCAACCTTGGCACTGGCAGCCGGAGCAGCGGCAACTGCAGCCATCATAGGAGCAGCGGCGCTAACACCGAATTCTTCTTCAAGAGCCTTGACCAGTTTGGATAACTCAAGAACTGTCATATTTTTAACAATATCGATTACCTGCTGTGTTTTTTCTTCCATTTTTATTCTTCCTTCCTTTTTACCAGATTTTATATATATTTAGCTTTTATTTTTATTTGCCTTCCAATTTGTCTGCCCTGGCCTGCAAGACTGTAACCAGCCCTCTCATGGGTGCGGCGCAAACATTTACAAAACCGGAGATTGGTCCCTGCATAGCGCCCAGAACCTGCGCTATCAGAACATCTTTCGACGGTATCGTGGCCAGCGTTTTTACGTCTTCGGCAGTCAATAGCTGGTCGCCCATGAAGCCGCCCCTGATCTTTAGCGGAGTTTCCGAGGCATCCATGAACTCAACCAATAGTTTTGCCGCTTCCACTTCATCATTGTAACCGAAAGCAATTGCCATCGGACCGTTGAGATTCTCTTTCAGAAAACCCTTGTTCGTATTATCGGCAGCAAATCTGGCTAATGTATTTTTAACCACCATATAGTCGATACCGGATTCTCCCAGCTTGCGTCTTAGTAGCGTAAGGTCGGCATTTTTCATTCCCAGATACTCGGTCATAATGCCCGATTTACATCTGGACATAGCTTCCTGAATCTCTTCTACCAGTTTCTCTTTTTCTGCTCTTTTCACTCTTATCACCTCCTGTTAAGCAAAAAATAAAAAGTCCTTGCTCCTGCGCGGCAAGGACTTGAATAAAAACATAATGTTTTATCGTGCCCTCAATCCTCGGCAGGTATATTTAAGCCCTATCGGGGCACCCGCTGTCTCCGGATGAGACTGGCGTAATTGTTATTATAATATTATTAATCTGCCAAACTATGCAACAGCATTCATTGCGGTCTTAAGGTCTAATTTGATACCCGGCCCCATTGTTGTAGCTATATAGGCGCTCTTTATATACTGTCCCTTGGCGCCAACCGGTTTAGCCTTGATTATCGCTTCTACCACTGCCATCAAATTTTCATTCAACTTGGCGGCATCGAAACTCATCTTTCCCAGCGGAAGATGAATAATAGCATTGCGGTCGAGCTTAAATTCGACACGCCCCTTGCGGGCATCCTGAATAACCCTGGGCAGGTCTTCGGCGGCAACTACCGTACCGGATTTCGGATTGGGCATCAAACCCTTTCTGCCAAGAATCTTGCCGAGTTTACCTACTTTTCCCATCATTTCCGGCGTAGCGATAGCGGCATCGAAATCGAGCCATCCGCCCTCTATCTGTTTTACGATATCTTCGCTGCCGACATAATCGGCCCCGGCCGATGTGGCAATTTTTTCCGCTTCACCCTGTGCAAAGACCAGTACACGCACTCTTTTCCCCAATCCGTGCGGTAAAAGGGCAACTCCCCTGACCTGCTGAGTCGCATTTCTCGGGTCTACACCCATTTTTAAATGCAACTCCAGCGTTTCATCGAATTTTGCTATAGCCGTTTTCTTTGCCAGATCTACAGCTTCCTCCGGCGTATAAGCCTTGTCTTTTTCTACTAAAGCGGCTGCTTCGTTATATTTTTTACCTCGTTCTGTCATCTTACTCTATTCCAATCCCCATACTTCTTGCAGTACCCAAAACAGTTTGTTCGGCCCCTTCAATATCAATCGCATTTAAATCTTTTGCCTTAATCTGGGCAATCTCTCTCAGTTTTTCTCTTGATAACACCATCTTCGGTGCATGCCCTGTATTTCCGGCGCCCTTGGGTACACCCAGCGCTTTCTTTAATAAATCGGATGTCGGCGGAGTCTTCGTAATAAATTTAAACGTTCTGTCGACATAGATGGTTATCTCAACAGGGATAATCGAACCGGCAAATTTTGCCGTGCGTTCGTTATATTCCTTGCAAAAACCCATTATATTGACACCGTGTTGACCCAATGCCGGACCGACAGGCGGGGCAGGATTGGCCTGCCCGGCCGATATCTGCAATTTAACTATTGCTTTTATTTTTTTTGCCACTTATTTCCTCCAGGAATCCTCAAGAAACCTTTAAAGCTTATCTACTTGTAGAAAATCCAATTTGACGGGAGTCTCACGCCCGAATAAAGACAACAGGACTTTGACCTTGCCCTTTTCCAAATCGATTTCATCCACAGTGCCGATAAAATCGATGAACGGTCCGTCTATCACGCGAACGCTCTGCCCTTGTTTAAAGCCCACTTTTACCTTGGGAACTTCAGCTTCCATTTGCTTCATAATCTGCTTTACCTCGTTATCCTGAAGCGGAACCGGTTTATTACCGCCGCTCACAAATCCGGTTACTCCGGGTGTATTTCTCACAATGCTCCAGCTAAGGTCGTTCATTCTCATCTGAACAAGGATGTAACCCGGTAGTATCTTGCGTGTTATGGTGCGCCTCTGTCCATTCTTAACCTCTACTTCTTCTTCGGTGGGGATAACAACCCTTAATATATCCTGATTGGCATCCATTGAACCGATGCGCTGGTCAAGATTCTTTTTTACCCTCTCCTCGTAGCCCGAATAAGTATGGACAGCATACCACTTCTCTTGCTCCACAGCTA
>CAYNQR010000038.1:0-9644 GCA_964399425.1 uncultured Dehalococcoidales bacterium | reverse complement strand
ACGGCAACGGTTCTATTGTCAGATATAATTTTTGTTCTTATGAGTGTCTTCAGGAGTGGGTTGTTACACAGGCATCGCTTGCCCCAGAAGTATTCATGAACTCCTTAAACGAAGAGACCGGGAACAACAACTAAAAACGGGCAGGTCTGTACTTCGGCGGTTTTGCCGCTTATTTAAAAGACCTGCTTTTTCATTAAAAAACCGCTTGTCAGCTATCTTTAAAACAATTACGAAGGAGAAATCGCAAGATGAGTGAAATCCCCGAAATCGGTAAAATATCGGCAGATATTTTCAGCGAAATCATATTCCCCAGGCTGGGAGCTAAGAGTAAAAATGTTCTGGTCGGCCCGATGCATGGAGTCGATGTCGGTATTGCCGAAATCGGTAATAAGGCGGTTTCTTTTACCACCGACCCGGTATTTATCGTCCCCGAATACGGCTGGGAACGCGCAGCCTGGTTTGCCATAAATATCCTGGCTTCCGATTCGGTTACCTGCGGCTTGCCTCCGCGTTATCTGTCGATAGACCTGAATCTTCCGATGTCGATGACCAAGGAGCAGATGGATATCACCTGGAGAGTAATTCACTCCGAATGCGAGAGGATGGGCATCAATATTATCACCGGTCACACCGGCAGGTACGAAAACTGCAACTATCCGATGGTCGGCGGCGGAACTGTAATCGGGGTCGGAGAACTGGACGAATATGTAACTCCGCGTTTTATCAGCGCCGGGGATAAAATTATAGTTACCAAGGGGCCTGCCATAGAGGCGACCGGTATCTTTGCCGCCATGCTGCCGCGTCTGTTGGAGGAAAAATTCGGCAGGGAGTTCAGCACCCGCGCACAGGATATATTTTACCATATGTCCGTAGTTGACGATGCCATGACGGCGGTAAAAGTCGGCGTCAGGGAGAACGGCGTTACGGCAATGCACGATGCTACCGAGTGCGGCATCTGGGGCGGTCTTTACGAAGTGGCGCAGGCAGCCGGGCTGGGCGTGAAGGTGGAACAGGAAAAAATCGTGGTTATGGATTGCGTACCGGAGATATGCCGTTTCTTCGATATCGACCCCTACGCGTCTATAAGCGAAGGCACTTTAATCATTGCCTGCAAAGCGCATAAAGCCGAAGAGGTAGTGAAATCTCTATCCGCTAACGGTATAATTTCATCGATAATAGGTGAATTTACTGAGAAGAGCAGCGGCATGGTGCTGATAAAAGAAGGCAGGGAAACAGAGTTGAAGCATCCCATCGTCGACCCGTTCTGGAATGCCTTTTACCGGGCGCTGGAAAAATATAAGTCTTATCTTTAGTCCGGAAACATGGGTGAATAAAAGTGGAAAACAGTACAAATGAACTGGTAAAGCGGATACAGGAGTTAAAGAAGGAAAGGAATGCCGTCATCCTGTCCCACAATTACCAGCCGGCGGATATCCAGGATATGGCTGATTTTGTGGGCGATTCGCTGGAACTCTCGCAGAAAGCCGCTTCCACCGCAGCCGATGTAATCGTCTTTTGCGGAGTCCATTTTATGGCCGAAACCGCCTCCATTCTCTCCCCGGATAAAAAAGTGCTGCTTCCCGAATCCTCCGCCGGTTGCCCGATGGCGGATATGGTTACCGCTGAAAAATTGCGCGCAAAGAAAATAGAACTGCCCAATGCGGCAGTGGTTACCTATATCAATTCCACAGCGGCTGTTAAAGCCGAATCCGATATCTGCTGCACCTCGGCAAATGCCCCCCAGGTGGTTGCCGGTCTCTCCGAAAAAGAAATCCTATTCGTCCCCGATATGTATCTCGGGCAATATGTGGCATCCAGGGTTCCGAATAAAAAGTATCATTTCTGGCCCGGTTTTTGCCCGGTTCACGAAGGCATAAAGGCCGAATCCGTCTTAAAACTGAAAAAAGAATATCCGGCAGCCAAAGTGGGGGTACATCCGGAGTGCCGCCCCGAGGTAATCGAACTGGCTGATGAAGTATTGAGTACCAGCGGCATGTGCCGCTATGCCGGGCGCCCGGATGTCACCCAGATGATTGTAGTAACCGAGACCGGTATTATCCACCGCATGCAGAAAGAGAATCCGCAGAAACAGTTCATACCTGTTTCTGCTAATGCCATATGCCGTACCATGAAATCGATTACCCTCGAAAAGGTTATGCATTCCCTGGAGACGTTAACTCCTGAAGTAAAAGTGCCCGAAGATATCAGATTAAAGGCTATCGGTGCAGTAAACAGGATGCTGCGCATCGTCTGAAAGCCTGAGGGGAGGCCGCAATGCCAAACTCCGAATACATAGTTGTCTTCGTTACCACCGAAGCCGGCGAGGAAGCCGGCCTGATTTCAAAGGTTTTGCTGGAACAGAGAAAAGCTGCCTGCATCAGCATCGTCACAGGCGTAAATTCAATGTACCGGTGGCAGGGAAAAATCGAGTCCGCACATGAAAGTCTTCTCGTCATCAAAACCAGGGCTGCTCTTTTAGACGAAATCATTCGGATTGTAAAGGAGATTCACTCGAACGATGTCCCCGAAATAATCGCCTTTCCCATCATCGGCGGCAGTCATGACTATCTGGACTGGGTTGGTAAAGAAACAATATAAGAGTATAATCAAATATAATGTGTAAGCGGATTGCAGAGGACATAAGAACGGTTTTTAAAGGGGACCCGGCAGCAAGGAGCGTGCTCGAGGTCTTAACGTGTTACCCCGGCTTGCATGCTGTCTGGGCGCACCGTATATCGCATTTTTTATGGACGCACCGTCTTCGCTTTTTTGCCCGCCTGCTGTCACATTGGACGCGTTTCTTTACCGGCATCGAAATACATCCGGGGGCGACTATCGGTCGCCGCTTCTTTATAGACCACGGTTCGGGAGTAGTCATCGGTGAAACTGCGGAAATAGGAGAAGACGTGCTCATATATCAGGGTGTCGTGCTCGGGGGAACCAGCCTTAACAAGGGCAAACGCCACCCGACCATCGGCAACAAGGTAGTCATCGGTACAGGAGCTGTGGTTTTAGGCGCCATAACCGTCGGGGAAGGAGCGAAAATCGGTTCCGGTTCGGTCGTAATCAAGCCGGTGCCCGAGGGGGCAACCGTAGTCGGCATCCCTGGCAGGGTGGTAGATGAACATCATAAGCCGCTTTTAGACCTGGAACACGGCAATCTGCCCGACCCGGTAGCCGATGTTATCAGGCTGGTATTGAACGAACAAGCGAAGCTGGAGGAGCGCCTGAAGAAGGTTGAAACCAGCTCCGGCATAGAAGTTCCCCATGATGAATTGAAACAGAAAATAAGGGAAGTTATCAGGGAATTCGAACAGGAAGGATAAAATGGCTGTTGTAAAAAGGAGAATAATCTTTGTTATTCCGGAGGAAATGTTGCTGGAACCCATTCTGTATACTATTAGCCAGCAATACGATTTAAAAGTCGGTGTCTATAACTCCGACCTTATCGGAAGCGAAGGCGTGATGAAGCTGGAACTCGAGGGGGAAGAAAAGCAAATCGAAGAGGGGCTGGCTTGGGCGATGGAAAGGGGTATCCGCATCGAGGCTGCCGGTTGAAAAAACCTGAAATTATGATTTAAATCACTTTAAACGACATTTAAACCCGTTTATAATAGTCTTGTAAATAAAAAACGGGAGGGATGCTGCCATGAGCGTAGAAAAACACTTTACTACGCAGGAAGCCAGGGAAATCGGCGAAGAACTGGGCATCGACTGGAAGAGATTCGATGTGGAACAGTTCAGGATGGGGCTGGATGTCGAATTGGAACACGGCCTGGTAGACCCGCAAACCAATGTTACCGATGACGACCCCATACTGACCGGAAAAATCGCGCTGGCTCATTTAAACGAATTTTCCGATTATTACACCCGTCTTTACGAGATGGAAGAAGAGGCCGAGAGCGAAATGTAAGCAAGCGGGAGATTTGCTCCCGTCTTATACTTTTTGCGCTATAATGCCGGCTGTTGCCTTTTTATTATCCGTAATTCCTTCATGATAACGCAGGCAGCGGAAATCGCGGAACATCTCGAGCAGTTCGTTGTGCCTTAATAGAAAATCCGCGTTCGATGGCTTGCCGAATTGTACCTGATCTACCGTATAAGTCTGATACACGACTATCCCGCCCTCTTTCAATCCCTCTTTTATACCCGGAATCAACGGACGGTGCAGGTAGTTGAAGCAGATGATAACGTCATAAGTATTTTTATTGATTAGATAATTATCCGTTTCGATATCCGCAACTAGGGCATGAATTTTAACGCCGGCTGATTTTGCCCTATCCAGCGCAGTCTTGACCGCCTCTTTCGAAATATCCACTCCCCAGGCATCGAAGCCCATTTCTGCCAGGTAAATCGTATTCCGTCCGCTGCCCATGGCGATATCGAGCGCCCTGCCCTTTGGCAGCAGCCCGATATTCTCCACCAGAAACGGAGAAGCTTCGCACTCGTCATGTGCATTCATCAGTATTCCGTTTCTCTCCTTTCGAGCCGGAAGACTACGGGATTATCCGGGTCGGGGCAGGCGACGGTTGTTTTTGAAGGGTCTTTTTCCCAGGGAAATCCGCCGCCGAACTGCAGTACTTCGGCAAAAGGGAAAAGGGTATAAAACGCCCATGAACACATGCCGGCGGGAGTGCTCTGACCGATAACGAATTCATCCCCCACCCTGTGTCCGGCTTCGCAGGTGCCTTTTTGCGAGATTACTTTTGCTACTATCGTATACATTTCCAACCTCCCCTGATTAATATTATATCCTATATTTTAAATACGAATATAACTATTATATAAGCCACAAAAAATACCAGTCCGAAACAAAGCGTATACCAGTTGAGCTTGTTGAAGCGGATGCACAGGTAAAGCATCAACGAGATTACCGTTGTGGCGATAACGCTGAGCAGAATATGGATATCGTACGACCACGAAATCAGGAAAAGCGCCAGAGCCGGATAGAAGGTAGAATAGAGGATTTTCTCTCCCACCAGCGAACCGAGGCTGAGAGTGTCCCTGCCCTTGAATCCCCATATCAGGGCGGTCGAGGTTTCCGGGATGGCGGTGGCCGCCGGTACGATAATCAAAGCCAGTGCCAGCGCGCTAATTCCGATTCCCTGCGAAAGGGTTTCGACGGTTCCCACCATTTTTTCCGAACCGATGTATAAAAGCCCGACGGCTACCAGCAATTGAAGCACCGCTAAAGCCATTCTGCCCCTGGAAGCCTTGGGAATAATACGGCAAAAATAGGGGGCTTCCGCATCGTCTATCTGCTCGGCGTTCTTCCTTTTGTACATCGTCCAAATATAGTAAACGAATGCGCCCATAAAGATTACGGCAAATATATAATTGATGATTAAGCTGTCGGTGAATGCCGGCACCAGCGTCAGCGGAAAAAGTATGGTAACGAATAGAAAAGGGGTTGCCAGCGATTTATCGACATGCATATGACTGCTTTTTCTCTTTTTAAGCAGCAATCCCAGCAGAATGGCGACTCCGACCAGTCCGTAAGAGAGACTGGATGCCATAAACGGCTGCCCATAGATAGTGCCGACACCAATTTCGTGCCCCATACCTTCGGCAAAAGCAAAAATGGCAACCAGAAAAACCACCATCTCCGGTATCGATGTAAAGAGCGGAGCGATAATGGAACCGACGAAAGAACAGCCGAGCCGCATCTGGCTGGCTATCCATTCGATAGCGTTGGTGAAAATCAGCGCCGCTATAAAAACCAGTAACATTGTTCCCAGTAGTGTCAATATCGTTTCTGTCATTTATTACCTGCCCGAATAAGTATTATTTAAACGTTATTTTTTATTTCTTGATACGAAGAATAATCAACTACTACATTCACATGGTTGTCTCCTCATTATTACGTAGCAGGATGTCATTTCCTGAAATCAGCGAATCGGCAATCAGCCTGAAGGACCGCAAAAACGAATTTCGCATCTCTTCATCGCTTAAACTACTGATATTCCTGTAATCATCATAGTAAACGGCAAAATTAATAACAGGCAAAAGCGAGAAGAAGAATTTGAACAGCACCATATCATCGGAATAGTTGAAATCTCTGTCCGCATCGTAAATGGTTTTAAAGACCGGATTATCATCGCCGGACTTGGAAAGATTCAGTAAGCGGAACAGTTCATTGTGATATTTGCTGTTTTTGAGCGATTCCAACATCAGAATACGTATAACATCCCTGTTTACGATGGCATAATCGAGTATTTTAGCGGAATAACCCTCGACATTTTTTAAAAATTGACGAACAGCTTCCTCGTTTACAAAATGAAGCCTGTCAGGCTCTATATCCAGCCGTCCTTCCTTTATCATCCTTACGATGTTGGTATGTATGAAATCCATGGCGAGCGCAGTGATGTCGTCCATCAGCGAAACAACCAGGCAGTCCAGTATTTCTTCCTTGCTTTTGAAGTAATAATAAATTAAAGCTTTGGTTACATTCGCCTGTTCCGCTATTTCGTTGACGCTGGCGGCATCGAAGCCCTTTTGCGAAAACAGCTCTATCGAGGCATTGATGATTCTATCTTTAGCTTCGATGTTTTCCGTATTCTCCATTGAATAATCTCCTGACTGACCGTTCGGTCAGTATTAATTATACTATATTCCCTTGCTTTGTCAACAAACGGGGTTAATTCCGCCGAAAACGAACCGTCCTGCTTTTTTAGCAGGACGGTTTCGAATTACCAGTTTGAAATTGCTAAATCAGTCTTCCCAACCGCCGCCTCTACCCATTCTCGTAAAACAAAAAACGAGGCCGCCGATGATAAGTAACCATACAATCACTGCTGTTATTATCGCACCAGCTTCCATTATTCTCCCTCCTTGGGTCCCTTGGTTTTCATACGGCCGAGTACAAAACTCAAAATGAGAGTTATACCGAGTATGAGCCATAAAATGTGTGACCCGTTAAACGGCCCGACCTGATATCCTTCGTAGGCGTTTGGTATATCAGTCATAAAACCGCCGTAGACAACAACGAATGTCATCGCAATGGGAATTACCAGCTTGATTACCCAATCCCACCAGGCGCCGAACTTGAAGTCCGAAGTGGCATTGAGATATTCCCTGAGTTTTTTGGCTCCGAAAACCCAGCCTACCAGAATACAGGAAATGATACCGGTAATCAGCAGTCCGTAGAAGGATACGGCTCTGTCAACCATATCCAGCCAGTATAAACCGGCTTGGGTGGTGAATAGAAGCCCCAGCAGAAAACCGGCAATACACACAATCAAGGTGGATTTTTTCAGGCTCCAACCCAGTTTGTCCCTGAGCGGGGCGGCGACACCGCCATGCGCCAGGAAGAAAGCCGAATCCAATCCCAGGAAGAACAGGCAGAAGAAGAAAACAAGACCGATTAAGCCATTCAGCGCCGGCATCATTGAAATAGCTGCCGGGAAGGTTATAAATGCCAGTCCCAGCCCCGAAGCGGCGACATCCGTGGCGGAAACCGATAATGCGTGCATCAAGAATCCGACCACACTGAACACGGCAAAACCGGCGAAGAACGCTGTAGCGCTATCGGCGAAAGTGGTAATAGCGGAATTGTTGTTTACATCTGATTTCTTAGCCATGAAGCTACCGTAGGCGTACATACCGGCCATACCTACTGACAATGAGAAGGCAACCTGACTGAAAGCCGCAAACCATACGCCTCCATCGGCTAATACACTGAAATCTGTGGATAAATAGTAATTAAGACCATCTACTGCTCCGGGAAGGGTAATGCCGCGGATGAAAAGAATTACCAGTAAAGCCCAGGGGATGGTCACTGTCCATACCACCACTTTACCGATAACTCTGGCTCCCTTAAACATTATAAAGAACATTATTACCCATATAACAGCTAACAAAGCCAGAGTGAGCCATACCTGCGCTCCAAAATCGGTAGGCCCTGAAGAAATCTGTAAAATGTTATTAAAGAAATAACCGCCCGTGCTTTCGGCTGCTGCCTGCCCTGTGCCCCATGCCATAGTGATTGAATCGATGGCGTATCTTAAAGCCCAGGCCATTACCACCGTATAATAGGAGACAATTAAAAAGGCGACGAAAACAGGCCACCAGCCTACCCATTCCCACTTCTTGCCGATGCCTGCAAATACTCCGGGTGCCCCCTTCTGGAAGTACTTCCCCATTCCGAATTCCATCATTAACCAGGGGATACCCAGTATTATGAGTCCGATAATCCAGGCAAATAAAAAGGCGCCTCCGCCGTATTCATATGACATGTAGGGAAAGCGCCAAACGTTGCCCAGCCCTATGGCCGAGCCGATCGCTGCAAAAATAAACAGCGGTCTACTGCCCCATCTTTCTCTTTTTACTTCCATTCTTTAATCCTTTTCTACCTTCCTTTGAAAAATTTTTTGAAACCAAGATAAAAAATGACTGTTACTTGTACCTCCTTTATTCTGGATTTTATAATAAAGTTTTTTCGCCTTTATATACCCGATTGCCAGACCGGAGCATACCGGAAGTAAAACAAAAGTAAATCAATCGAAATTCTAGTAGATTGAAGTACGGGTGTCAATAGTTTTTTATAGAAAATTGCCACTATTTTTTAATCCGCATGTATTTTAGAAATAAAAAGCGGCAAAAAACCGCATCATTTAATCCTCCGGAGTATTATTATTTGTAATAGCATCTAAAAATATTGTAAAAATTCCAATACTACCGTTACCCAAATACCTATTGACATAGCCATAAAGGTAAACTAATATGATAGATAATTGTATTTTACCCTTTCTTTGCGGTTATAACCGGGTCTTCAGGTCGGAGCCGATACAGTTGTACTATCCGGTTTGGAGGAGGGAGTATGGCGGATTGGTTATGCATAATCCGTTTGCGCGGCTGCCTCTTTTTACCTTGCAGTTATTTTTTCAATCCCGCAGTTCTTTCCGCTTTCTATTTGAAAAAGCCCCTGCTCCTATGGCTTGGCGCGTATATTAATCAGGTAATAAGTCCCATTTGTACTTCCGGGAGGTATGCCAATGAAAAGAAATAATTCAGGCTCTCAAAGCGATAAATCCTCATCGAATTATGAACCCCCCGATAATGAAAAACCGGAAAAGAACCGTTATGCTGAGAACAGTTTTATTTCCTCATCGCCTTTGGAAGATACAACAGCGATGCAACAGATTCTGGAAATGTCGGATGCACTCGGCGACAATCCGATTACGCGCAGAACTCTTCTGAAGCTGGCTGCTCTCGGCGGTTCGGTATTGTTAATAAACAGCGTTGTTCCCGAAACAGCCATTACTACCTGCAAAAATCCGCTGGAGTCCTGTACAGGGAAAGAAGATACTACGACAACGGCGAGCCCCAGTTTCAGCGCATCCGTTTTACGCAAGCAGGATATGTTGATATTAAGATTCGATTTTTATCACCTCAAGCTGAACGGCACCAACCTGGAACGGATGTATACCGATAGAGATGCTTACATCGTAGTTAATTTCGCCCACGGCAACGATTTCCTGCCGCAAAATATGGCGGAACAGGCTTTCCTTGAAACGGCGGAAGAATTCAGCGACGATACCGAAGACCCCTCCAATGCCCCCAATCCGCCCGGCGGTTCGGAAACTCCTGCCCAACCCGGTGCGGTAGCCGCCAGGTTATCCGGGGGAAGCAGGCTGGTTTTCAGG
>CAYNQR010000037.1:0-10558 GCA_964399425.1 uncultured Dehalococcoidales bacterium | reverse complement strand
CGGATACCTTGCGCCAGTCGGCAAAGAAACGCTCGATACCGATATCGGTGAGCGGGTGTTTCATCATTTGCAGCAGGACGTTATACGGAACGGTGGCGATGTGAGCTCCTGACTTGGCAGCCGCCAGACAATGCTGTGGATGTCGAATACTAGCAGCAATTACCTTCGTTGTCAAGTTATAGCCCTTAAATATATCTACGATATCCTTTACCAGAAGCATGCCGTCGCTGCCGACATCATCCAGCCTGCCGACGAACGGGCTGACGTACGCCGCGCCGGCAAGGGATGCCAGCATAGCCTGGTTGGCGGAGAAGACCAGCGTCATATTGACCTTGATTTGCTCTTTAGCCAGAGCCGAGGTTACTTCCAGCCCCTCGGCGGTTGCCGGTATCTTGATTACCACGTTCTCCGCCCACGAGGCGATTTCGCGCGCCTGCTCCAGCATGGCGTGCGCACCCTCCACCACCACTTCCGCCGAAACGGGGCCGGGAACGACGGCGCATATCTGCTTGACGACCGATTTGTAATCGGAATGCCCTTCTTTAGCGACAAGGGTGGGGTTGGTGGTAACGCCTGAGACGACTCCCAGCTTCACTCCCTGCTGTATCTGTTCTATATTGGCGGTATCTAAAAATATTTTCATATCCTTCTCCATATCAGGAATTCAAAGGCAGCGACGGCTGCGCACCCTCGCGCAAAACATCTTTGGCGGCGCCGATAAAGCCGCGGAAGAGCGGATGCGGACGCCCGGGGCGCGAAAGGAACTCGGGGTGGAACTGGCAGCCCAGCATCCACAGGCGGTTCTTCATTTCGCATATTTCAACCAGGTTGCCGTCCGGCGAGATGCCGCTGTATACCATACCGGCAGCGGCAAGCTGCTGGCGGTAATCGTTGTTGAATTCGTAGCGGTGGCGATGACGCTCGCTGATTTCATTTTTCCCGTAGAGCGATGCGGCAATCGTTCCGGGCATCAGCTTGCAGGGGTATTCGCCCAGCCGCATGGTGCCGCCCTTATCCCTGATAGACAGTTGCTCGGGGAGATAGGCGATGACCGGATGCGGCGTGCACTCGTTGAACTCGCTGGAATTGGGCGTATCCGTCTTGAGAACGAAACGGGCGAATTCGATTACCATTATCTGCATGCCGAGGCAGATGCCGAAATAGGGGATATCGTTCTGCCTGGCATATGCGGCAGCCTTTAACATACCCTCGATGCCGCGGATGCCGAAACCGCCGGGAACGATGATTCCCTGCGCATGGCGCAAGAGCGCTTCGCCGCCGGCTTTTTCCAGCTCTTCGGAATGAACCCAGTCCAGCTTGATTTTCTTTTTATGATACAGTCCGGCGTGGCACAGCGATTCGCGCACGGAATAGTAGGCGTCTTCCAGTTCGACGTATTTGCCCACCAGCGCGATATTGACTTCTTCGCACGGCTCCTTGATACAGCCGACTATATCCTTCCAGAGCGACAGGTCGGGGCCGCCGGCTTTCAACCCGAGGCGCTTTATTACCAGTTCCCCCATCCCGAACTCTTCGAGGATGATGGGCACTTCATAGATTGTGGAAACCGTCGGCAGCGGAATCACGGCGTCCAGTTCCACGTCGCAGAAAAGCGAGATTTTATCGCGGATGCCGTCGGAGATGGGGTAATCGCTGCGGCAGATAATCACATCCGGCTGGATACCGATGCGCCGCAGTTCGTTGACGCTGTGCTGCGTAGGCTTGGTTTTCAATTCCTTTGTGGAATTTATATGCGGTAAAAGCGTTACGTGGATATAGAGCACGTTGTCACGCCCGACATCCTTGCGCATCTGCCTGATGGCTTCCAGAAAGGGCTGCCCTTCGATATCGCCCACGGTGCCGCCGACTTCCACGATGATGACATCCGCCTGCGATTGCTCCGAGAGCCGTTTGAAGCGCTGCTTGATTTCCCCCGTAAGGTGGGGAACCACCTGGATGGTGCCTCCCAGGAAATCGCCGCGGCGTTCCTTGGCGATAACCGCGCTGTAGATTTGCCCGGAGGTGATATTGGAATCGGATGTAAGCTCGACATCGATGAAACGCTCGTAATTGCCGAGGTCGAGGTCGGTTTCGGCTCCGTCTTTGGTGACGAAGACCTCGCCGTGCTGATAGGGAGACATGGTTCCCGGGTCGACATTCAAGTAAGGGTCCATTTTAAGTACCGAGACGCCGATACCGCGGCTTTTGAGGATGTTACCGATAGAGGCGACCGTGATGCCCTTCCCGACGGAACTGACCACGCCGCCGGTTACAAAGATGAATTTAGACATAAAAAGAACTTTTCCCCGAATTTTAAAATATTTTGCATTTTCATACTTTTATATGGATTTCGGAATATAATCACAACAAAACATCGAACAATCTAAGGTAATAATCTTAAACACAGGGGCTTTGAAAGAATGGGTTTCTTTTATTATATGAATCCGCAAGGGTGAATGTCAACATTTCGGGCATTATTTTTTAGTTGAATACGGCTCGATGATTGCGAATAGATATAAAAAGCGATGGCAGGGGAACAATTAGTTAATATTTGTTTATTAACTTTGTTGCCATTTTGTTGACAATTTACATAAAATTGCATTATAATATTGATACTCGAATAAACTACATCAGGAAAAGATATGGCCGGAAAAGATTACTACAATTTACTCGGAGTCGCAAAGAACGCCACCGACAAGGAAATCAAGGC
This sequence comes from uncultured Dehalococcoidales bacterium, assembly GCA_964399425.1. Classification (GTDB taxonomy): domain Bacteria; phylum Chloroflexota; class Dehalococcoidia; order Dehalococcoidales; family UBA5627; genus UBA5627. The sequence continues at coordinate 7,848 of CAYNQR010000037.1, read as the reverse complement.
GGCTTTCCGCAAGCTGGCGCGCAAGTACCATCCGGACGTCAATCCGGGGGATAAAGGCGCGGAAGAAAAATTCAAGCAGGTAAGCGAGGCTTACGAAGTGCTTTCGGATGCGGAAAAGCGCAAGAAATACGACCGGTTCGGCGAGCAGTGGCAGTACGCCGACCGCTTCTCAGGAGGCGGCGGACCGGGCGCCGGCTACCAGTCATACGATTTCGGCGATATATTCAGTGGCGGCGGGCAATCCCGGAGCTACAGCTACGGCGGCGGCGACGACCTGGGCAGCATTTTCGGCGACCTCTTCGGTATGGGACGCAGCGGACAGCAAAAAAAGGCAAAGCGCGTTAAGGATATCGAATCGTCGATTGAGGTAACCCTGGAAGAGGCTTTCAGCGGCGCCAATCGCCTGATTACCATTCAGGACAGCATCCCCTGCCAGACCTGTCACGGAATGGGGCGCGTGCATAAAGTTCCCTGCTCCACATGCGGAGGTACGGGAACCTATTCACGCGAAAAACGCATCGAGGTAAAGATACCTGCCGGTGTCAAAACCGGCTCGCGCATCCGCATTGCCGGACAGGGGCACGACGGCTATGGCGCCACCGGAGATTTATACCTTATGGTAAACGTCAAGGCGCACCCGGTATTCGAACGGCAGGAAAACGACCTGCTGGTAAATATCGACGTTCCGCTGACGACGGCGGTGCTGGGCGGGGAGGTAAAAGTGCCCACGCTCAAGGGGAACCTGGCATTAAAAATTCCGGCGGAAACCCAGAACGGGCGCGTTTTCCGCCTGGCCGGACAGGGCATGCCGCTACTTGGCAAGGATGCGCGCGGCGATATCAAGGCTAAGGTAAACGTGCTGATTCCAACCAATCTGAGCGAGCAGGAAAAAGAGCTATTCCGTAAACTTGACAGTTCGCGAGGCGCATAGGAGGTTCGGAAAGGAGGAGATTATGGAAAGAGACACTCAACCGCGCTATGTAATCAGCATAGCGGCCGAAATGCTCGGCACCCAGACCTATACCCTGCGCTACTATGAAAAAATCGGCGTCGTAAACCCGGCGCGCTCCAAGGGCAATATCCGCCTGTATTCGGATATGGATTTGGAGGTTGTTAAACGGGTGATGACGCTGATGGATGAACTGGGCGTCAATTTAGCCGGTGTGGAGGTAATCCTCAGGATGTCGCAGCAAATCGCGCAACTGCAAAAAAACACCGAAGAACTCGAAATGGAAATCGAGAGATTAAGGAAGGAAAGAAATGAGACAGGATAAATTTACCGAACAGGCTCAGGAAGCTTTAAATGCTTCGCAGCAGCTTGTCCGTCAATTTAAACACAGCCAGTGGGATGTGGAACATATATTGCTTGCCCTTTTGCAGCAGGAAAAGGGGCTGGTGGGCGAAATCCTCAAGGAGCTGAAAATAAATACGGAAGACCTGAGGGAAAAGGTTTCCGCTGCGTTAAAGAAAACTCCGCAGATAGCTTACGAAACGCAGCAAATCTACGCCACTCCCAGAGTCGCCAAACTTATCGAGACGGCGGAGGAAGAAGCCAACAGGCTGAAAGACGAATTCGTCGGCACGGAACACCTGCTGATTGCGATTAGCGGCGAACAGAAGGGACCTTCAGCCAAAGTCTTCGAAAGCATGGGATTGGACCAGGAGAAGATATACGGAGCGTTGCAAAAGATTAGAGGCGGGCACCGCGTCACCGACGCCCGTGCCGAGAGCAAGTACCGCTCGCTGGCTAAATACGGCCGCGATTTGACGGAGATGGCGAAACGCGGCAAACTCGACCCGGTAATCGGGCGGGAGGCGGAAATCAAGCGCGTTATGCAAATCCTGACGCGCCGCACCAAGAACAACCCGGTAATCGTAGGAGAAGCCGGCGTCGGCAAGACGGCTATCGCCGAAGGCGTGGCTTTGAAAATTGCCGCCGACGATGTTCCCACCTCGCTCAGAAACCGCAAGGTGATTTCGCTGGATATGGGCTCGCTGGTTGCCGGAAGCAAATTCCGCGGCGAGTTCGAGGAGAGATTAAAGGCGGTTATGGACGAAGTGCGCGAAGCTCAGGGGGAAATCATCCTTTTTATAGATGAAATACATACCGTAGTGGGAGCCGGAGCTACCGAAGGCTCGCTGGATGCCAGCAACATGCTGAAGCCGGCGCTGGCGCACGGGGAATTGCAGTGCATCGGCGCCACTACCATGGACGAATATCGCAAATTTATCGAGAAGGACAAGGCGCTGGAGCGCAGGTTGCAGCCGGTTTTCGTGGAAGAACCCGATGCCGAAGCCACGATGGAAATTCTGCGCGGATTGCGCCCGAGGTATGAAGCCCATCACAAAATAAAAATCAGCGACGAGGCTCTGGAAGCATCGGTGCGCCTCAGCCAGCGTTATATCTCGGACAGGCATATGCCGGATAAGGCTATAGACCTGATAGATGAGGCGGCCGCCAAGCTGAAACTGGAGACAGAAAGCGCGCCTCCCGGGGTTAAATCGCTGGAAAAAAGACTGAATGAAATTACCAACGAAGAGGAAGCAGCTTCGCAAAGGCAGGATTACGAGCGCACCGCCGAGCTGAAAGCGGAAAGACTGCGCCTGGACGAAGAATATAATGCCGCCAAGAGTGAATGGTTGAAAAAACACAATATCGGAGAGGTCGTCGGGGAAGAGGATATCGCAAAACTGGTTGCCGGCTGGACGGGGATTCCGGTATCGCATATGCTCGAAGGCGAAGCCGAAAAGCTGGTGCACATGGAGGAACGGCTGCACGAACGGTTGGTAGACCAGGAGGAAGCTGTAAAGGCTATTTCGGAAGCGGTGCGCCGCAGCCGCGCCGGACTGAAAGACCCGCGCCGCCCGATCGGCAGTTTTATGTTTTTAGGGCCGACAGGCGTAGGTAAAACAGAACTGGCTAAATCGCTGGCATGGTTTTTATTCGGGGACGAAAATGCCATGGTGCGGCTGGATATGTCCGAGTACCAGGAAAAGCATACCGTTTCGCGATTAATCGGAGCGCCCCCCGGCTATATCGGCTTCGATGAGGGAGGACAGCTTACCGAACTTGTCAGGAGACGCCCGTATCGTGTAATATTGCTGGATGAAATCGAAAAGGCGCATCCGGAGGTTTTCAACAGCCTGTTGCAGGTGCTCGATGACGGAAGGCTGACGGACGGGCACGGCAGAACCGTCGATTTCAAGAATACGGTGATTATCATGACCTCCAATGCGGGGGTAGAATTGATAAAGCGCGAATCCGTTATCGGATTTGCCGTACAAAAAAATAAAGACAGCAGCGAAAACAGCTACCAGTTGATGAAAGACAAGGTCATGAACGAGGTCAAAAAGACCTTCCGCCCGGAGTTTCTCAACCGTATAGATGAGATTATCGTCTTCCATGAACTGAGCAAGGAGAACCTCAATAAGGTAGTCGACCTGATGCTAAAAGACCTGCAAAAGCGGTTGGCCGAGCACGAACTGAAGCTAGAGATTACCGAAGAGGCCAAGTCGTGGCTGGCTGAAGCCGGCTATAACCCGGTTTACGGGGCAAGGCCATTAAGGAGAGCCATCGAGCAGCACCTGGAAAACAGGCTGGCCGGTAAAATGCTGCGCGGCGAATTCAAAGCCGGTGATACGATTATTGTAGACCGAGCTGCCGACGGATTGACCTTCGGCACAGGGAAACCCGCTGCGATAGGCGGTAAAAAACGCGCCGCCAGGGAAAAGAAGGAAATTATTGGATAACAATATAAAAGATACCCCGGCGGATGATAATTCAACCGTCGAACCAAAGCCCTGCAATTCCAGGTCTGCCAGGCTAAAACGCACCTTGAGAAGATGGGAATTCTGGGTAGGTTTGGCTTCTATAATCCTGACGCTGTTCCTTGCTTTCTCAGTTATCGCCTACTGGGAACAGTTCCAGTCCAGACCGAATCTCGGTTATACCGGATTGTTCTTTGTCTGCGTTATGGGAGGGGCTACCGTTATTATTCCGGTGCCCTCGATAGCGGTGCAATTCGCTATGGGAGCCGTATTGAACCCTCTTGTCGTCGGTATTGTTTCTGGTATCGGCTCGGGTGTCGGCGGAACCCTGATCTTCCTTTTCGGGCGTGGCGGGCGCAAACTTTTCTCGAATGTGGATTTCTCGTATCTGGATTCCGATAAAGCCGTCGTCAGGTGGACCGGTCGCATCATGCACTGGGCGCGCAACCGCGGCTCTATGGCTGTTTTTTTAATGTCGGCCATATTCAATCCGGTGTTTTTCCCCATGGCTATGGCCATCGGAACCAGTAAATATAAATTATGGAAATTTTATGTAATGTGTTCTGCCGGCAATATCGTAAAAAGCCTTTTCGTCGCCTATATGGGATACTACGGACTCGGCTCGATATTGAGAGCCATAGGAATCGATATATAATCAGGTCGATTAAGTATCTTTATTCGAAGACTTGCTAACCGCATGAAATAGGGATAGAATACCTGATTGACGACATATGACATTACAAAGACTGATGTATTATTTTTTCGGCAATAACGTAGTTGTCGGACATCACATAAAGCTGCAACTGGATTACCTGCGACGGATTGCTCCCGGTGATTTCAAGCACAGAAACACCCATGACCTGGGGTGCGGCGACGGCAAAATAACGGTCATCCTGAAAGACATCTTTCAACCCTCGACGTTCAAAGGTTATGATATCTGCCCGGAACTGGTAAAGCGCACGAACAATAGAGGTATCGAAGCCGAGGCGAGAGACCTCGGTAAAAGCCTTCCCGGAGGAGAAATGGCCATCATGTGGGGTGTATTGCATCACATCGACGACATGGCTGCCTGCCTGCGAAATACCAGCAAGCATTACGAATATATTTTCATTCGAGAACCGTTACGAAAAAAACATAAAGACCTGCTCGAACTGGGACATCCGATGTATGAAGACGAATTAAAGCGGCTGGTTGCCGAAACATTACCCGGTTCACAGGTTTTTACTTTTCATAATGCCATGTTTATTTTCTATCACGATAATCACGGACATAATTGATAAACTGCCCTGATTTACTCTTTAAATTGACCGCTTTGGTTGCATGGGTTATAATATATTTTGTTGTGTCTTAATCATCCCACCCATTTTTTTCGGAAGAGGTTTGCATTTTGCACGAAGCTTGCGGCGTCTTTGGAGTTTTTGCCCCGGGAGAGGATATAGCCAGGCTTACATATTTCGCTTTGTTTGCCCTTCAGCATAGAGGACAGGAAAGCTCCGGCATTGCCACAACCGACGGCAGGCGCATCGATGTTTTCGCCAGGATGGGTCTGGTTTCACAGGTTTTCGACGAAGAAGCCCTCGGCAAGCTCGGCGGTAAAATCGCCATCGGCCATAACCGTTACTCCACGCGCGGTTCCAGCAATATCAACAACGTACAACCCATTATCGCAGGCAAGGAACCGGACATCATGGCAATCGCCCACAACGGAAACATCACCAACGCCGAACCTCTCTACCGCGAATTAACAGATAAGGGATATACCTTCAAAACCGCCACCGACACCGAAGTAGCCGCCAACCTGATTCTCTCCTCCCCCGAAAAAGACATGGTCGACAAGATAAGATATGCCGTAAGGAGACTCCAGGGAGCTTATTCTATGGTGATTATGACCAAAGATACGCTCTACGGGGTGCGCGACTCTCTCGGCGTACGCCCTTTATGCCTCGGTACCATCGGAAACGGAGACGGCAATAAATATGTTATCGCCTCCGAGACCTGCGCTCTGAACCATATCGGAGCGAAGGTAATCCGTGAAATAGAACCCGGGGAAATAGTCGCCATCGACGAAAGCGGAATCAGGAGTTATCACGAAGAATCCGAGAAAAAAGCCCTCTGTATCTTCGAATATATCTATTTTTCGCGTCCCGACAGCGTCATCAAAGACCGCCTGCTCTATAAAACACGCCAGGCTATGGGCGCCGGACTTGCCGAAGAACACCCGGTCGATGCCGATATGGTTATCGGGGTGCCCGATTCGGCTACGGCAGCCGGTTTCGGATATGCCGCCAAATCAGGGATACCTGTAACCGAAGGGCTGATTAAAAACCGTTATATGGGACGCACTTTCATTGCGCCCGACCAGAGAATCAGAGAGCTGGGAGTGAAGGTAAAGTTCAATCCGCTCCAGGAGATTCTCGAAGGGAAGCGCGTCGTGCTGGTAGACGACAGCATTGTCAGGGGCACGACCACCCCTCAGGTTATCAAGCTTTTACGCAAAAGCGGAGCCAAAGAAGTGCATATGCGCATCTGCGCTCCCCCGATTTGCTACCCGTGTTATCTGGGTGTGGATATGGCCAACCGCTGGGAGCTGATAGCAGCGCAAAAGACTATCCCCGAAATCCGGGATTACATCGGCGCCGATTCGCTGGGTTATTTAAGTCTCGAAGGACTTATAAAAGCGGTGGATTTGCCGAAAGAAGATTTCTGCCTTGCCTGTTTTACAGGGGATTATCCGATGCCGGTACAGCTTACAATGGATAAACTGGCGCTGGAAACAGCCTGCCCCAGGAAACGCGTGCTGTTAAAGAAATAGCAATCGGAATGCACCGCTTTAATCATCCTCTCGGTATCCTCAATCGATTGCAACAACTGCTTTCTAATGATATGATAAAGTCCTGCTGAGTCAGGTAATATTTTAACCTTAATCGATGCTCTTTTCCCGAAGGTTTCCCTGATAAGGAGCAATTAGAGTTGAATATACTCACTGTATAAAAATCACGTCAGGAGGCAAATCAAATAAAGTACACTTACGATGCCGCAGGTGTCAGCATCAATACCGCTGACAGTATCAAATCAGTAATAAAACAGCATGCTAAAAAGACGGCAAGACCTGAAGTACTGGCAGGTCCCGGTCTTTTCGGCGGCATGTTCGAATTAAAAGGTTATCAACAGCCGGTACTGGTTTCCAGTATCGACGGGGTCGGCACCAAGCTTAAGATAGCGGAAGCCATGGACAGGCATGACACCGTCGGTCAAGACCTTGTCAACCACTGTGTCAATGACATTCTTACCTGCGGGGCCGAGCCTTTATTCCTGCTGGATTACGTCGCTATGGGTAAACTATCCCCTGACAGGGTCGATGCCATTGTCAAGGGTCTGTCAAGTGCCTGCAAGGAAAACAATTGCGCTCTCATCGGCGGAGAGACCGCCGAAATGCCCGGCTTGTATGCCATCGGAGATTACGACCTGGCAGCCTGTATTATCGGCGTTGTCGAAAAGGACAATATTATCGACGGGACCTCGATTACCGAAGGAGATATCGCCATCGGTTTGGCCTCCAACGGACTGCATACCAACGGCTATTCACTGGCAAGAAAGGTTTTGGGAGATACTCCCGAAGCGGTCAGGAAATTTTATCCGGAACTGGGAAAGACCGTCGGAGAAGCGCTTCTGGAAACGCATATCTGCTACCTCAAGCAGCTGAAATCTTCGCTGCCCTTGATCAAGGGGATGGCGCATATTACCGGAGGCGGACTGCCCGGCAATGTTCCCAGGATCCTGCCCGACGGCGTCACCGCCCGGTTCGACAGCAGCAAATGGGATGTTCCCTATATTTTCCGTCTTATCCGGGAAAAGGGAGAAATCGATACCAAGGAGATGTACCACGTTTTTAATATGGGTATCGGAATGGTTGTTTTCTGTTCACCGGAGAACGTTTCAAAAATAACGGAGCAGGTTCCCGGTGCCAAAATTATCGGAGACATCATCAAGCAGGCGGGAAACGGCCGCGTTATCATAGAATAAATCGAAATCAGGAGGTAATACTTGCATGAGAGCCATTGTCAGCGTATCCGATAAAAC
>CAYNQR010000036.1:0-10605 GCA_964399425.1 uncultured Dehalococcoidales bacterium | reverse complement strand
GTCAACGTCGCCCTGCGCAAGCAGCTCGAGCTTTATGCCTGCGTCAGGCCTTGCAAGAGCTATAAAGGCATCATCTCCCCCTATCAGGATATCGATATCGTGATTGTCAGGGAGAATACGGAAGACCTCTATGCCGGCATCGAGTTCGAAAAAGGCAAGCCGCAGACGGAAGAAATAATAAAATTCCTTTCCGAGAAGAGCGGGAGTAAAATCAGGGAGGATTCGGGTGTCAGCATTAAGCCGATATCCGAAACCGGCAGCAGGCGTATTATTAAATACGCGTTCGAATTTGCCAAAAAAGACGGGCGGAAGAAAGTAACCGCCATCCACAAGGCTAATATCATGAAATTCTCGGACGGTCTCTTTTTAGCCGTTGCCCGCGAATTGGCCAACGAGTACCCCGATATTGAGTTCGAGGACAGGATTGTCGATAACATGACCATGCAGTTGGTGAAAAGTCCGCAGCAGTTCGATGTTATCGTCTGCCCCAACCTCTACGGAGATATCCTTTCCGACCTGTGCGCCGGATTGGTGGGCGGGCTGGGGGTTGCCCCCGGCGCCAATATCGGCGAAGAGGCAGCACTTTTTGAACCGACTCACGGCAGCGCACCCAAATACAAGGGTTTAAACAAGGTCAATCCGATGGCAATGATGCTCTCGGGAGTGATGATGCTGAAACACATCGGCGAGACGGAAGCCGCTGTCAGATTGGAGACAGCAATCGCTGAAGTAATCGCCGAAGGTAAAAGTATTACTTATGACCTGAAGCCTGATTCGGAAAGGGCAACGGCAGTCGGCACCTCGCAGGTTGCCGATGCCGTAATCGAGAAACTGGAGAGTATCAAATAATGAGACCTAAAATCAGTGTTATCGGCGCCGGAAATGTCGGCGCCAGCCTCGCACAGTGTTTAGCGGTAAAAAATATTGCCGACATCGTACTTTTGGATATAATAGAGGGACTGCCCCAGGGGAAAGCCCTCGATTTGCAGGAATCGGCGCCTATTCTGGGCATCGATACTATCATCAAGGGCACCAACAACTACGAAGATACTGCCGGTTCCGACGTTGTAATCGTCACCTCCGGCGTTGCCCGCAAACCCGGTATGAGCCGCGACGACCTGATAAAAATCAATTCCGGGATTGTTTCCGAAGTAACCAGAAATATCGTCAAGTTCTCACCTGATTGCATCATCATCGTCGTTGCCAACCCGGTGGATACCATGACATACCTCACTGTAAAAGTCAGCGGATTCCCCAGGAATCGTGTGGTCGGTCTTTCCGGGGTCCTGGACAGCTCCCGGCTTTCCAGCTTTATTGCCTTGGAACTAAACGTGCCAATGACTTCGGTAACTTCGTATGCTCTCGGTGAACACGGACAGAACATGGTGGTTTTTCCACGTTTTGCCACAGTCAAAGGGCAACCCATCACCCAATTATTGCCGAAAGAGACCATCGATAAGTTGATTGAGAGAGCCGTTAACGGCGGAGCCGAAATCGTCGGCCTGTTGAAAACCGGCAGTGCCTTCTATGCCCCCGCCGCCGCCGCCGCTCACATGGCGGAAGCCGTAATTAAAGATAAAAAAGAAATCCTCCCCTGCGCTGCCTATTTACAGGGGGAGTATAATTTAAATGATGTAGTAATTGGCGTTCCCGTCAAGCTGGGTAAAAACGGCATCGAGGAAATCGTCGATTTTAAATTAACGGGAGATGAACTGGCCGCCCTGAAAAAATCGTCCGAGGCCGTTAGGGCATTGATTAATACGCTGGGTTTATAAATAACTGTCATTGCGAGTCCATTCCCGAAGGGAAGGCGAAGCAATCTCTTTGATTGTATTTGATATATGCAAAGGTTAAAATAGTCCAGCGGTAGAGATTGCCGCGTCGTCCCGAATAAATCGGGACTCCTCGCAAAGACAGTATTAAATAGCGGATTTCAAGGAAATAAATATAATGCGAGAAATAAAGAGCGCAGAAATCACCAAAGCCGTCTCCCGCATGATTTGCGACGCGAATTATAAGCTGGGAGATGATACTCTCGCAGCTTTAAAAGATGCCCGCACCAGAGAAGAATCCCCTCTCGGCAAGGAAGCGCTGGATATAATCATCGAAAACGCCTTGATTGCCGAGAAAGAAAACATTCCCCTCTGCCAAGATTGCGGCACCGCCATCGTATTCCTTGAAATCGGGCAGGATGTTCATATCGCGGACGGAGACCTGAATGATGCCATAAACGAGGGCGTCCGGCAGGGCTACAAAGAAGGCTATCTGCGTAAATCCATCGTGGCTCACCCCTTCTCCGACAGGAAAAACACCGGCGACAACACCCCTGCCATAATCCACACGAAAATTGTCCCCGGAGACAGGATTAAAATCAGCGTTATGTCAAAAGGAAGCGGAGCCGAGAACAAGAGCAAGGTTGCCATGCTGAAACCCGGTGAAGGCACAGAAGGCATTATCAAAACGGTGCTGAAGACTGTCGAAGAAGCCGGCGGCAGCCCCTGCCCTCCTATTATAATCGGACTCGGCATCGGCGGTACGCTTGAAAAAGCAGCAGTAATGGCTAAGGAAGCCCTGCTGCGTGAAACCGGCAAACCAAACCCCGACCCCGACATCGCCCAACTGGAAAGAGATATTCTGAAAAGAGTTAACGCACTCGGCATCGGCCCCCTGGGATTCGGCGGCAACACCACCGCCCTTGCAGTCCATACCGAAACCATGCCCACCCACATCGCCAGCCTCCCCGTCGCCGTCAATATCCAGTGCCACAGCATCAGGCATAGAGAGACGGTGGTTTAGGCATACCATTACTTATTCAAAAAATTCCTCAATCTATTTTTACTTAAAAATGCATAGATAATAGCCATAATTATTGACATGATGGTGTATAATTAAGTAAATATCGTATATGCTGGCAAATATAGTGCCAAGAGGAGAAATTGCAAGTAATGAAAAATATCATATTAACAGCTGTTATTGTCGTTCTTGTCGCTACATCTTCTATATTAGGTTACTTTTATGCCGATACCTCAAATGAATTATCAACAACAAAGCTTCAACTAAACGCTGCCAATTCACAGATTACATCATTGCAATCTCAATTAGCCACTACTAATGCCCAGGTTACATCGTTGCAAACCCAATTAGATACCGCCAGTGCTCAGATTATATCGTTACAAACTCAATTATCAACTGCTAATTCTCAGGTCACTTCACTACAATCTCAATTAACAACTGCCAATGCTCAGGTTACTTCACTTGAAAATCAATTATCAACTGCTAGTTCTCAGGTCACTTCACTGCAATCTCAATTAACCGCTGCCAATGCTCAGGTTACTTCACTACAATCTCAATTAACCACTACCAATGCTCAGGTCGCTTCATTACAAGCTCAATTAACAACAGCTAACGCTCAGATTGCATCGTTACAAGCCCAATTAGATTCTGTACAACCTGCCAGGCACTTCAACACTAGATCCGAATTAACATCATGGTTGAATTCTTTGCCTTCTTCTTTGAAAAATTGGAACAGTTTTTCTAATGCGCTAGCTAGACAGAATAAAGCGGCACAAGATGGATATATATACTCCGTTTATGTAAGCGGTGATTATTGGGGAGAGGAAGCTATTGCCGGTAACACATTATATTGGATAGATAGCGATGGTTCTCTAGTATCATTAGGTACAATATCCTAAGGTATTAAATAAACCTCCTAAGACATTACGGCCAGAGAATTAAGCTAGGTAAGATAAACCCTAAAAGAGATTTAAAAAAGAAATTGTTTCGGCATATTGACAAATGTCAAGTGCTACAAGTAATATAGTGAAGCAACTATAAACTATATATTGCTAATATTGTTAATTGGAAACGATTAGTGGTCTTTGTTTACTTTAACAATGAGACTTATACGATATGTCCTCATGCTTTGAAACGTATGGCTCAAAGGGGGATAAAGAAAGATGATATACAAAGCTGTTTAGACTGCCCTTCAGTACAATTTTCAGATAATTGCGGTTATTCTATTTTCCAATCTGACCATATTAGTGGAAGGACTTTACATGTTGTATTAAACCCGCAGAATAAACAAATAGTTACGGTGTTATTTTTAGGAGATTAATTATGATCAAGAAGGCAGAACATGACAAGGTAGCAGATGCAATTTACATATATATTACAGATGCGCCAGTTGAATATACGAAGCAAATAGATGAACTTAGATATGTTGACTATGATGCTGATGGAATGCCTGTCGGGGTAGAATTATTATGTGTAAGTAACGGAGTTATTCCAAATGATTTGCCAAATAGAACTGAAATTGAGAGATATTTAGAGAAGGAAGGTATTAAAGTATTCGCATAATACCAACGAATACCTTTATAAATCCCCTACCCAGATACTTCATTCGTCCCTCACGAATTCAGTATGACAAGACCCCCAACAGTCGTTGCGAGTCCATTCCCGAAGGGAAGGCGAAGCAATCTCTTTGCCCCGATTTAATAATTTCGATAGCATAATATTATATATTGGTAGAGATTGTTTCATCCAGATATATCGTGATAAGGATATAGAATGGCGTCCGGTCTTTTATTTAAAAACAAAGCAGGATACCCTGTTATTACAAAGTATCCCGCAGGCAATCTTTCTAAAATTAAATCCTCTTACAAAATTTCGTATACCTTATGGCGGAGTTGTCGTCGTTGTTACAGTAGTCGTAACCGTCCTGGTGCTAGTTGTAGTAATCGTAGTATACACCGGCGACAGAAACGCCATCGTTGTTGTAATCGTGATTGTGGGAGTACTTGTTGTTGTCACGGTAGCAGTCGTGGTACTGGTTGTTGTATAAATCGATGTTACCGGGGTTGTCACCGTTATTGAAATCACAACAGGAGAGATTACCGTTTCCTTTACCGTAGTCGGTACGGTCGTGGTTGCCGTGCTGGTTTGTGTAACAGTAGCGGTTACCGGACTCGTTGTGGTAATTGTTATCACCAGAGGGGATATTGTGGTTTGCGTGGTTGTAACCGGGACTGTTATCGTAGCCGGAGTGCCTTCACATCCGCTAATAAACACTATCAAAATTACCAGAATTACTGCCGTTAATATTTTTCGCATCTTTTATCTTCCTCCTCTACTCCCTTTTCCTTTACAACGCTCTATTACCATATTAGTTAGTACTTAGTACGATGTGCCACAGTCAATACTTTAACGTATATTTTTTCAGCAAATTTAATAGAACAGGATATGATTTCATCTCCATTCATACTGTCAATGCTACCCGGTCTGTACGAATCTCTCTGCCCCGAATTAATAATTACGATTGCATAATTTAATATAACGGTAGAGATTGCTTCATTCCAATGAATCGAAATTTCGCAATGACAATATTAAATCATTTGAATATTTATATCTCTTGACCTACAATAAAAACCGTCAAGATAAGGCAGGCATAAGGTAAAAAATGGAAACGCTTAAAATCACATCACCGATAGATGAAAAATTGATAAAAGACCTGAAGACGGGAACCAAGGTTCTCATTTCGGGGACTATTTACACCGCGCGCGATGCGGCACACCTGAAAATGATTCAGACATTGGAGCAGGATGAAGAACTGCCTTTCGATATCAAGGGGCAGACAATCTACTACATGGGGCCGTCCCCTGCCCGCCCCGGACAGGTTATCGGCTCGGCAGGACCGACAACATCAAGCAGGATGGACGAATACACTCCGAAGCTGTTGTCACAGGGCTTGAGAGCCATAATCGGCAAAGGAAACCGTTCACCAGAGGTAATACAAACTCTCAAAAAATACAACGCTGTATATTTCGTTACCTTCGGCGGCGCCGGCGCACTGATATCCAAGTGTATCAAAAAAGCGGAAGTCATCGCCTACCCGGAGCTTGCCGCGGAAGCTGTGATGCGATTGGAAATAGAGGATTTGCCCGCCATCGTTGCCAACGATATTTACGGAAATGATTTGTACGAAACAGGCAGGGCTGCATATCAAAAAACGGAGGTTTAGAGTTATGGAAGATTGCATCTTTTGCAAGATAATAGACGGAAAGATTCCCGGTGATATTGTCTACCGCGACAATGAAATCGTCGTTTTTAAAGATATTCATCCCCTCACCCCCACCCACCTGCTGGTAATACCGGTAAAACACATCGCCGCACTGACAGACCTGGCTCCGACGGATAACGTACTGATGGGTAATATGATTGCGGTTGCCAATAAAGTAGCAAGGGACGAAAGAATAGCAGACAGCGGATACAGGTTGGTCGTTAACAGCGGCAAACATGCCGGTCAACTGGTTGCACACCTGCATATCCATGTTCTCGGCGGCAGGCAGATGTCGGGCGATTTTGATTAAGGTTTTTAATATTGTCTTTGCGGGGAGTCACTCTACACTGCCATTCTGAGTCACGACAAGTCGGGGAAATGACGATGAATATCGAATTGCACTTGGATCCTTCACTGCGTTCAGGATGACATTTTTGTACCTGCCCTCTTTGGAAAAGAGGAATTGAGGGAGATTTGCTACGGATTGCTCCATCGATTCCGGTAACATGCCAAAATCCCTCTTAATCTCCCTTTGCTAAAGTGAGAGAATCGCGTAGTGCTCTTCCTTGCCTTTATTTGCAGTGGTCGTAGCGAGAAATCACTCATCAGAACTTTCTTCAAGGGAAGTCGCTATAAGTCACGACTGGTCTGGATGACGGATGAGGGTTAATTCAGCCAAAATTAACAAAAGTCCTAAAGCCGCGAGGACTATTTCAAGAACATATAGTAAAGGATACCGGCGATGCTCTTGGAATCGCAAATTTTCCCCGACTTTATATAATCGGTGATGGACTTTATGGGAACCGGCACCACCTCTATGCTGTCGGTATCCTCGGCATGTAATTTAGCCGGTACCAAATCGCTAGCCAGATACAGGTGCAGGTATTCGGTATTATAGCCCGGCGAGGCATAAAAACCGCCGAGGCTTATTATTTTATTGGGCAAATAGCTTATTTCTTCCTGAAGTTCACGCTTTACGGTTTCCAGCGGATTTTCTCCCGGTTCGATGCCCCCCGCCGGTAGTTCCAGCAAAGCCTTGCCGGCGGCTCTGCGATACTGTTTGACCAAAAGAATATTCCCCGACCTGTCGATGGGTACCACAACCACCGCATCGCTGTGCTCGACGATTTCGCGTGTAGAGGTACTGCCGTCCGGCAGCCGTATTTCATCTATGCGAACACTGAATAAATCGCCTTTAAAAACGTTTTTACTGGATAATGTTTCTTCAGACATATTATTACCTTTTCTCCATATGATACATAAGCGCCGATTCGTCGCAATCGGGGAACTTGGGACAGCGGTAGCATTCGCCCCAAACCTTATGCGGCAACTCTTTCTTGTCGACCAGTTCAAATCCGCACTTGGCAAAGAAATCGGGAACATAGGTAAGACAAAATACTGTAGGTATGCCCAGTAACTTTGCTTCATCAAGGCAAGCCTCGACCAGTTTCTCACCGACGCCGTGCTTCTGGTACTCTTCGGTTACGGCAATGGATTTTACTTCAGCCAGATCTTCCCAGTTGATATGCAAGGCGACACAGGCAACCACTTCGTCGTTTTCGCGGACTACGAAATAATCCCTGATATTTTCATAAATTTCGGAAAGCGAGCGCGGCAGCATCTTGCCGTTAGCCGCAAAGTGGTTCACCATCTTGTGTATCTTGCCGACATCGCCTATGCGTGCCTTTTCTACCTTGTATTCCATGTATCTTACCTCTTTAGTTTCTTTTCCAGTGTGGAATAGAATCCTTTCCGCTCGATTCTCCAGAAGCAGGTTTTTATATCGCTGTGCCGGACTTCGATAAACCACCCTCCGTCTACAGGCAGGCTGATATGTCCGTCGATGCTTAAAACGGCTTTATGAATAGCAGCTAACTGCAATTGCACTACAGATCCGGAAGGAATGATAAGTATCTTGTCAAAGCTTATATGCGCCGTTATCGGCGATAACAAATAATCCGCCGACTGCGGATGCAATATAGGTCCGCCGGTAGCCATCGAGTATCCGGTGCTGCCGGTAGCGGTAGCGCAGATGACCCCGTCGGATTTATAAGTGGTCAGCAATTCACCGTCTATATTGGCGGTTACATTGATGATGCGCGCAATTTCCCCGCGCGCAATTACGACATCGTTAAGCACGTTAAACGAACGGATTTCACGGCTGTATTCGTCAAACAATTTCGCTTCCAGCATTACCCTTTCATCAATCCACCCGCCGCTATCCAAAAGCGTGGCTATTTTCTCTACTGCCGCAGCAGGCGCTATCTCCGTTAAAAAACCGACTTTACCCAGGTTGACGCCGATTATCGGGATGGCATGGGGAATAATCGCCTGAGCCGTTCTTAATATCGTGCCGTCCCCGCCGACAGTTATAGCACAATCCATTTGCGGCAGGTTTTGCCTGAGGCAATCCCCGTCCCATGCCGAACAGAGCCAGGCGGAAAGATCGCGGGATTGTAAAAAGGACTCTATCCCGTTGGCCAGCGCCAGCGCACCCTCGTTCAGCGGATGATATATAATACCGAATTTTTTCATCTATAAACCTTTACGTTAACGGAATAAGTATTCTTTGAAGTGAAAAAGAAGTGTAACATCGATGCAGTTTCGTGTCAATAGAACAGTTAGCTACTTGCCCCTTGTAAAATACACTATCGCTATACCTAAAACAACGACAACGACTCCCCATATCCATAAGGGACTTGTGGCAACCCATTTAATAATAAAAAGCAGATAAAATATCGCTAAAATGCCCAGGCCGATCAGGATATACCCCAGCATTCTCCCCCTGGCACGACGCTTTTGCCGTATCCTCTCGTCTTCTGCTTCCTGCGCCGCAATCAGAGCAAGGCGTCTTTCTCTTATGGCAGCTTCCTCTTCAGGCGTATATCTGGCCTGTTGCTGGTTGTTTTCCTGCCCCAGTTTTGATAAGCGCGTTACACCGAATACAACAAGAATCACGGCAAGTATAATGCCGAGTTCTAAAAATCCGAGTTTCATTATATCTCCATAACCGGTTAGCTTTAACTGAATTTATATAGCATAGCACATTACATTAAAAAGGTTAAATAGGCAAGCGCATTTTTTAATCTATTCCGAAGATAATACCAGGCTAACACCGCCTTATCTTATTCAACAGGCTTAATAACATCATCTTCTTTATATGCGACTTTATCATTATATATCGGCGCTGTATCAAACTGCTGCCGTCTGTAATAGATAAAGAAAGTTACCAGCAGCGCAATCCCGACAACGATAAAAATTATAAAAAGGATTAATATCGGGAACAGCGCACTGATGTACATCTGGATTAACCAATCGCGTATGACAGTATTGCCGGAGATTTCCAGCATCAGCAGATCCCTTACTCCCCACAGCGAACTCATATAAAAAACCAGCAGACAGATGCCGAAAACTGAGGAAACTATCCCCAGGTTGAGAGCAGCCCCCTTGATATTGCGATAGATTAGAATGATTCCGGCTATAAGCAGCAGAATCAGCACGATTAACGAGATGAATGCGATGTTGAAGATTCCGATGCCCTCTCTCGAATCATTCAGTACCTGTTCGAATTCGGTAGTATCGATGTTTATGGCAGTTCCGTCGTCGGATGCAAACAATTCTTCATCGAGGGTTAATGACGAAGGAATATCGTCGGATGCCTGTTCGAAAAGAGTATCGAATGTCTGCCCAAGCTCTGACTGGGATAATCCACGGAACTCCTGCGGAGGCGATGATAAAAAAGACTGTTTTAGATGGTTATAAAGAGAGTCTTTTAAAATTATAATGGAAACCGTTACTTCGAATGAATCGCTGTTGCCGAGCACATAATCCAATGCCGGAGGTATAATTAAGCCGGACTGTTCCTTTAACCATGGTTCGATATCAGCTGCAATGCCATCCATATAATCCAAGTATGATAAACCTGCCGGCAATCCGCTCTCCGTAATAATACCTTCGATAAATTCCTTCAGGAACGGTTTTAAGTCGGCGCTGTCAACTATCGATATGATAAAATCATCCTCCAGGACAGAATTTCCCAGCAATTGAGTAAGATTAACGTTATCGCTTTTCGAGTTCAGATATTCGTAGACACCGGCGATAAACATAATCACGCGTTCTTTTAACGCTTCTTCATTATCTTCGATAACTCCGATTAAGATATCCAGCTGTTCGGATTGTTCTACATCGCCCTGCCGGACAGCCTCCTCTATTATATCTGTAACAGGAATATCCTCGGCCAGCGATGTAACATATGAGACGTTCAATGCCGTCATCTTTACCGTTAAAGCAACGCTGAAAACACAGAGCGAAATAAAAAGAACAAGGCTGAGAAGTACTGCGCCGATAATCTTAGGAGCGCTCATTTTATGCCTCCTGAAAAATAACATCCCTGACAAACAGATAGTATGGCAACATGTTAGAGATTGTCAATAGATGAAAGCTGTTAAAATAAAAAATAGTATCGATATCGTTATAGTTTACAAAATATTATTAAAGTCTCTTGACAAACAGCCTTGAAAATGATAAATTATGTATACTTTAGCAATCTA
>CAYNQR010000035.1:0-10813 GCA_964399425.1 uncultured Dehalococcoidales bacterium | reverse complement strand
GTCTATTTGGAATAGCAGGTATCATAATATGCGTGTGCATCATATTGATAAGCGTTATGGATTTGTCTTTACCTGATTTACAATGGACTCACGGTGCAGTACCGGATGAAGGAAAAGGATATTAATATTTTTTACAAGGTAGAAGCTTACGATTTTGAGGTAAAGAATTGAGATTGCCTAAAAAGAATTATTATTTCTATATCGTATATATACTGCTTTCCTATGCTTTTTTAGCGATTGCTTTTACAAGCTATATAATCTGGTTTGTTATACCCAAAGGCGAAGGGTTAAATGATTCAGGTTACTGCGATGCAAGGTTAACGGGACTCGGCGAATGGGGAAATCTCTGGATTATTTTCGGAATGACGAGATATATGTGGGTGGAATTGCATTCGTGGATAGGAATTATAACGGCAGTTATCGTAGTCATTCATCTTGTAATCCACTGGGGATGGCTTAAAGAGACCGCAAGAAGGTTCAAGAGTTATATAGTAAAAAGACAAAAGGTGATTTTGGAACGCTATATTACCGTCTCTTTGCTTTTTGTATTGACGGTATTTCAAACTCTGTCCGGTTTTGTGCTCTGGTTGGTTATGCCGAGAGGGCTGGGTGACTTTAATGCCATGATTCAAGGGATAGGGCGTACTTTTTGGGGTTTGCAGAGGAATGAGTGGCTCGACCTTCATGCATGGGTATCCGTATTGATGCTGGCAGTGGTCATAATACACCTGATTATACACTGGCGCTGGAATCTTAATATGACTCTCGGTAAAAAGCAAAAAAATATTAATGAAAAAACAGCCAACCCAGCAGTAATGCAAAATCAGGAAAAATCCGGTGATAAGATAACTGAAAGTGAACCGAGTTATTTATCGCGCGCCGGATTCTTCGTTGGTTTTGTGGGAGCAGTTTATTTTCTAACCTTTATGGTTGTCTATCAACAATTAGACCAGGCCGGTAGATATGACTATATGTTATATCTGATTCCCATACCGTTTGTCTTCCTGCTGCTGGCTTGGAAGCAATCTTATATCGGCGGAGGATTTCTGATTATACTGAGTGTAGCGACAATATTCCTGAGCTTGAACAATCCGCTCGGAATGCATGATTATAAATTTAATGCCGGTTTAAGCTATATGCTGGTTTGTGTGACGATACCTATTTATATTTCCGGATTTCTTTATATCTTGTCCGGATTAAAAAACAGAAGAAATTTAAAGATATATAAAGAATAAGTTTATGGGGGTGAGTGACTTGATGAACAAAGAAAATGAGAATATTCAGGCATCGAAAGAAGAATTATTAAAGGAAATTGAGGAAGTCCAGGAAAAAAAGGATGAGAACAGTCAGATAGTCTTATCAACGGCTTCCGGTAGCGATGCGATACTTATAAAAAATCATAATTTATTTTATGAAGAAAGAGAGGGATTTCACGGGACAGTAGCAGGAGTCGAGTTTGAAGCAACGAATATATCCGATAATCTGATAGGCAGCGCTGTTTTCGAAGTTGAATTTTATGATACGCAAGGCTCTGTATTAGATACCAGAAATTATAAAGTTATAAATTGGCCGTTGAACTATAGCCGCACTATTCGTATTTCATCTTCAGCGGCGGAGATGAATTTTATCAAGAACTACCAGCTTAAACTGTTAAAAACAGCGACAACTCCACAAGCGGTTGTTACCGGTAATGAAAAACTTACCGTATTAAAACATAAATTTATGGATGCGTGCGAAGACCGCGGGCAGGAAAGCGCTGCGGGTGTAGAGGTTGCCTTAAGAAATGTTTCCGAAGCAACAGTTGCCACAATCTTGTTTGAAGCAATATTCTTTGATATTGAGGGAAATGTCGTAAACACAATAAAACACTATGAATTCGAAATTAAACCGGGTTTCAGCCGGTCGATTTATATCAGTTCAAATGTTGAAGAAGCTGAAATTGTTAAAAGTTATGATGTTAAAATAAAGCGAATAACAACCACAGAAACGGAAAAGGTTCAAATCCGCTGGAAAAAAATAGTAACCAATGAGAACGGCGAAGAAGAGATTTCAGGCGCCGTCAAAAATATAAGCGATGCCGCAATCGATGCTGCTCTTGCCGCTGTTTTTTTCGATAATGATAATGAAAATATCGGAACTAAATTTGCCGTCTTGAGGGGAATCGAACCCGGTACCATTCGTCAATTTCAGTTCAAGTTTAAACCGCAGCCGGGCGATAAGGTAGTAACTTTCGCTTTAAATGTCGGAGATTTAATAGAATAAATACTGTTAGCCGGAATTCGTTTATACAAAGTTTTTAGATTCAGCCGATATTAAACAATGATACTGGCATAAAACGGTTATTATAAAACGGAGCGCTTGTTGAAATGAGTATTTCAGGATTCATAATAGGGGTATTCACCGGAATCGGATTTATAATTTTTTATATTTCTTTATACATTGTTGAAATTTTCCGTTTGAATACCATTGACAAGTGGTCTTTGCAACTCCCGGTACTCGATTGGTTTCACTGGATAAATATCCTGATGGCGCTCTGCGGATTCGTTCTGTGCCTTCTGGGTAGTATTAAGGGTGTCAACCGTTTTCTGGGTATCATAGGAATGGTTATATGTGTAAGTATTATAGTTATAAGCGCATTGGGAGTCTCGTTTCCGGATATCAAATGGCCTCCGGGCGCCTCACCCGATACAGGTGTTTGCTATGGGGATTAATATTGTCGTCACATTTAAGAGGGGCGCATGAAATTCCTTCCTAAAAAATACTACAACTACGCAGTTGATTTTCTGATGATATATGCTTTTATAGCAATAAACCTCTCCGGCTTTATACTCTGGTTTATTTTGCCTATGGGGATGGGTTCAAGAATTTCGGATTATTGCCATAAAACATTCAAAACCGGCCTCGGGCCGACAGGCAATGCCTGGAGCGCTTTCGACCTGCCGAGATATATCTGGGTGGAACTGCACTCATGGATTGCAGTTATAGCAATCGGCATAATTCTAATCCACATCGTTCTGCACTGGAAATGGATCGTTAAAACCATGAAAAGGGTGACGGAAAAAATATTAACGCGTCAGAAAGCAATTTTGGAACTCTACACCGTTAACCTGATGCTTTTTATTATGGCTTGTTTCGAGGTACTGTCGGGTTTTGTGCTCTGGTTGATTTTACCCAGGGGTGTCGGCGATTTCGTTAATATGAATAATGATATTGGACGGGTATTCTGGGGGTTGCAAAGAAACGAATGGCAGGATTTGCATGCCTGGGTAAGTGTAGCAATGGCTGCAATTTTACTAATCCATTTGATTATAAACTGGCGCTGGATTGTCAGCGTGACCATCGGTAAAATTCGCGGTAAAAAATCAAACGAACCGGTAGAACAGGAAGACGATTACCATACTGATAAAACAAAAGTCTCATTTTTAAGAACAAACGACGGCTTCAGGGAAGGCTTATTTCTCGGGCTGATCGGAACCCTGGGTTTTTTGACGGTGCTGGCTCTTTTCCAGCTCGATTGGGTGGGTAGATACGGGTTTATGCTGTATCTTATTCCGCTGCCGATTATCGGGCTCTGGCTTGCCCGCTCATGGCCGGTTATCGGGGGTGTCCTGCTCATTGTTTTAAGCATAGTCATCGTCATTTTAAGAGAAATATTCGTTATCGGAGTGGTTTCTCGCGTCATCGGGTTGGATATGGGTTATACTTTAATATTTGCTTCCTTGCCGCTCTTTGCCGCCGGGGTTATATTTATTATCTCCGCTGTAAATAAGCATAGATATAAAGTGTAACCGCAAATACAACTTATTATTATATAATTTGTGTACTCCATAACTGATTTAATGTTTGGTAAATATAGGGTATTATATAGTTAATTCGATAGCCTGATTAAATATTCCTTAAAAATCCATATTGATTTTAAAAACATTTTATTATGAAAGTATTGCTGATATTTCCTCCGTTCTGGGTGCCTTACAGGCCTTACTTGAGCCTGCCCTCGCTTACAGGTTATTTGAAAAGCAACGGTATCGATGTCGTTCAGAAAGACTTCAATATCGAAGCCTACGATATGATGATGTCGAAAAGTTATCTTTTGGATACCAAAGAGCAATTAGAGCAGCGTTTTAAGTCTTTGGATTCCAAAAACAGCCTGAGTTCAGGCGTAGAACAGCAGTATTATTCCGACCTTTATAAAGCCAAAGCAAGTATTCCTTATATCGCCGGCAAAGTCGACAAAGCCAAGAGGGTTTTCAGGGACAGCAAAGACTTCTACGATGTAAATAAATTGACCGAAGCCCGTGAAATACTGAAGCAGGCACAATCGATTATTTCGACTGCCTGTTTTCCTTCGGGGCAGGACCTTGTATGGCCTCTTAATATGAGGATTCAGAGGTCGATAGGCGATATAGAAAAAATAACCGCCGACAGGGATAAAAATCCCTTTATAGAATTGTACGAAAAACATTTACTCCCTTTTATCGAAGAGCAATCCCCCGATTTAATCGGCATTTCCATTGCGGGAGACAGCCAGCTTGTTCCTGCGTTAACACTGTCGCGCATAATCAAAACTTCTTATAAGAAGGCGCATATAACCGTAGGGGGTTATATGGTTACGGTGCTTTCCGATATTCTCGGTAAATATCCGCAATTATTTACCGGGTTTTTCGACAGCGCTGTGCTCAACGAGGGGGAGCGTCCGTTACTGGAATTGGCACAGAGCTTATCGCAGGGTAATAGTCTGGAAAATGTATCAAACCTGGTTTACCATGATAACGGCGAGGTGCGTTTCAATGAAGTGATGCCCGCTGCGGATATAAATTTACTTCCCGCTCCCGATTTCGATGGGCTGCCGCTCGATTTATATCTGAGTGCCGAAACGGTTCTTCCGATACTTTCATCGCGGGGGTGTTACTGGGGAAAATGCGCTTTTTGTTCGCATAACGAATCATATCGCTGGAATTATAAGGTGCGCGATGCCGTTAAAGTTGTCGACGATATGCAGCAATTGTCGCAAAAGTACGGGGTATCTCATTTTGCCTTTTCGGATGAAGCGATTTCTCCTTCTGCGATGAATAAACTGTCCGATGAACTGATAAATAGGGGAACCGATTTCAAATGTTCGACCAATGTCAGGCTGGAACGCCAGTTCACCCCAGAACTCTGCCATAAAGTGTACAAAGCCGGTTTCAGGCTGCTCTATTTAGGATTGGAATCCGGGTGCAACCGTGTACTCGACCTGATGGAGAAAGGGACCGACAGTGAAACGGCGGTCGAGGTCTGTAAAAACGTTTATAATGCCGGTATCTGGAATCATCTTTATACGTTTCTGGGTTTCCCGACCGAAAGTGCGGAAGAAGCGCAGCAGACCATCGATTTCCTGATTACCCATAAAGATGTAATACATTCGTTCAATATCGCCAGTTTTCTTTTAAATAAAGGTGCACAGGTAGTCAGATGCCCGCAGAAATACGGAATAACCTCCATCAATCCCGGCCCGGCGCCCGACTTTACGCTTGCTTATGACTACACGGTATCTTCGGGATTGACGTGTGCGGAAGCTACGGAGATGAGCAATATCTACCGCGAAAAGGTAATCGAATTGTACGATAACAAAGCGGCATTCAAGCTGGATTATGAAGAAATCCTTTTATACTTATCCCATTACCGGGAAAGCGACCTATTATTGAAAAATTTGACGCCTGGCAATACGGATACTGCTGCCAGTCATAAAGCAGTCGTTCAAAAGTCCGTTCCCCGCCTCAAGAGCAATATTGCTGTGGATAATCTCAAGTTTAATATTGTTGATATTGCCGGAGGACGTTCCCCTAACGACGGTTCGATATATCCGAATCCTGCTTCGATTCTCTTCGATGCGGTTTCAGGGCGGATATTATCTGTCAATCCGCTGGTTATGGAAATTATTACACTGTGCGACGGGAAAAGAAGCGTGCGTCAAATCGCGTATACACTGTCTCAAAAATACGATGCCCCGTTTCAGAAGGTAGAAACAGACTGTATTTCCTTCCTGGAAACACTATCTAATCAAGGCTACATAGTTATCTGACCTCCCTTCCGCTAATCTTGTTAATCATTTACACAAGGCGTAAAATAGCATCAGGCGTTCGTATATCCTGTATGCCTCTTTATTTTTAAATCAATTCACAAAGCCATATATAAAAAGATGCAAAAGTATAAAGCCGTTATTTTCGATATAGACGGAACTCTGCTGGATACGCTGGAAGATATTGCCGACAGCGTGAATTATGCGTTAGGCAAACTGGATTTTCCTCTACGCGCTATACCCGAAATCCGCAAATACGTGGGAAACGGAGTATTGCGCATGCTGGAGCTTTCGCTGCCCGACGGAATACATAATCCCCGCTTTAACGAAACAGTCAGCCTTTTCAGGCAGCACTATGACAAAAATTGCAGGAACAAGACGCGTCCGTATGACGGAATCGTGAATTTATTACAAAATCTTGCCGCAAATGGTTATAAGCTGGCGGTTATCTCCAACAAGTACGATGCCGCCGTCAGAGAATTGAATGACTTCTATTTCTCGGAATACATAACAGTTGCCATCGGCGAAAGTAGCAGTATTAAAAGAAAGCCGGCAGCGGATATGCTTTTAACCGCATTAAACAGTCTGGCAGTCTCCAAAGGAGAAGCTGTTTATATCGGCGATTCCGAAGTAGATATCGAAACGGCAATAAATGCCGGAGTCGATTGTATTTCCGTTGCATGGGGAT
The DNA here is from genome assembly GCA_964399425.1 of uncultured Dehalococcoidales bacterium. Lineage (GTDB taxonomy): Bacteria > Chloroflexota > Dehalococcoidia > Dehalococcoidales > UBA5627 > UBA5627. Next base: position 4,067 of record CAYNQR010000035.1, on the reverse strand, counting down.
TCCGCAGCAGGGATTGGCTTGCCGGCCACGGAGCAAGTAAAATTGTAGATTCGCCGGATGAATTAGCTGAGTTGTTATAACTCTATGTTTTAACAGATTATCTCGAAGGAGCAGACTATGGCTAAGAAAATAATCATCATCGGCGGCGGGCTGGCGGGGCTTTCAGCCGGCTGTTATGCGGCCATGAACGGCTTCGAGACACAGATTTTCGAACATCATGCGGTGCCGGGCGGTGTAGCGGCAACCTGGAAAAGGGGAGGCTATGTCATTGACGGAGGTATTCACTTTGTGGCCGGGCATAAAGAGGGGAACGGCATGCATAAAATCCTTTCCGAATTGGGAGCAGCCGACCCGGCTTTATTTACCGATATGCACGATTACGGTCGTTTTATCCATGAGCCTGCCGGTATTTCAATCGATATGAGCGGCGATATCGATGCGTTTGCCAACCGCTTAAAATCGCTGGCTCCCGCCGACAGTGAAAAAATCGATGACTTTTTTAAAGGTGTCAGGGCTTTTCGCGGTCATGATATGAGTACGATGGGAATGAGCAACCCGCCGGAACTGGCATCTGCTTTTTCGAGAGTTAAAGAAATGTGGCAGATGAAGTCGCTTATCAGGTATTTTACGGGAACTTATGGGAAAAAAATCAGCGACTATATTTCCGATGTAGAAACTCCGTGGTTAAAAGATCTGTTCTGTAACCTGTTTCTGCCGGAATCGCCGGTGTGGTTTCCGATGATGTATCTGGCAATCGTTGCCGACAGGCAGGCCGGATTTTTGGCAAAAGGATGCCTGCCTTTCGTACTTGAAATCGAAAAGCATTATAAAGCGCTGGGCGGTAAAATCAGTTACCGCTCGACAGTTGCTAAAATACTGGTAGAAAACGATAAGGCGGTCGGGGTGCGGCTGGATGACGGGCAGGAGTTTAAGGCGGACTATGTAATCTCCTGTGGTGACGGTTATAACACCGTATTCAATTTGCTGGGGGGAGAGTTCATGGATGAGGATATAAAAGAAAGGTACGAAACATGGCCGCTCTGCCGCCCGTTTTTAACGGTCAGCTACGGTGTCAATCGTGAATTTAAAAACGAATTGCCTTTGAACACCATTCTTTTGAAAAAGCCGCTGATGGTCGGTAACGAGAAAGTTAAAACACTTTTGATGCGGATAATGAATTACAGCAGCCACTTTGCACCGGCAGGCAAGAGCGTTTTTCAAATCGAAGTTGAAACCGGTTTCGATTACTGGTACAACCTGCAAAAGACGAACCGCCAGAGTTATGAAGATGAAAAACAGTGGTTGGCGGCAGCAATCTTGCAGATAGCCGAAAAGTATTATCCCGGAATCAGCGCACAGGTCGAGATAACGGATGTTGCAACCCCCTATACCACCTGGCGGCACACGCTTAATAATAAGGCTTCGTGGGGTGGCTGGCTGCTCGGCGCCGATAATATGCTGGACCAGATTGAACGGCGTTTGCCGGGGCTTTCCAATTTCTATATGGCGGGGCACTGGGTGATGGGGGGTGTGGCGGGAACTCTGCTTTCCGGGCGTCATGCCGTACAGCTTATCTGCCGCGATGAAAAAATGAAGTTTACGGTCAAGCTGCCAACCTAACTGCAATCCGCAGATGGTGCTGCATTCTGCAAGGCTTTCTGTTTCTTCTGCCATCGAATAAATAGTGCCAGGTTGATAACTGCTACCGGCAGCATTGTGCACAATCCTATGACAGTCAATTGCGGCAGATTGGCTTTAATCGTCAGCCCGATGAGTCCGAAACAAAGCAGCAGATAACCGCATAATGGTATCAGGTACATCGCTGCATTGAAATCATTACCGGGTTTGGGTTTGAAATATTCGTAGAGCCGGAAGACTCCGGTGGTTATTGCCGTTACAGCAAACCAGCCGGTGTAATTATTTACAGGTATGCGGTAATACTCGCCATCGGATATCCATGCCCAGTTGCCCGCCTGTACCTGCAAGGGGTCCATTATCAGGTCGATGGCAACCACGATTAACCCGTCCAGCAGAATCAAAAGGAGCAGCGTTTTCCAGTTATTGGCATATTTATCCGGTTTTTTCTTATTCAGCCAGTAGAGGAAAGAGGTAGAAATGTTATAGCCGGCATAGATAAAGGCTCCCCAGAAAAGCGGAATCATCAGCGGCACACCCAGAAGCATTAGCTGAGTGTCGCTTTGATAGGTATAAACTCCGCCGAATATCAATCCGGTGTTGACGCCGATTACCTCGGAAATCAGCCCTGCGGCAAATATCAGGATAATAAAAAACAGCCCGCGTTTGTATCCCAGCGTCCAGACGGCGTGCAGCGCCAGCAGGCAGGCGGCCAGCACAGGAATCCATTCTCTCGACATCAAAGTCTGCATTAAACCGGAAAGCGGATTACCCGATAGCACAGGATTCGATAAAGTCTTTATTACGAATAATAAGGCAAGGCTTCCGAGGAACAGGAACAGCCCCCAGGTGATGATAGTGCGCCGTTTTGTGACTGAAATTTTCAACACAGCTTTATATTTTATTAATCATTCTGCGATTTTGAGATGTTTTCATAGCTCGAAGCGATTTGATTATGAGAGAAAAGATAACCTGTGTCAATCACTTGAGTTCTGATTAATAAATCCGCTGGCTGTATTATTTCTAGTGGTAGAGATTGCTTCGCTTTTCCTTCGGAAAAACTCGCAAAGACAATTTAATTCGCCGCTCGTGGTGAGCTTGTCGAATCCATAGCGGCTTGTATTATTACCCCACCCCGGATGTTGAGTGCTAGCTTGCCGGAACGAAATCCCGATTAATCGGGGCTTCATTCGTCCATCACGAATTCAGCATGACAGAAAGAAAAGTATTCACTCGGGAAAAATCCCGATCTGTTGTGATTGAGGGAAAAAAGAGGGGCGAGAGCCTCTATTAGTATTTATCATAAGGGGTTAAATTACTCGGATATCTTCAGCAATTCTGATAATTTAGTAAAGAGGTTATCGCTTATTCTTGTGTCTGTGGTAGAGAAAGAAAGAAGGTTTTCAGAGCAACACTTAATATATTCAGAAGAGTTAATTGGTAATGGATATCGTCCAGCCCAATACACATATTCTTCGATTCGCTTTAAATAATCAGTCTCTTCGGATGTAAGTTCAACCTTCAGTGCTTTGCAATATTGCGATAAGCTATGTTGAGATTTTGTTTTAGGCAATGAACTATCAAATTTTAACTTTGAATTATTTAAGGTAATCAATCTCCGGGAGACTGCTATGGCTTTAAGTAGATTCTCAAAAGCAAATCCCATTATTAACATATAAGTACTAACAAAGGACAATTTTTTTAATCGGACGTGGTCAATAGTTTGTGATTCATTAGCTATTTCAAGTAGACATTTTAATATTGGTTTTGAAGCTATTTGCAGGCATTGAGCTTGTTCTAGCCAAGCAAACGAATCAGTAGCAATTATGCTAAAGGTATTTTTGTAATCACTGGCTAAATTATTCATAAAAATACATTTATAGGTTTTTCTTTTATAACTTCGGCTTCTTTTTGTGCCAGTCGGTAGCCTGCTGGTAAGCATGGGCGACTTTCAGGATTTTCTCTTCGGCAAACGGTTTGCCGATAACCTGCAAGCCAATGGGCAGCCCATCGGCAAATCCTGCCGGTATGGAGATTGCCGGCACGCCGGCAATGTTGATGGGAATAGTAAAGATATCCGAAAGGTACATCTGCACCGGGTCCTGTGCTTTCTCGCCGATTTTGAAGGGGACGGTGGGCGCCGTCGGGGTAACCAGCACATCGTATTTCTCGAATGCCTGGTCGAACTCTCTGCGGATTAATGTGCGTACTTTCTGTGCCTTGAGGTAGTAAGCGTCGTAATAACCGGCAGAGAGGGCATAGGTTCCCAGCATAATGCGCCGCTTTACCTCGGGCCCAAATCCGATTTCACGGGTCTTTTCCATCGCTTCCCACATATTCTCGGTATCCTGATAGGAAAAGCCGTATTTTACGCCGTCGTAGCGTGCCAGGTTAGCTGAGGCTTCCGACGGGGCGATGATATAGTAAACTGC
>CAYNQR010000034.1:0-12197 GCA_964399425.1 uncultured Dehalococcoidales bacterium | reverse complement strand
TCCTCTTCGCCTCTTTGGCGAACAGGTTCTTCCACTTCTCTTTTTCCATGCGCCGTACGCTGTTATCTTCGCGGGCTGCCAGATAGACCAGTTCGTTCTGTAGTTTTTTATAGCCCTCGAAACGCGATAATTCCAGGTCGCCCGATTCAATGGCATCCCTGACAGCGCAGCCCGGTTCCCTGTCATGCGTGCAATCGTTGTAATAACACCTTTCGGCAAGGGTTGCTATATCGGGGAAAGCCCCTTCAAGGTCGTCTTCCCCAGCCCACATCTGGATTTCGCGCATACCCGGAGTATCGATAACCATCCCGCCGGACGGTAGCAAAATCAGTTCTCTTTTTGTGGTGGTATGCCTGCCCATTTTATCATCGTCGCGCACTTCGCCGATGTCCTGTCTTTCTTCGCCGATAAGGGCATTTATGATGGATGACTTTCCCACCCCCGAAGACCCCAAAAAAGCGGCGGTTTTTCCGCTTTCAAGATATTGTGCCAGATCATCCAATCCAGACCCGTCCTTGGCGCTGAGGGCGTGCACAGGGACACCCATAGCAACAGACTCGACGCTCTCAATGCTTACAGCTAAATCGGGACAGAGGTCGGTTTTATTGAGGACGATAACCGGCGATGCACCGCTGTTCCATGCCAGAGTTAAGTAGCGCTCGATGCGGCGCAGGTTGAGGTTCCTGCCGCCGTCCAGACCGCTGACGATAAAGACGGTATCCACATTGGCGGCTACCACCTGCTCTTTTGTTTGTTCACCGGCGACTTTCCGTGAAAATTTACTCTTGCGTGGAATCATGGCATGAATGATAGCAGTTTTTTCATTCACCTGCGGCACGATTACCACCCAGTCGCCCACGGCGGGCAGCTGCCCCTCCTCCCCTGCCAGATAGCGCATCTTGCCGGAGATTTTAGCCGCCAGTTCTCCGTATTCACTATAAACCTTGTACAACTCGCGGGATTCTGAGGCGATTCTTACCGGAACCGAATTCGGGATTTTTACCTGTTTGAATTGTTCCTCGAAGAACGAGTCCCAACCGAGTTGAGATAGAGAGTATTGAGTATTGTTGTTCATAATATGAGTATTATATAACTTTTTTATTTTTATATCACAAAGTATTGCATCTTGATTATCGGTCATATAAGATATTGCTAATAATTCCGTTCGGTTTTGCCACACTCATGCATCTTAATATATAGAGTGAATAAAGGAAATCCCTTTTAAGGAAAGTTTATTTTGGATGAAGTTGCGGTTATAGCCCTGGTACAAGATGGCAATACGGATGCCTTCGCCGGTATTATCGATAAATATCAGATACCCATCCAGAGGTATCTTTACCGCCTTACCGGCGACTACGAACTGGCAAGAGACCTGGCACAGGATACTTTTGTTCAGGCATACAAGGGAATTCTGAAAACAAAAGAGAATATCTCATTCAAGGCCTGGCTTTACCGCATAGCCACCAATAATGCATGGCAGTATTGCCGCAGAAAGAAGCTTATTTCCTTTATTTCTTTTGAAAATAGAAAGGAGACGGATTCCCTATCAGGGCTGACCGATAACGACCTTACGAATGACCGGATGGAAATACAGGAAGCGCTTGTCAAAGTACCCGAAGAACAAAGGGCTTGCCTTATCCTGCATCTGGTAGAAGGTTTCAAATACAGGGAGATTGCCGGAACCCTGGGAATCTCGGAAGACGCGGTACGAATGCGCGTCGCACGCGGAAAAGAAGCTTTCAAAAAGTTTTTCAGGGGAGGAGAGGATGATGAACTGTAAGGATTTTAAAGAACTGCTCTCGGCTTATGCGGACGGAGAGCTTTCACTTACTCAAAGGGATTTTATCAAAGAACACCTGGCTGATTGCCCGAATTGCGTAGCTACATTAAATAGTTATAAAGAGACCAACATGATGATTGCGTCCCTCAGAAAAATTCAGGCCATACCGGATATTAAAGAAGCGACAATGTCGAAAATCAAGGGGAGACAATACACTAAGCCAATACGAAAATGGCTGCGTCCTGTCGCATTGTCGCTTTCGGTTGTGGCTATAGTAGCCATGCTGTTTGTATTGCAGCCGTGGACGGGAAACAACGGTTATACCACTATTCTTGCCAAGGCGAAGGAAGCTGCGGAAAACGTCGAGTCTTATCGTATGGAAATGCTATGGACTGCTGATGAGATAGTCGATGGGGAAACATATGAAACTTATATGAAGTTTATATATGAGTTTATATCGGATGAAATTACGCACGTAATAGTTGATTACGGAACGGTTTCCTATTATAACGGAGTAGGTACTTATAGTGAGGGCAGTTTCGAAAATTATTATATCGGGGAAGATATGTATTCTCTAGCCGATAGAAATAAAGCTCACAGTTTCTTGTTCCAACAGGCCGGTTTTTATTACATATATATCCAATCGGGACAACAGCATGCTATGGCGGTTCTGGATTTCTTGAATGATCTTGTGCAGTTGGATGATGAGGTTATAGACGGGGTGAATTGTCTCCATTATATCGGAACCCCCAAGCTTTATGAAGCTATAATAGATATGAAGTGGGAAATATGGCTTGGCGAGGATGATTATCTAACCCGCCAGATAAAAGTAGACTATGGAACGTATATTATCACAACCCGTTATTATGACTACAACGTCGATATAGATGTAGATATGCCGGTGGGTCCCGATGGTAATTTGAAAGAGGGGTGGGATGTTGAGCCGATAAACTCGTATATTACTTTTGTTCCGGTAGATGAAGCCCTTGCCGCTTTAACAGGTGATGAGGACTGGAACGATATTTCCGTTGTAGAGGATGCCGTAATGGCAATGCTCACTTCGACAGATTGGATAGTTTATTTCAATGCATTACCGGAAGAAGGGCAGAAGGCTGTCCATGATTATATAAAGGATGTTTATGATAAGGTTTTTACCACTACAACCAAAGAATTAAGCAATACCATTGGTTTTGATCGTACACATAATATTATTCATTATTCGAATAGCGCTAACGGGAAAGATGTCTATATCGATGCAGGAGAGATCGCCGGTGAAAATAGTGCCGGCTTATTGGATAATGATACGCTGGTGGCTCATTGGGTAAGCACGTTTAATGCTAATGACCCGCAGTACTGTTTCGATAATTTTCCTGTGGAGACAAGAGAAGAAATGGTAAGCATGTTCTATGATTTTAATGGAGCAGCACATGAACTTCTTATCAATGAGTTATACGGCGGCTGGGAAAATTACGGAAAGCCTGCTGATTAATAGTTTTTAAGTTCCTCTATCTCCGAACGAAGGCTCCCTGATTGTTAAAAGATTGGGGAGCCTTTATATTTTTGTCTGGACATAGCAACCATCCCTCATCTGTCTCATCCCGACGGGTCGGGACTTCCCCCAAGGGAAGCCGTTTTACAGCTATTTGTCATTCAGAAGTCACAAGGGGTGACTGAAGAATCCGGGGGGTGGGGAGAAACAGCACAAAGGTATCTGCGGCAACAAGCGGAATATCATAATAACCATGCATTCTGAGTTTATCGTAGGACATGAACGACTAAGGATTTGCTATTCTCATCATGACAAACAAAAGACGTAGGGACGACCATTGGTCGTCCGCATTTATGTTTCCGTATCCGGCGGACGGGCAATGCCCGTCCCTACGGGGTTAACGATTAAATTGTCATTCTGAAATCACAAGGGGTGACTGAAGAATCAGGGGAGAGGGGAGAAACAGCACAAAGGTTGCCACGGCAACAGAAAAAAGGCGGATTCCTCTTACTCTTCCCCGCCTTCGGCTTCATCGACAGGCTTTTCTTCTTCAACGTCGGGTGATTTGCGTGCCGTTCTCGAAGCCTTAACCGCCTTTACCTTAAAAAACACCAGCGACGCCCCGGCAGCTACCGAAGGCAGCGCTATATCGACCACCCCACCGCAGGCTCCAGCACAAAAAATACACATCTTAACTCTCCGCTTTTTCTATTTCTTCCGAATAATCGGGACTGAAATCGGTATTATAAAAATCGCTGCCCTCGCCCGGCAAAATCAGGTAAAATTCATTGGTATAATCTATATACAGAGTAGCTTTTTCAACAGTAAAGTTCAATATATGCCCTCCCGCATCCAGACCCTCTGTCAGGAAATGCAGGTGATATCCGGCGACACCCACCCCTGCCACATATTCGGGGCAATAGAAACCGACGATGGTACCCTTGACGTTATTGAAATCGAAAACCACCTGGTCTGCCGTAACCGCCGTCAGCGGCGGATAAGGCTTTTCCTGCCCGGCAACGCTGCGCGTCTGCATAAAAGTAAAACTACCCTCGATTTTGATGGCATAGAAGATGTTTTCGGTAGGCAGGACTGTGTTTATCTGTGTTTTAAGTTGCTCGAAGGTAGTGCCGGAAGCAATTCCCGCGTCATAATCTGTATCGAAAAAGGTTACATCGGCAAAGGGGACTCCCGCGCTATTTTCTTTCAGATAAGCTACGCCGTCGCTTTTAATTTGATAGCACTTGCCGTCGAGGACGACCATCTCCCCGTCCAGTCCTTCGAAAGTGCCGATGCCGAAATCCCCGTACTGAAGTAAATCCCCGACCGTGATGACGCTGTCGTAAATGCCTTCCATCAGGGCATTGATGGTGGATACCTGGAAGATGGTTTCCCTGTTCTTAACCGGATTATCGGCATAACCGCTGCTGCACCCGAAAAGACCGGATACAAGGACGCAGATAAGGATTACAGGAGATAGTTTACGAAGGTTTTTTATAAACATCCGTCACCCCCGAAAAACATGTTTTTTAATAGTAATAAGTCTGTTTTCTCTGGTTCTTGATAATATACCCGGCTGCCAATCCGAAAAGCAAGCCCCCGAGATGGGCTTCCCAGGCAACATTGGGGAAGAGTGACATGATTACGCCGCCGCCGATTACAGCTATCCACAACGGCACCGGAACCGGTATGAACATGATATAGACCTTCATGCGCGGCATCAGCACCGCCAGAGTGCCGCCGAGCGCGAAAATAGCGCCGGAGGCTCCGATAGCCAGCCCGGGGATATCCGGATTGATAAGGGTGCTTAGCAATACATAGAATATGCTGCCCAGCAAGCCGCCGCCTATGTAAATTATCAGGAATTGCTTCAATCCGGTTAGTTTCAACAAATAACTGCCGAAAAAGTACAACGTCAGCATATTGAAGAGTATATGAGTAAAACTGACATGCGTAAACATGCTGGTAAAAATACCCCACGGTTGATATAAAGTCAATTCCAGCGGAGCCCATAAACCAAGGTCATATACAAGCGTACTGGATATGTTCGCGGCTATAAAGATGAATAAATTGATACCGATTATTATGAAAATTGGATTCAACATCGTTTCTCATAATAGCAGTTAAATGATTGTCGTGGCAAATTACCATACGGAGCGGTATCTAAATCGATACGACTCCGTATGAACATTATACCCCTTAAAAATACAGCTACTTCTTCTTGACAACCGGCAGCCAGACCTCGGATTTATACGCCGGGGACTGCTGATCTCCCTCGAAATAGACTTCGATATCCGGGGCATTGGCATATTCATAACCCGACATCGGCAGCCACTCCGAGACAATCCTTTTCTGCATTTCCTGTATTGCCTGCGGCATGGCCCCGACACACTCGAAGACCGCCCAGGTAGCAGCCGGAATATCATATTCGACTGTACCTTCGGGAGCCGGTTTATCGGTAGCAACGGCAATAAAGTAATCGAAATCCCTGCCGTTCATGCAGGCACTGACGCCCAGCACCCCCAGCGGCGGTTTATCCATTAAAGTACAGAGCTTCGGTAGCCAGCCGTCCTTCACCGTTTTCTGCCAGAACAGGGGAACTTTAGCAAACGCTTCTTCGACGTTCATGTCGAAGTGTTCGCTGACACCGACAATCCTAAAGGCATCCTTTTTCTCGATCTTGTAATTCATTTCCGCATCTCCTTTTAATGATATATTGAAGACGATGCGCGGGAATGCCTTGAGAGAAATCCCTTCGCTGCGCGCCTGCGAGGGAGAAATCCCGTGTACACCCTGAAATGCGCGGGTAAACGAAGTCGGCGAATCGTAACCGTACTTCAGCGCTGCATCGATTACTTTTATATTCCTGCCTTGTAACTCGAAAGCAGCTACGGTCATACGGCGGCGGCGAATGTATTCCGAAAGCGGGATCCCGGCAATGTAGGAAAACATCCGCTGATAGTGATAGGTCGAGCAACAGGCAACCTGCGCCGCTCTGTCATAGCTTATCTCATCCGCCAGATTATTCTCGATATAATCGACCGACTTGTTCAGTTTCTCCAGCCACTCCATGTCATCATCTCCTTGTATCAAAGGATAGCATCAGTCAAATAACGAATCCTCTCATTTCATGCACAAATATGTATGTTATTCTTTCCACTATTATAGTATTAATAGTCTCTATAGCGATAACCTGATTTAACTCTACATTTTCAATCACTGCTTCAATCACAGCCGCTATGGTTCGATCCCGATTCACAGGGACTTAAGAATGACAATTTGTAAATAAAGGCAAGGAATAGCACGCGGCAATTCTCTCACTTTGAAAAAGGGAGATTAAGAGGGATTTTGCAAGTTGCCGGAATAGATGGAGCAATATGCAGCAAATCTCCCTCATTCCCTCTTTTCCAAAGAGGGCAGATAATTTACTGCCGTACTGAGAGAGTGAAATGAGCAAGGAATTTAAGGCTTAGCGAATGGTCTTAGTTCCTTCATTTCATTCAGGATGACAGCATAGCGAGAACGAACAGCTTTTTGTTATTTATATATGCGAGGCGGGGTAAATAAAGGGTATTGTAGGGATTGCTTTGCCCCGATATGCGGGGCTCGCAACGACGATTTATTGTCATGCTGAATTCGCACATTAGCTACGCTAATTATAAATGATGGACGAATGAAGTCCCGATAAAGCGGGATTTCGTTCCGGTTTGCTGGAACTCAACATCCGGGGTGGGGGCTTTGTTTTTCCGCTCGCCACCTGTCCCATACTGGGGATGAGCCTGTCGCAGGATTAAAGAGTGGAAATATAATTTAACCGCAATCCATATAAATTCGGTCCCCAATGGATGTAAAATAAACCCGGTTATTATATTCTATTGCAAAGTAAACGCGCTTGTTGCTAAAATGAGAGCTAATCTGAAAGGAAAGCTGAATATGGAAAACACTTACAACCCGGTTGAAATCGAACGCAAATGGCAAAAGAGATGGGCGGAAGACAACCTCTACAAGGTAAGCGAGCACAGCGACAGGCCCAAGTGGTATGCGCTTACCATGTTCCCTTACACCTCCGGAGACCTGCATATCGGTCACTGGTATGCCATGGCTCCGTCGGATGTGCACGCCCGTTTCAAGAGAATGCAGGGGTTTAATGTACTTCACCCCGTCGGTTTCGACGCCTTCGGCTTGCCGGCTGAAAACGCCGCTATCAAGCACGGGATTCACCCTTACAAATGGACCATGAAAAATGTAGAAAACATGCGCAAGCAGTTGAAAACCATCGGCGCTATTTATGACTGGGACAGGGAGGTTATTACCTGCCAGCCGGATTATTACAAGTGGACGCAATGGTTCTTTCTAAAGCTCTATGAACACGGGCTGGCTTACCGCAGCAAGGCTCCCGTCAACTGGTGCCCCAAATGCCAGACGGTGCTCGCCAATGAGCAGGTTTTAGCTAACGGCACCTGCGAAAGATGCGACGAACCGGTTATCCGCAAAGACCTGGAGCAGTGGTTTTTCCGCATCACAAAATATGCTGATGAACTAATGCAGCACGAAGGACTGGACTGGCCGGAGCGCATAAAAACAATGCAGCATAACTGGGTCGGCAAGAGCATTGGCGCTGAGATTTCCTTCGATTTGAATATACAAGATGTGGCGGAAAAAGAAATCAGGGTATTTACTACACGCGCCGATACCGTCTACGGTGTAACCTTCATGGTGCTGGCTCCCGAGAATCCGCTGGTGGCAAAGATCACCACCCCCGACCAGAAAGCCGATGTCGAGGCGTATATCGATAAGACGCGCCACTTTACCGAAATCGAAAGGCTTTCGACTGAAAAAGAGAAGGACGGCGTTTTTACCGGCGCTTATGTAACCAACAGGCTAAACGGTGATAGAGTTCCCGTATGGATTGCCGATTACGTACTGGCCGGATACGGAACCGGCGCTGTGATGGCAGTTCCGGCGCATGACGAGAGGGACTTCGCCTTCGCCAAAAAATATAATTTACCGGTGAAAGTGGTAATTTCACCTCCTGACTGGAATGGAGAAGAACTTGAAGCAGCTTATATCGAAGAAGGGAAAATGGTCAATTCAGGGCACTTCGATGGCACTCCCAATAAAGAAGGAATTATCAAGGTAGCAGAACTGCTGGAAGAAAAAAGCTGGGGAAAAAGAACCGTCAGTTATAAACTGCGCGACTGGCTGATTTCCCGTCAGAGATACTGGGGCGCGCCGATTCCGATGATTTATTGCGAAAAATGCGGCATCGTACCCGTCCCCGAAAAAGAACTGCCGGTATTGCTGCCGGAAGATGCCGAGTTCAAACCGACCGGCGAATCGCCTTTAAAGTATTGCGACAGTTTTGTAAATACAAAATGCCCGAAATGCGGCGGCAATGCCAAACGCGAGACCGATACAATGGACACTTTTATGTGCTCATCATGGTACTTCCTGCGCTACACCAATGCGCATTACAACAGCGCCGCTTTCGACCCGCAAGCAGTTAAATACTGGCTGCCGGTAGACCTGTACACCGGCGGCGCCGAACATGCCGTTATGCATCTGTTCTATGCCAGGTTCTTCACCAAGGCGATTCGCGATATGGGGTTAATTGATTTTGGGGAACCTTTTATACGCCTTTTCAACCAGGGAACCATCCTCTCCAATAAACAGAAGATGAGTAAATCCAGGGGCAATGTGGTCAATCCCGACGATTATGTTTCGAGGCTGGGAGCCGATACCGTGCGCTGCTACCTGATGTTCGTAGCGCCGTGGGAACAGGGCGGCGACTGGAACGATAACGGCATCGCCGGTATCAATCGCTGGCTGAACCGCGTCTGGAAACTGGTAACCGAAGCATACACCTGCAATACCGTGGACGAGGAAGAATACCGCAGCCTGCAAAGGGTAACGCACCAGACTATCAAGAAAGTTACCCAGGATATCGACAGGATACGTTTTAATACCATGATATCGACCTTGATGGAATATACCAACTACCTGGGAAAAATCAAAGATAACGGTACGGTTTCGCTAAAGGACTGGCGGGAAGCGATAAAGACCCTGCTGCTTCTGATCGCTCCGTCGGCGCCGCACCTCGCAGAGGAACTCTGGCAGCAAACCGGACACAAATACAGCATTCATAACCAGCAATGGCCGGAGTGGGACGAGGAACTGGCGCAGGATGAAGAGATTCCGATTATCATACAAATCAACGGCAAAACGCGCGACAAGGTTACCGTTCCTGCTTCGATTACGGAAGAAGAGGCAAAAGAAATCATACTTGCCAAACCCAAGGTTAAGACGTATATTGAAGGGAAAGAAATTATCAGGATAATCTACGTTCCCAAGAAGTTGTTGAATCTGGTTATCAGGTAAAAGTGTCTTCCTGAACGGAGTGAAGTATCTGAATGCAATTCGATAAGTCTTAGATTCTGCGGCTGTGCATCAGAATGACAATATAGGGAAAAGGAATAAACATGAAAATAGCTTTAATAGGTTGCGGCAATATGGGTCAGGCTATCCTTTCGACCATTATATCCAAAGGAGTATCCACACCGGAGCATATATCGGTCAGCGAGGTAAATCAGGAATGCCGGGAACTGGTTGCTAAAAATTTCGCAGTCTACACTACCGACAACAGCGTCGATGCTATTAAAAGAAGCGATATAATTATACTTGCTATCAAACCGCAGAATCTTGATGAAGCTTTCAAGCAAATCGGCGGCAAATTCAGCAAGGGGCAGCTGGTGCTTTCGATAATCGCCGGTAAATGCATCGGAACCCTGCAAAACGGGTTGAAGCACGACGCCATCGTACGCGCCATGCCCAATACACCGGCTCAAATCGGTTACGGAATGACCGTCTGGACGGCTACCGAGGCTGTCGACGGACAGCAAATGGCGCAAACAAGAACCATCCTGGGGGCCATGGGAAAAGAAATCTACGTTGCCGACGAGGACAGCATCGATATGGCGACGGCAGTCAGCGGCAGCGGGCCCGCGTATGTTTTCCTTTTTATGGAGTCGCTCATACAGGCTGCCGAAAGAATCGGATTGCCGCACGATAAGGCTTCTGAAATGGTGCTGCAGTTGATGGTAGGTTCCATTAAATATGTCTATTGTTCTGATAAACCCCTGGACAAACTGAGGGAAATGGTTACATCTCCCGGCGGCACCACGGCTGCCGCATTAAGCGTTTTTGCCAACGGTAATTTTGCCGGGCTTGTAGAGGAAGCGGTTACCGCCGCCTATAAAAGAGCGAAGGAACTGGGGGGATAGAATCATGAACTGGCTCGATATCGTATTGATAGTTTTGCTGTTTATACCCACCTTTATGGGCTTGAGAAAGGGATTGATTAAAACCGCACTCTCGTTTGCCGGTTTAATAATAGGCATTGTGCTGGCAGGACGTTTTCACGGTTCGCTTTCGGGGATATTCGGTTTTACCAATAATGAGAGCCTGGCAAATATACTCGCCTTTGTGCTGATTCTAACCGTTGTTTTTATTATTGCCATGCTTCTGGCTAAACTGCTCAGATTCGTCGCCAAATCCCTGCTCATAGGCTGGGTAGATAATCTTGGCGGCGCTTTATTCGGACTACTTTCCGGGTTTTTGCTGTTGGGTGCAATGCTTGCCGTTATCGCTAAATTCGCAGGAAGCGACGTTATATCCCAATCTTTTATGGCGCGGGTGATGTTGGATTACTTCCCTATCGTGCTCGGACTGCTGCCTGAAGACTTTAAAGCTATCAAGGAATTTTTTCAGTCATAAATTGCCTGTCAGTTCCTTATGAAATACATGCAGACAGCATAATCCGCACCAGGTGTCAGCAGGGCGATAAAAAGATTATTTTTTGACTGGATTACGAAGGATTCTGATTAGTCTTCTTTGGGGTCTTCACCCGGATGCATCGCCTGCCACTTGGTCAATAACTCTTCATGCGATTCCTGGTGATCCGGGTCGGGAACACATGCGCTGACCGGACAGATATCGGCACACTGCTGAGTCGAATAGCTGCCGACACACTGGGTACATTTATTCGGGTCGATACGATAAGTAGTTTCCCCCTCCGAAATAGCCTGATTCGGGCATTCCGCTTCACAGGCGCCGCAACTTATGCAATCCTCATTAATCATATACGCCATTAGATTAGTTTCCTCCTGAACTAGCTACTATTTTAACATTTTTGTATAGATAATATAACCCGATTTTTTTATATCGGACCATGACCGTTTTTTTCCTTCAAAGCCTTGGCTACATGAGCCGGAACAAAGTTGGCGACATCACCTCCAACCCGGGCAACCTCTTTCAAAAGGCTCGACCTGAGGAATTGATACTCCGGCCTTGCCAGAAAACATACCAGTTCCAAATCCGGCGAGAGCTTTCTGTTCATCATTGCCATATCGAATTCACGCTCGAAATCGGCGCTCACTCTCAAACCCCTCACCATAATATTGGCATTTACTTCCTTCGCAAAATCGACGGCAAGCCCGTAAAACGGTTTTACTTCGATATTCGGTATGTCCTTAACGGCTTCTCGCGCCATGTTAACTCTCTCTTCGAGGCTGAAAGTGACGATTTTCATCGGTTTGTCGAAAACCCCGATAATTACCTTGCCGAAAATCTTCGCTGCCCGTCTGGCAACATCGATATGGCCGTTGGTTATCGGGTCGAAACTCCCCGGATATACGGCAGTAATCAAGATACAGGCTCCTTTCTGAAAAACGCAATTGAGCTATCGCCGTGACGGTGTTCTTTAAAGAGATGCAACGAGGCATAATCTGTATTAAGGGGGCGACGCTTCGAGTGGGTAACTACAAGAACAGAATCATTACCGACAATCTTCGAGTTTGCCAGTTGTTCTATTATGCTGTTTATTAATGGACTCGCGTAGGGAGGATCCATCAGAATTATATTGTACTCCTT
>CAYNQR010000033.1:0-12738 GCA_964399425.1 uncultured Dehalococcoidales bacterium | reverse complement strand
GCCTTGGCTTTCTCGGTAGCCATTTCCTTGTTCTCATGCACCCAGGAACACTGTTCGCGGATATTTGCCATCTGGAAATAATACTGGTTGATACCTGCGTCCTGTACAGCCCGGCGGAAAGTTGGTTCATGCATTCTCGGCGAACAGGAAGCCACCACAACCCGGTTGAGCTTCTTTTCCTTAATATCATCTTTTACAAGGTTCTGACCGGGGTCAGAACACATATACTTATAATTACGCGCCACGACTACAGAATCCAGCCCTTGCGCATATTCGGTCACTTTTTTGGTATCGACGGTTCCGGCGATATTGGCGCCGCAATCACAGATATAAACACCGATTCTTACTTCTTCCATCGTTCAGCTCTCCTTTACAGATATTTCGCCAGGACTTTATTCGGATTCACAATATTTCTCTTCAATCCCAATTGACTTTCCTTCAGCCCGATGGCGACACCAATCAGCTGGGTAACAAATAACACCGGTAAATTGAATTTAGTATTGTACTTGCTGTTTACCTTTCCCTGATAAGCATCCAGATTCATCTGGCACAGCGGACAGGGAGTAACGATACACTGCGCTCCGTTTTTGGCAGCGTCATCCAGCAATCTATACATCAATTCCAGAGTAAGCCCCTCCTCTGCAATTACCGCAGAACCGCCGCAGCATTTACACTTGGAAGGATACGGCACAACTTCGGCGCCGACTGATTCGACAATCGAATCCAGGGCAACCGGGTTTTCTGGATGGTCGAATCCGAATCTGGGACGAACCTCCTGGCATCCGGTATAAGGCGCAACTTTCAGCCCTTTCAAGGGTTTTTTAACTTCGGCTGCTATTTGTTGCGTCGTTATATCCGACATCAAAGCTTCGATTAACAACCTGACCTTAGCTGTCCCTTTATATTCGAGGTTGGCCGCCGCCAAAGCTTCGTTGACTTTATCTTTCAGCTGCGGTTTTTCCATCATATGCACTCTGGCTTTATTCAGTGTAACAAAGCACGAACTGCATGGAGTAACCAGGTCTAACCCTGTTTTTTCGGCAAGAGCCAGATTACGCGCTGCGACTACAATCGCTTCCAATTCATCCAGCGAGCCGTAAGGGGTAGAACCGCAACAATTCCAATCCTCCAGTTCTTTTAACTCCATCCCCAGCGCTTCCGCAATAGCCCTGGTTGAAACATCCAATCCTACCGCGGTAGCTTCGGATGAACAGCCCGGGAAATATGTATAGCTCTTCATTGGGCACCTCTGACATCTTTGAGTTTTCGTATAATTTTATCAAGGTCTTTTTTACCTTTTATCTTCCTGGCCGATAGCGGCATGCGACCATGTGATAACAGGTTCCATGCTACAGACATCATACCCAGCGCCGCAAAAGGATTGGTGGACAGGTAATACCCCATCATCATATTGAATTCGCTGACTCTGCCGTTCTTCTTGATGGATTTTACGAAGCTGTTATACATCACCGGCATAGTGGTATTTTGCGGTTTATACCCGTGTTTAACCGCCAGCGATTCAAGAGCATGAAACAGGTTCGTCGGCTCTACATCCCGCGGACAGCGAACGGTGCACGAATAACAGGAAAGGCAACACCACATCGAACTGCTTGAAAGAACTTCATCGCGCATGTCTGCCCTTACCATGGCGATTATCTCCGATGGGGTATACTCCCATATCTTGGCGCTCGGACATGACGCAGTACATGTACCGCACTGCATACACAGATTTACCCCTTCGCCACCGGGGACATGACTAACCTCGTTTACAAAATTCGCAGCTTGAGTTTTTCCCATTAAACTCCCCCCTCATAATTTATTAATCAGTTTAATTTCAAAATACTACTTAATAGATCTGCCGTTCTGTAAATCGATACCGATACTCTTAATATCCGGCATACATAACCATATATATTGATTGAGTATAAATATCACTGAATATTACAATAATATTTCAACGACGTCAAGTCTTTTGATACATCGCTTGTAGGACAAAGGATTACATTCACAATTAATAACCGTCTTCAATTTTTGATACGAATTTATTCCCCCGAAACCCCTTGACATATCAGTATATTGCTGCTAATATACCGTCTTGGGCATTATATTAATTTAATTCTTTTCCTAATTATATCTATGAGGAGGTATATTTATGTCATAATTGATTTATTAATTATACGGTTTACATTTCAGGCAATATTATAATGTTGCCTTATTTAAATCATACTGTTATATCTTTACCAATATTCCGCATATTTTAAATTCAATAAAAGGAGGCTCGAATATTTTGAAGATAACAAAAATAACCGCTATCCTGTTTACTCTAATTATCTCCGCTTCACTGCTCTTTTCACTTACCGGATGCAAGGAAGCACAGACAACTACAGTAACGAATACAACCACAAAAACAACGACACAGGTAAATACCATCACTAATTCTTCCACTGTAACCGAGACGGTAACCGAAACCAGTACAGCTACCAGCACCCTGACTGAAATACTGACTACTACAGAAACAATCACAGCAGAAGCAACTACCAGGACTATTATCGATGACGCCGGCAGAACCGTTGAAATACCTGTTACAATCAATAAAGTCCTTTGTTGCGGGCCTGTCGAATGCATTCTTGTATATATGTTAGCCCCTGAAAAACTGGGAGGCTGGTGCTTCCTTCCCAATAGCACAGAGGGAGCCGAATATTACGATACTCAATACGCAAGTTTACCCGTTGTCGGAGGGTGGTACGGCAAAAATACGGGTAATTACGAAACGTTTATAGCGCTCGAACCGGATATAATATTTGCCAGCGATGCAGCTACTGTAGAAGAAAGACAGAGCAAATTCGGTAGTATACCGGTTGTTTGCGTAAATGTTTTCGATACTTACGACACTATGCCCGCTTCAATCACAAGAATGGGAGATATATTGAATGCCGAAGAACAGGCACAAAAACTGATTGATTACTATAACGCGGCAGTAGATTATGTAAGCTCTGTTTTAGCCAACATTTCCGAAGATGATAAAGTTACTGTTTACTATGCCGAAGGAGACGGAGGACTTAGCACCGACCCGTCCGGTTCGCAGCACACCGAACTGATCGATTTTTGCGGCGGGTTGAATGTTGCCGTTGTCGAAGACCAGACCGGATATGGCATGACCTCGGTTTCAATGGAGCAGATACTTATATGGAATCCGGATATCATTATCATCGGCAGAGCTGCAGATGCCACGCTCTATGACAAGATACTTTCTGATCCGGTATGGGCAAACTTACAGGCTGTTAAAGACGGACGTGTCTATTTGAGGCCGAACAATCCGTTTTCGTGGTTCGACGGACCTCCCGGAATGAATGAGATTGTCGGTATTTACTGGATGATTCAAACGCTTTATCCCGAGTTTTGCACAGACCTCGACCTGAAGGCAAAAGTTCAGGAATTTTACCTTGATTTTTATCACTATAACCTGACGGATGCCGATTACGAAGCCTTGATGGCAAACACAATCAATACGGCTTAACGCCACGACGACAAATCAAACATTAAAGAAAGATAAATGACCACCCGAATAAATACCAAATGCAAAGATAATATAAAAAAGCCGGTTTCCTTCTGGAAGAAGACACCGACGATAACACTTATCCTGTCCATATCGCTGGTAATACTGTTCGTAATATCCTTTGGGCTGGGGAGATACGGTATCTCCCCAGCCCAGGTAATCCAGATTTTTCTCTCCAAAATATTCCCGATAACGCCCACCTGGCCGGATATTATGGAAACGGTAATCTTTGTTATCAGGCTCCCGCGTATTCTGGCGGCAGTACTGATCGGTGCGGCGCTGGCGACTGCCGGAGCTTCCTTTCAGGGGCTATTCCGCAACCCGCTGGTTTCTCCTCAGATACTCGGCGTGACTTCGGGAGCAGGATTCGGGGCTGCCCTGGCAATTGTAATTTCTGGTAATCCGGCGGTTATTCAAATCAGCGCTTTCGGAGCAGCCATTTTAGCCGTGGTCATATCATGGTTGATAAGCAGTCGTGTCAGGGGGAATCCGACGCTTACACTGGTTCTGGCGGGTATGGCAATCGGAGCTTTATTTTCTGCGCTGACTTCCCTGATGCAGTATATGGCAGACCCTGAAGATGAACTCCCCGAAATCGTTTTCTGGCTGATGGGAAGCCTTAACTCGATATATATGAAAGATCTGATTCCGGTAGCCATTATCATCCTGGTGGGTATTACAGTTCTTATGCTCATTCGATGGCGTATAAATGTTTTATCGATGGGAGAGGAAGAAGCTAAAGCGTTGGGAGTAAATACCACTCAATTGAGAGCCATAATCATTGTATGCGCCAGCCTGATAACCGCCGCGGCTGTTTCCATAAGCGGAATGATAGGCTGGGTAGGGTTGGTTATGCCGCATATCGGCAGAATGCTGGTCGGGCCGTGCAACAAAAAACTGTTACCGGTTTCGGCGCTTCTTGGCGGAATATATATGCTAATTATAGATAACATCTGCCGCACTGCCCTGTCCGTCGAGATTCCAATCGGAATATTGACTGCCATAGTCGGTGTTCCGTTCTTCCTCTATTTAATAAGAAAGGGGAAACAGGGATGGGTATAAAATTGGAAGTTAATAATGCCTCTTTCAGATATTTCGGCAGTCAAGACAATGTATTCAACGAAATCAGTTTTAGTCTATCCGATGGAGATAATTTGTGCATATTAGGCCCTAACGGTTGCGGCAAAACGACCTTATTGAAATGCATTGCTAATCTGCTAACAATTACGGATGGCAAAATAATCGTCGATAATCATGATATCAGACAGATGAAACGTCACGAGATTGCCAGAAATATCGGTTATATACCGCAACTACATTCCCCGACCTTCCCGTATACAGTTCTGGATGCCGTTCTTATGGGAAGAACAGCTTATGTCGGACTGATGTCTACTCCATCTGAAGAAGACATAGAAATATGCCGCGAAGCATTGCGCCAACTTAATATCTACCATCTGCATGATAGACCATATACCAATATCAGCGGCGGAGAAAGGCAAATGGTCATGTTTGCCCGCGTGCTGGCGCAAAAATCATCGATTTTACTGCTTGACGAGCCGACTTCTCACCTGGACTTTGGGAATCAAAACCGTTTTCTGGGTATACTAAGGGAAATAACGAAAAACGGTTTACCGTCGATTATGACTTCACATTTCCCGGACCATGTTTTCGTGGTAGCAAACAAAGTAGCTATTATGAATAATGGTAAATTCCTTTCCTTCGGAACACCCGATGAAGTGGTTACCGAAGAAAACCTGTATAATATTTACGGGATTAAGGTAAAAGTATTACAATTGGATTCTGATATAAACCGCAAGATTTGCGTTCCAATCGATTAACTATATATTTAAAAAATTATTAAAGGAGATATCTATTAATGACAGTCAGCGCTAAAGAAATCGAGGATTTTTATTATTTCGTTAAAAAGATTGAAGAATTCCACGGGCATGTCTGCGTCGGAATTGCCATGGGCACGAAATCCGCCCTGGCCGCCATGCGTGTTCTGGGATTCAATCCTCATGAAAAAAGACACAAGGATCTGATTGTATATGTGGAAACCGACCGTTGCATGACCGACGCCGTGCAAGGAGTAAGCGGCTGCGGACTCGGCAAAAGGTCTCTCAAATATGTGGACTACGGCAAGTTTGCCGCCACTTTTATTAAATTATCGACCGGCGAAGCATACCGTGTAACCACGATAAAGGATTTCGACAAGAACCTTTCAATAGATGAGGTGCTTAAACTGGTAGCTGAAACGCCCGATGAGGAACTGCTGCTTCTGCAAAAAGTAGAAGTGAATATCCCCGAAAACGACCTCCCCGGCGCTCCCAAAGAGAAAGCGATATGTACAAAATGCGGGGAAAGGGTCATGGACGGCAGAGCCGTATTTAAAGATGAAAAACCCTATTGCAAATCCTGTCTCTATGGGGCTTACTATAAGGTTAAAGCATAGATGCGAGAAGGAATTATCTATGAAATTGATTGATGATTTAATTTCTTCTGTAAAAGAAAACGATGCGCCGGTAAAAAATGTTACGCTTGGAGTATCGTGGACGGCTGTTAATGCAATGTATTGCGGACTTGCTAAAACCTATGGCATTCCGGTTAAGCACGGTAATTATGTAACAGATATGGGAAATCTTACACAGAAAACTTCCCTTGAACTGGCGGAATATACAAAATCGTGGAATCTCACGGAGGCAAGTATCGGTGTGGCTGCTATTAATTCAATGGTAGCTCCTAAAAAAGAATTCCTCGATTTAAACGCAGACAGATTCGTTCTTGAGAAAGGTAAGGATAAGAACGTAGTAATGGTGGGAGCATTTCCCTTTATGGATGCTTTAAAGGCAGTCGCAAAAAAGATGATTGTACTTGAATTGGACCCTTATCAGCTCGACGCTAAAAACGGAATATTGCCTGATTCGGCAGCCGAATACGTCATTCCAGATTGCGATTTGCTTGTCATTACCGGTTCCACTCTGATAAATAAATCCATGGAGCGGCTGCTTGCGCTTGCCCAAAAAAGCAAGGCTTATACGGTTGTAATGGGACCGAGCACAGTAATGGATGAGGTCTTGTTCGACTACGGAGCCGATATGATTGCCGGAGCCGAAGTAATCGTACCGAATGCCATAATCAGGAAAATCAATCAGAGCGGCGGTATGATCAACAGCAAAATTTGCCACGGTGAGATTATCTTTAAAGTAATGCAGAAATGAACACTCATGCCGATATCGAGAGAATGAGCCGCCTTTTTTCAGAGGTTTATCCGTATCTGGCACTTTACATTACCGATAAGTATGGATTTAAGGAAGGTTATTGTCTCGATATCGGCGCAGGAGCAGGGTCCCTTGGAATAGCGCTGGCAAAAATAACCAATCTTTATGTAGTGTCGCTGGACAACGATTCTGCTGCAATTGACGTTACCATTAAGAATATTCTATTTGAAGGGCTTGCCCACAGGATGATGGCTGTAAAAACCGATGTCTATGACATCCCGTTTCCTGATAATAGTTTTGATTTGATTGTCAGCCGCGGTTCCGTTTTTTTCTGGGACGACCTGCCGGGAGCAATCAAGGAAATGTACCGTGTATTGAAACCCGGCGGAATAATTTTCTGCGGCGGCGGCTTGGGCAGCCGTGAAATAAGCCTGAGAATACAGCAAACAATAGCTGACGATTCACGGTATAAAAATGCCCGCAACAACTGGCGCGAGTCATCTAATGTCAGGGATAAAGGGCAAAACACAGCTCATTTTGTCAACGCCATCGCCGCTAGCGGATTGAAAGGCAGTGTTGTTTTCGATTGTGAAGGCATATGGATAGAAATGTCGAAATAAATAAGGGGATATATTGATTAATGAATTATAAACACATTGAAGATATCGACTGGGAGAATATGTGGAGAATGCAGGCAGGACATATCCTGCATACGGGAGCGCAAGCCGCCGCATTCTGGGATAAAAGGTCTCAAACCTACGAAAGAAACATCAGCCAAAGCACTTATACCGATGAACTTATTAAACGAATGAAACTTTCTCCCGGTTACTCCGTCCTGGATGTCGGAGGAGGCAGCGGACTTATGGCTGTGCCCATTGCAAAACAGGTGCGCCGTGTCACAGTGCTGGACATCTCGAACGGCATGCTTAATTTGTTAAAAAGTAAAACGGAAGCAATAGGAATATCCAATATCGATATTATCAATAAAAACTGGTATGAGACAGATGTCAAATCGGAAATAGAGCCGCACGATATAGTACTGGCTTCTCGTTTCCTACCTATGGGTGACAAATTACGTGTTTCGCTTGTAAATATGAACGGCATAGCCTGCGAATATTGTTATGTAACCTGGAGGGCGGAGAGTTTCGACAGTATCGAAGCGGAATCCTGTCGCCTTCTTGGCAAGGATTATATCCCCTACCCGGAATATCCGGTTATTTACAATTGCCTCTATCAAATCGGAATAAAAGCCGATATATCAATTTTCGAATCCGAATCCAGTATGTATTTCAGGGATTTAAATGAAGCCGTTAAATATTTTTCCAAGGATTCCATACCTGATAATGCAGATTCGGATAATTATGAGAGCTTTGTTAAATCACTGCTCACGGAAAAAAAGGACGGATACTACAGGAATTCATCTACCAAATGGGCTTTGATATCATGGAAGGTTGAAAAATAGTTAATGTATCAGCTCGTAGATAGCCATGCCCATATCGATGAAATAGAAAATATCGCTGCTGTTATCGACGATGCAAAAAAATGCAACATCGCAGCCGTTATCGCTGTAGGAACGTCCTTTCTATCCAATCGAAAGATTATGTCCCTTGCCGAAGAATATAAAAACTATGTACTTCCAGCTCTGGGTTTATTCCCGTGGAACATAGCAGACGATGATTTCCGGGAGAATATGTCATTTATCAGGGATAACATACACAATGCCGTCGCTATGGGGGAAATCGGACTGGATTACAGTAAAAACGTCAAAGACCGAGCATCGAAAGAAATTCAAAAAAGTGTTTTTAAAGAGTTATTGAAAATTGCACAAGTAAATAATAAACCTGCTTTAATTCATTCCAGGTATTCATGGCAGGATTGTCTCAATTTATCGCTGGAAGCACATATTGAAAAGGCGGTGTTCCACTGGTATACGGGACCTCTCGATACACTGGATAAGATTATCGAAAACGGATACTATATATCTGCCAGCCCGGCTGCCGAATACCACGAAGAACATCGTAGAGCCATAAGGGCAACCCCGATCGACAAATTGCTGCTGGAAACGGATTCTCCGGTGACCTATCGCCGCGGAACAGAATTCGAGTATGAATCAAGACCGTCGGATGTTTCAAGAACTCTCGATGCAGTAGCGGAAATCAAAAATATGGACAAGGACACCATTGCAAAAACAATACTCGAAAATACCGCGAATGTTTTCCAGATTTAACCAAAAGCCGAATCACCATCTTTTTCATACTTAACAGCCTCACAAACCTCGATAGACCCTTAAGCCAGATAGTATTTAAGTAAGGTAATGCGTACTATTTTACTATTACTATTGCACTATTGAAAAGTACTTCAGTTACGACATATTTAATTTATAATATATAAGAATGTACTTAAGTATTATTACGTGGTTATTACAAAAGAACTATAATGCCCCCTAGGTACTCATGACTGGAAATCATTTAAGTTTAAGTTACGTAATATAAAAAAGTGGAAACACTAAAAGCATAGCGAATCGTAAATATAATATAGAACATTTAACTCCGCCGATTATAAAAATGATCAGAGGAACATAAAATTGGATATATCTTGTTGTTATTTGAAAGACCGGATTTACTCTCTTGAACAAAAGGTTATCAAATATTAATTTCTTGCTCCAATGAGGTTTCAAATAAATGAATTTTATTGATAGAAAAGTAAGCTGCAATTCAAATACCCGCACGAAAAATGATAGCCACGGAAGAGCATTTAAACTGCACAAAGATAGATATGTTTGGTACCTTTTTATTCTTGTAGTTGTTTTCGCTTTACTGGTATATGCCCCGCTTATTGGCATACTAACAGGATTGTATTCGGACTGGCATAACGGCTCTGTTTACCATATCGCATTGTATCGCGCCATATTTATAATAATAGCAATAATAACTACATGGCGATACGGCGTAAAGGCTGGTATGATTACCAGCCTGTTTTTAGCTGCCACAATCTATGCTTCATACGCTTTTAATATACAGGAGGAAACTTCTTTATTGCTCGATATCGGGCTTCTGGCACTGGCAATTATTTTTTGCTTTTTAATAGGCAAAAATCTTGATTTTCAGAGGCTGCTACAGGAAAACACAGAAAAATTGAAGACGCAGACATCGGCTTTGAACGAAGAAATAGCTGAACGCAAAAGAGCAGAGGACATAGTCAGAATAAGCGAAAAAAAATACCGCCTTTTAGCAGAAAATACTTCGGATGTAATCTGGGTAATCGATTTTGATTCCCCCCAAATCCCCGGTTACATCAGTCCTTCAGTTACCAACTTGCTGGGATACAGTGTCGAAGAAGCAATGCAAAAGAAGATGGATGAAATTACAACCCCTGATTCTTGTATTAACGCTAAAAAGATACTTCAGGCAATTTTGGATGATTCTAATAAACAAAAAAACAAAAACTCTTATAATATCGAACTCGAATTAAAACACAAAAACGGGAGTTTAGTTCCTTTCGATGTCAGTTTCAATTTACTAAGACAACCCCATGAAAAACCCGCGGGAATTATGATAATAGCACGCGATATCCGTGAAAGAAAGCGAGCCGAAGAAAAAATATTGAACGTTGCAGAAGAATGGCGAGCTACTTTCGATTCTATTTCCAGCATGATATCCATTCACGATAATAATTACCGCATAATCAGGGTAAACAAGGCTTTTGCAGACTATTTTAAAGAAAAACCGAAGAATTTAATTGGCAAATACTGTTATGACGTATTGCATAATTTGTGTGAACCCATAGATAAATGTCCGCATAAAATAACTATTCAAACAAAAAAGAGCGCCGGTATGGAATTATATATACCCGAAGATGACAAATACTTTCAAATTTCCACATCCCCTATTTTCGATAAAAACGGCGAGATTAGCGGGTCGGTACATATCGCCGCAGATATCACAGAACGCAAACACATGGAACAACAACTCATAATGTCCGACCGCCTTGCTTCGATAGGAGAACTGGTCTCAGGAGTCGCTCATGAACTTAATAACCCGCTGACCAGTATTATAGGATATTCGCAATTGATTATGGGTAATACTGTTCCGGCAGAGATAAAAGAGGAACTCGATATTATTTACACCGAGTCGCAACGAGCTGCCGGAATAGTAAAAAATCTTTTAACCTTTGCAAGAAAGCATGCCCCGGTCAAGCAACTGGAAAAAATAAATAACACGATAGACGAGGTGCTTAAATTACGCGCATACGAACACCATGTAAACAATATCCTCGTAAAAACCAACTATGCCGATAATCTTCCCGATGTTTTAATAGATCATTTCCAGATGCAACAGGTCTTTCTGAATATCATTATCAATGCCGAGAGCGCTATGTTGACCGCGCATAAAAAAGGTGTTCTCACAATATCCACCGAAAGAAACGGCAAGAAAATATTAATCAAGTTTACAGATGACGGTATGGGCATTGCCATAAAAGATATGCCGCATATATTCTCCCCGTTTTTCACAACCAAAGAAGCAGGGAAAGGCACCGGACTGGGACTTAGTATATGCCAGGGAATAATGAAAGAGCATAATGGAAAAATATACGCCGAGAGCGAATACGGTAAAGGCGCAACGTTCATACTTGAGTTGCCATCGATACAAAATAAACCTTCAATGCCCGCACAGTCCTGATATCGACCGGCTATATATAATGGATTGTTTTATACATGAGTTACATAGAGTTTATACTCAGTTAACAGCAAAACGGCTATAGATAAAATATCGGCTGTAAAATGATAAAAAGTTATAGTATTTTATCACTAAATAAATATATAATATAAATACAGGTGCGGTGATGGTTATGACAAATAAAACCGTTAAAAAAACAATACTGGTAGTAGATGACGAAGAACACGTAAGGTCTTTATTAAACAGGATACTTTCCAACAGCTACAATGTTATCGAGGCCGGCGACGGTAAACTGGCGGTCGATTTAACCCACAGTAAACACCCCGATATTATTCTTATGGATATCATGATGCCGAAAATGAACGGCGATGTTGCCTGCCATATAATAAAAAGCAATCCGCTTACCTCCGATATTCCGGTAATCATGATTACCGCACTAGACCACGACCTAAACAGAAAATTGAGTTTGGATATAATGGGGGCAAATGAATATATAACCAAACCTTTTGAACCTCGAGCTCTTATGGAAGCAATTAATAAACTACTCGCCGCTAAATAAACCCTGTCTTCAAACAATTATTCAGTTTAACCAAGAGGTGACAGACCAGTTATAATCGTAATAGTTCATTATATAGTACTTTTTTACTATATTTTTCAGCGTGAAATGCCCCGTTTCTTATTGACCTTATACTGAATACATATTATACTCTATATTGTATGAGCATAAGCTCGCAAGATTATTGAGGAGGTTGCCCGTGAAATCACAGTCATTACAGGAAATGGTTAAGAGTATCTTCAGCGATGAAACCACCAAAGAACAGTTTCTGGCAAATCCCGAAAGCGTAATGAGCCGCTACAACCTGACCGACAATGAAAGAACAGCCGTTTTGAATACCAACGCCAGACTCGGCCTTGCAACCTCCGGTTCTCCGGCATTAGCCACTGGTATTGAAGCTGCATTATACTGGCTCTAATTTAGACAAATCTTTTTACGCTCCATCTTTATGAATGATGCTTTACAAAGCAATCTTCTGCGCAAGGAGATAGATAGCAGTATATCCTCATTACCTGAAGAATTTCGCGGTTTGGTCAGTGAGCCATTGAAAGTAAGCAGGAGAGGGTTGGCTGTCGTAAGCGAACGTGAAGCCCCATGGATTTTGTTGCCGTTGATTACCTGTGAATCTATATGCGGCAATAATGAAAAAACTGAAGCGATACCACTTTGTGCATCGCTTCAGTTTTTTATGGCTGCCGGCGATGTTTTCGATGATATCGAAGACAATGACTC
>CAYNQR010000032.1:0-13649 GCA_964399425.1 uncultured Dehalococcoidales bacterium | reverse complement strand
ATACAATCGACGATTCTCAGATTGTAGTAGACTATTTTAAATTGGTAGAAGAAATTTCCGGATTGGAATTTCAAATGTCCTATTATAAAGACCAAATCGATGACGAAGACCTGTCGATTTTAGAGAACCGGCTTATTGACCTGCAGCAGCAAAGGAATTCGCTGAAAAAAGGGGTGGAAAGTATTCTTTCATTGCAGATAAGGGAAACACTGAAACAACTCGATTTATATTTATATAACGATATCATCGGTATTAATATAACGTTTCCGCCGATTAATTTCTCACTCGAATCTCCACCGCACCTGCTTATAGTATCCCCGAGAGACAATATCGCCAGGATTAAAGAAATAATTCTCTTGCAGGATTTGTCGCTCGATGAAATCGATTATATAGAAACGGAAATAGATAAGCTCGGGTATTCATCTATTGTATTAAAAATCGGGGGCATGGCTACATTTCCATCGTTCGTCACCAATAATGCCGGGCTGGAATTTACGATAAGCACTGCTGTTGAGGAGTGGTTCCATCAATACTTTTTCTTCAAACCGGCAGGTTTTTTATATGCCTTTAATTTGCTGGGATTATACGATGATAATGATATTTCGACTATTAACGAAACAATTGCCGGCATCGTCAGCGACGAAATCGCCTCAATAGTATATCAGAATTATTATGCTCAATACTATAAACAGGAATATTATACTTACTCGGAAGGTTCCGGTTTCGATTTTTATGAAGAGATGAGGAATATACGTTTAGCGGTCGATAATTATCTCAAGGCAGGAGAGATTGAGCAAGCCGAAGCATTTATGGAAGAAAAAAGGTTATACATATTGTCGCAGGGTTACTACATCAGGCGGCTCAACCAGGCTTATTTCGCTTTTTACGGAACTTATGCCAGCAGCCCATCTTCGGTAAACCCGATCGGAGATATGCTGTGGGACTTGAGAAATAACAGCGTCGATGTTACCGATTTTATAAAAATAACCGCCGGCATAAAGAATCTTGATGACTTAAAAAAACTATCGGACTATATTAATTGATTGATACAATTATATATAATAAACCTGTATAGATTGTTGGTTAGTTGACTCTTTTATGCTACACTATAAAGGTATTTTAACCGACCTTTTCCCCGGAGCGACAGGAGGGATGACATGAAGTTGCTTGTTATAGGATGCGGACAATGCGGAGGAAGAATAGCCGATGAGTTCGCGCGTTTGGGTAAAGTTGCGCACGCTCAGCGAGGTGTAGATATACTTACAAATGTGATTGCCGTCAATACCGATGTGGCCGACCTGAGCGGTCTGGTCAACATTAAATCGGATTTCCGCCACAGGATACTTATAGGAGCCAAGAAAACAGGCGGACACGGCGTGGGCAAATTAAATGAGGTCGGCGCTGAAATAGCCAGCGAAGACGGCGATAAGGTAATAGAAAGCATCAGAGCCACGGAAAAACTGGCTGAAACGGATGCCATTCTATTGGCTGCTTCTGCAGCTGGAGGCACCGGTTCCGGTTCGATATCCGTATTGACACATCTGATTAAAGAAAGATATGACAAACCGGTTTATAACATGGTCGTTCTGCCTTTCCAATACGAGGAATTGACGGAAGGCAGGTCTATTTACAATGTGGGCACATGCCTCAAATCGACCTATCTGGCGGCAGACGCTATATTTCTGGTAGACAATCAGAGATTCGTCAGAAAGAATGCTTCCTTAAAGAACAACCTCGCAAAAATTAATTACCTGGTTGTCAGACCTTTTTACAACCTGCTTTGCGCCGGTGAGGAAACCCTTCCGAAGTATATCGGCTCGAAAGTTCTCGATGCCGGAGATATTATACAGACATTGTCAGGTTGGACTGTAATCGGCTACGGAAAGGAAGACATTTCCGGTTTCAAGATGTCCTTTAACAAAAACACCGATTTCAGAGATAAAGACGCCCAGAATGAGCAGGGCACAAAAGCAATGACAGAAGCTCTCTCGGAATTATCGTTAAAATGCAATCCCAACAATGCCAGGAGAGCTTTATATCTGGCAACCGGGCCTCATGATGCTATGAGCATGGATGTAATAAAAGAATTATCGGGAGCACTTAAAGGAATGGCAACCGAAGCCATAATCAGGAGCGGGGATTACCCCAGGGGAAAAGGGATGATCGATGTTACCGTAGTTCTTTCAGAACTGGTTAACTCCAAGAAGGTCGTCGATTACTTTGCCAGAACGATTGAATACATCGCTAACTCGAAGAAAAGGCAGGGCGGCATCGACTGGGACCACAGGGGCATCGAGGAATCATTCAAAGATATACCATCTCTGTTCTAGTTCTTGAATTGCTCGTCGCTTTTGAAACAAAATGCCTTATCGAATCGATAAGGCATTACTTTTATCCTATGATGATTACTCTTCCTCCGAATCGGAAAGGAGCATTTTTGTCAGTGAATCCATACGGTCTTTAGTTTTCTCTTTCAATTCTTTGCCGGCAGCTTTATTATCGGGAACTTTAGCAATAGTCGATTTTTGATCGCTTTCCTTTTCTTCATCACCGACAACAGAGTCAGTCGACTTGATATTACTTTTCAACGTTTTCCTTTTATTAATCGAGGACTCGATAACAATTTCCTGCGGCGTTTTTTGCATGAAATCAGCGGTTTGCTTTACTACCTGTTTGGCGCGTTCACTTGTTTCACCGGTATCGCTCAGCAACTCCTTGAAAACCTTAACCCACCACTCTCCGGCTTCTTCAGCAGCCTTTTTAGAAGCCTCAGCAGCTTCCCTGGAAGCTTTAATTGCTTCATTCGCAGCTTCCTGAGACATTTTGCTTAATTCCTCTGCCTTAACAATCGCCTCCTTAGCTTCCAACTGCAGCTTCTCAGCCAGTTCTTGAGCCGACATGGCGGTTTCTTCGGCCTTGTTTATCGCTTCTTTCGAGTTATTAATCCATTCTTCGATTTTAGTCTTCGCCGATTTACTGATAAGCCCAATCATATCGACCGCTTTCTTTGATTCTAGTATGGCAGATTCGGCAACCTGAGTTGTCGATTTCCCTGCCTGTTCTGCATTTAAAGCAGCTTCATCCGATTTTATTTTAATCTCTCCGGCTATTTTTTCTGCTTCCTGCAATACTTCATTAACCCTGGCAATGGCTTTATTGGAGGATTCGATCGCTTCTTCCGATAATTTTGAGGCTCGCTTACCTGTTTCCTCAGCGCTTGCAATCGCTTCCTGTGAATTTTTTACAGCAGCTTCCGCAGTAGTCCTTGCCCAGTCATTGGTCTCCTCGGCAACCTTTATCGCCTCCTGAAAGGTCTGTGCATACGCCCTGTTTGTTTCTTCAGCAACTCTTTTCGCTCTCTCTGCTTTTTCTATCGCTTCCTGAGATGCTTTCATGGCTTCCTGATCGATTATTTTACTCGCCTTTTGAACTTCAATCGCCCTGTTCGCAGCATCGTTAGACAGACGGATAGCTTCATCAGCATTAAGTTTCACATTATTTTCAGTTTCCTCTGCCGTAACCATTGCTTCCTGAGCCAGTTTTATAGCAGCGGCTGACATCTCTTCAGCCGACTTTGCTGTTTTTTCATTCTTTTTTATAGCCTTATTGGCTTCTTTTAGGGCTTCCTTTACAGCATCTCTCGCTTCTTTAACCGTTTTATCGTCTTCTTCAATTATTTCACGCGTGGAGGAAATGGTTTCTTCTGCCGTTTCTTTTGCCCATTTCCCTTTTTCTTCGGCTTGAGTTATCGCCCGTTCAAACGCCTGTTTGTATTCCCGCGCATTATTTTCAGCCTCTTTAGTTATCCTCTCCGCTTTTTGTATTGCCTCAACAGATGCTTTATGTGCGGCTTCGGTAATTTTTTTACTTGTTTTAGCAATAGTTTTCGCCTGTTCTATAACACCCATGGCAATTTTTAATGCATCATCAGCCGACAGCCTGGCAGACCTCTCCAATCTGGCAGCTTCATTCGCTTTCTGTGTTAAATCTTCGATACTGTTTTGCAGATTATTCATATCATTAATTGATGAATCCAAATTAGTTGCCGAATCATTATCTTTATTGCTGTAATCATTCATTAATTCATACCCCCGCATATTCTATATAATGTATGTTTTTACTATCAACAATTTAATAACCGATTTGATAATAACCATCGATTACTGATAAAATAGCTACGAACAATAAAGTACTTTACATGGGCCGCTAGCTCAACTGGCAGAGCAACTGACTCTTAATCAGTAGGTTACAGGTTCGATTCCTGTGCGGCTCACTTTTAAAACACTCCTAACTTATTAGTTCAGCAACTGGTTCTGCACTGCATACCGAATCAACTCGGCGCTGTTTTTTATCTGCATCTTTTTCAAAATACGATTTCGATATGTATTTATGGTTTTCACACTTAAATTAAGTTCGGCAGCTATTTCCGTTGCCGTTTTCCCCGAAGCTATATAGCGCATTACCTGGTCTTCGCGGTCGGACAATAATTCGTGCGGCAACTTCGGAGTCCCGTCATTCAAATGCCGTGCCAATTTATCGGCCAGGGTAGGGCTGACGTATTTCTTCCCTGAAAGTATTCTTTCTACAGCAAGCGTCAATTCATCGGAAGCGGTATCCTTGGTTAAATATCCCGAAGCTCCGGCTTTCAAGCAGCGCAACGCATACTGGTCTTCGGGATAGATGCTGATTATCAATACAGGCAAAGTCTTATTAAATTTCTGTATTTCTTTTAGAACTTCCAGGCCGTTCATTCCCGGCATTGCTATATCAAGCAACACTATATCATATTTTTCATTTTTTATTTTATCCAAAGCCTCCGCTCCGTTGGCGGCTTCATCGACAACTATCGATTCAAATGTTTCCTTTAACAGTTGCTTCAATCCCTGCCTCACGATTGGATGGTCATCAGTTATCAGGACTTTCATAGTTTTTTAATACCCCTTTCTTATTTAGTGGAATACTTACCGTTACATGCGTTCCCTCACAGGGAATGCCGGTTATAGTAACAGTTCCGCCCCAGTACTGTACCCTTTCACGGACGCCGATTAACCCCAAAGAATGCGGAGCATTAATCTGTTCTTCCGTAATTCCTTTACCATCGTCATTGACAGTCAGTGTTATCTTTTTACCCAGTTTTCTTAAACCGATATCGACTTTCGTAGCTTCCGCATGCTTGAATACATTTGTTAAAAGCTCATGAAATACGCTGAAAAAGGTAATCGCCAGTTCCTGCTCTATTACTATTTTAGCCGGTATTGATGTAACATTACATTTTATTCCGGTAAGTTTATAAAACTCCTCCGTTTGCCATTCAATAGCCGCTAACAGCCCTAATTCATATAATAGACCCGGCCTTAATTCAGCAAAAACCCCTTTTACTATCTGTATCGACATATCCACCAGCTTAAGTATATCTTCTATTTTTTTATCGGGGATTTCATTGTGATGAAAGATTTGTTTCTGCAACCAGGATATATCGATTTTTACTGCTGTCAGCAATTGTCCGAGCTCTTCATGAATTTTATGAGCGATGTCTTTTCTTTCTTCTTCCCTTATATACTGAAGATGCACTGACAAGGCGCGCAATTGTTTTTGCGATTCCCTGAGTTTCTGTTCAACCTGTTTTCGCTGCGTGATATCTCTTATTACGGCAACAGAACCGTTAAATTCGCCATCGATAAACATGGGAGATAATTTAACATTTATCCATTTCTTTTTGCCGTTTGCGTCTCGGGAGAATTCATAATCGGCAACGATACCGTTCATGTTTTGCTTAAAAGCCGTTGAGAACAACTTATCTACTCTTGAAGGCATAACCTCTGAATGCCGCTTCCCGATAAAATCGCCTTTATTTCCGTAGATATCCTTAGCCGGTTCAGGATGACAGGATATAAATCTGCCTTCTTTATCGAATACATATACCCAGTCGTCGATAGAGGACAAGACACTCTGTAAACGGCTTTCGGATTCTTTAACGGCATTTTCCACTCTCTTGCGTTCTGTGATATCCCTGATATAAGCCACATTGGCTCTTTTTCCTTTGTAAGTAGTATGAACGCTGGTAAACTCGATGTCGATTATGGCTCCGTCTTTCCTGATAATTTCCATTTCAAAGGGATCGAGGATCGTTTCTCCCCTTAATTTTCTCCGGTGTCTGTCCAGAGAAGCAGAATGATATTCAGGTTTTAACAAATTAAAAAACGGCATACCAATTAATTCTTTTACGGAATATCCGGTAACTTTTATCCACTCATCGCTTACAAAAGTCTGCACACCCTCCTGATTTTTAATATCCTGCATAATAACTACAGATTCGCCGACCCTTCCGCCCAGTGCCACAAGCGCATTATATCTTTCCTCTGATTCAATTAATTGCTTGTTTATTTCTTTTTGTTCCGTTATATCCCGATGAACGCAAAATATAAAACCGGGTCCAACATCCATATATTTATAGCTTACGGCTAATTCTATTACGCGTCCGTCTTTTCTCTTGCTTTTTATTTCAAAAGAAGTTTCTCCTTCTTTAATTGTTCTTTCAATATTATTATTGAATTTTTTAATTTCCGCAGCTGTTTTTACAATGAGATTGACAGCATTCATAGATAATAACTCGCTTCTGTTGTAACCGATCATACTGCAATAGGCATCGTTGACATAAAGAATATTACTCTTTAGATCCGACAGAAAAAAACCTTCCGTAGCATTTTGGATGACAGCTTTATACCAATCGTTGATTATGCTATATTGCGACCTTGCAAAAGAAGGCTGCAAATCGCTATCCTGAATTGTTCCTTCCGGAGATATCAGTTCATCTGCCATATTATCTTGACTTCGACGCATTAACAGCCCCTTTATAAATTCAGCAAGTTTGAAATAAATGACTGAAGAGATTTTTGATTAATTTTCTGTCTAATCGTATAACTTCAAGTATAAGCTGTCAAGCTTAACCGGATAATGATTTATAAAGGCTTACGCCACCTTGTGAGAATCGGTTTCAATAACATGTTCATCTTCAGTTAATTCTTCAACATATAATCTTTCTTTCCAGCTAATTCCGGTACCCGCTATTTTTCGGACTACAGCGTTGAAAACAACAAATACAAGGAATAGAATTCCAACCGGGTGCAAAATAACCGAAACAATTGAGTTATTATCGAAACGGCGGTCGGACAAGCGTCGCATTAAATAGATAGTGGCAATTTGAAAAATAATGATTGCCGTAAGCAAAATATTACCACTCGCAGCCGAGTACACATGCCATAGAGAATAGAAAGGTATCAAATAACAAATAAAGGCAAAAAATATCAAAAAGATAAGACCGATAAGAGATATTTCAGCAACCGCATAAACCGAACGCGTCAAACCATGCCATATTCCTTTGAAATCGTCATACATTTTACAAAAAACCACGTCGGACAAATCGATTGCGATATGTTTACCGCCATGTTTATTAACTTCTATACCCAGCCAGATATCTTCCAGCACTTTCGATTTAACGCTTTCATGTCCGCCGATTCTCCAGTACTCCTGCTTCGAAAACAGCATAAATTGACCGATTGCAATCGAAGGCATATTTCTTTTCGAATTTTGTATAAACCATAACGGGCACCATGCCATTAGAATAAAATACCAGGTCGGTGTAAATAATTTCATCACCTGTGTTTCGGCAATCTGTCTCGGAAACCCCGACAGCAGGGAGGTTCTCAGTTCGAGAGCCAAAGCCATTACCCCGCGCAGCATATGTGGAGCATGAATAGTATCGGCATCTACGAATAATAACCAATCGCCTTTTGCTTCTTTTGCCAGTTGATAGCAGGCATAATTTTTCCCGGACC
The DNA here is from genome assembly GCA_964399425.1 of uncultured Dehalococcoidales bacterium. GTDB lineage: Bacteria > Chloroflexota > Dehalococcoidia > Dehalococcoidales > UBA5627 > UBA5627. The sequence goes on along the minus strand of CAYNQR010000032.1, from coordinate 5,814 downwards.
ATCCGGCAGCTAAAGGCGCCCCCTGTATAAGACGTAAACGCTTGTTAATATCAGCCAACCGCTTAACAATTACAGCTGTTGAATCTGTAGAATTATCGTCCAGAACCAGTATCTCGAAATAGGGATAATCCTGTTTACATAATGTCTCAAGGCACTTTGCTATCTTACCTTCTTCATTTCTGGCGGGAATCAGAATAGAAACCGTCGGAGCATTTTTAGGTATTTTACTATCTACAGCAGGTGTTTTTAAGTATCTTAAATTCAAAATAAGATTAATTAAAATAAAAAACAATATCCCGGCTATTACAATTTGAATAAACATTAAAATTGCTGCTTCTTAATATGCTCTTTTTGCTCCCTGGAATGTATCCATTTTAAAATATTAATTCCGAATACGGGAGCTGTTCCCAATTCTTTGTACTGTTTATAAATAAACAGTACTAAAATGAATAAGATGAAAAACAATTCAATAGAAAATCCGCTGTAAATCAGTAGGAACAGGGAACTGCCTGTAGGCCCCATCATTATCATCCATGAATGCTGCTCTATAAATAGAAAACCCAATAATGTAAACAGTACAAAGATAAACAGCAAATCGGATTGGGGCAAAGCTATTAATACGCCGAAAGTAACGGCAATCGCTTTTCCTCCCTTGAATTTTAAAAACGGAGAAAAAGCATGCCCCAGAATTGCACAGATACCGATAAAGAGGAGATTGGCAAAGGGCAGGTGCAATACATAATAAGCCAGCCAGATAAAAGGAATGCCTTTGGCGACATCGAGGATAAGCGCTGTTATTCCAAAAGTAATTGAACCGGCGCGAAAAACATTGGCGGCACCGGGATTGCCGTCACCATGCCTTGTTATATCTTTACCGAGGGCTTTACGTCCTATCCATACGGAAAAAGGGCAGGCTCCCAATAAAAAAGCGGCAATCCCCGCTAATGATGAAAATAATATTTCCATTCCGATAATTTCCCACCTAAAGATATCATAAAACAGACCGCTGTACAACAGATTGACAGCGATGCATATTATAATAAATTATTACTAATTTCTTACCGGTTGATAGTCAGTACGTTTTAGTTGTTTTGCGTATTCGTTAATCATAATAGAAGCAATAATAATGATATCGAAATAGAAGAAATAAGGCCAGATACTGCGCCATGCGAAAAACAGCGGCACTACGGCAAGCAGGGGACCTGCCTGCGGATATGCAGTGCAGTTACGATAATACCAGATGATCGCGCCTATAAAAATCAGCCCTTCGATAACGGTAAAAACCAGGGACGATTGCAGGTTAATCAATCCGCTGGTAACCAGTGTGATAATCCCCACTCCCAACGGGAACTTGTCCGTCATGGGAGAGGTTATCGAGGAAAACCATAACTGCGGGTCGCTGATTATAAACGGTAAATTGGTGGCGATAAATATCGCCAGAATAATTAATAAAGATTGAAGCGCTTTTTTCATCCCCTGGGTCTTGTATATTAAAATCAGGTAGAAGGGTATAAAAAACCAGGCGACTTGCTTTATGGTGGCGGCTAATCCGATACAGATAGCGGAAGCAACGGAATGCCTGTTAAACAATACCCATCCCAGCAGCAAAAAGGGAAATATCAAAAATCCGGTTTCCCCGGATGCCAGAGAATTCCATAGCTCAAGGCTTATAAGCATAATGACAGACAGTAAAAGACGGTATCTGGCAGGGGATATCCATATTACATAAAGTAAGACCGGCAGCATTAGTATTATATAAACAATCCTCAAGTCGCTTATTCCCATCATTAAAAACAACGCCGGAATTAAAAAAGAACCGGCAGGATAACATAAACAGGATTCCAGTTCGACTGGAACATTCTCAGGATTATCCATTATTCGTTGTTGTAATTGCTCCATCTGTTCGTTAGTCGGATAGGGGAAAGAATCGGCAAATATACCCAATCTCAAAGGTGTCATTTTATTTAAAGGCACATCGAATTCAAGCATGGCGGTTACAATATTTGATTCCGCGTAAGGATTTTTTCCTTCGAGGAAGTTTTCAGTTGCCTGGTGACACAATGCGGTAGCATCATTATAATTAAAAGACTCTTCCAGCGATGTCAAAACTGCCGAAAAATTATCGCTCTTTTCCTTCAAACCCAAGGTATCTAAACCTATAATAGATAAACCGACAAATTCCACTATACCGATTACCAGAACTATAATGATTATCTTCTTTGCTGTTTTCTTTAATTGTTCGGCACGTTTTTGAAGCCATATGTCGGTTTTGGGGATTGCAATTATAAAAAGGAAAGCAAACCACAACAACCACAGCATTATCCCCGATATATAAATCATTGAATTGTCTAATACATAGGCAATTCCGGAAACAGCGGAGGCGGCAAGTTTTATTACAACAGTGATAATAAACAGGGATATTCCGGGAGTATATTCCTGCGGCTCAAATGCAATACTGATACTTTTATTGAAAAAGTTCAGTTTCCATTTATTGCTATTAGAACTGTTCCCTGGTTCAATCATAATTGCCCGCTATAAGGAATAATATTACTAAATTAACAATGCGGATTTAAATTCCGGAATCATGCTGTTTCACACGCATTTTTTGTTCAGGCTATCGACACCTGTTATTTATAGACACAAGAATTAATCTTATTTAAATATCACAGAAGCCTGATTGGGATTAGAAATAATTCAGGATAGCTTTTCTATAATATTTTTAACCTCCGGGTCTTTCAGTGCAATATCTTCCAGTTCGCTTAGTCCGGTAATCATTCCCAGCATCTTGTAACCGCTTTCCAGAATATAGTATACGGTTATCGGAAAGAAATTAAATATATAATCATTGAGTTCCTTATGATAAAATGATTTATCGAATATTGCCGAAGTCTGGGTTTTATAAATGTTGGGCGTATTGGGATTCGATCTGGCACACCACTCACTCGGAGTAGAGGCTACGGTGCCCACACATAAATACGGACGAACCTCATAAATAGAACAAGATCCATCTACCAAAAACGGGCAGGCAATATCCTGGTCGCGGTAACGATTAGACTCCTCACTAAAAGCCAACTCTTCCTTCTGTCCGGCGTCCTGTTTTCCCTTTTCATACCACAACCGGGCACAGTTTTTGAAGATATCGCCATTCTCGCTCAGTTTCTTACGCCATTCGGTATAATTTTTAATATAAGCTTCGTATACATTGTTATTGTTGTAAAGGTAATAGACAATGGCTTCGCATTCCTGAATATTGGCATGCATATAAAAATGACAGCAGTAGTCGCAGCCTTTATGGCAGGTTATTTTTTCTCCTTTTGCTTTTACAGCTTCCGCCTGGCTATCCTGAATCTCTTTTATAACGTCCTGCTTCTTTTTAATAAATTCTACGCAGTAGTCGCGTCTTTTTCTGCCGATATCCCCGGCATAAGCAATTTCCCTGTTGAGGATAAAAGAATTAACAGCCGATTTTTTAGCGGACATTTGCACACCTGCCTTTATCAATATCGTATATTACACAAATAAGTTACTATATTTGATAAGGAATTACAACTGCTTGAGAATAAAAAAGCAAAATTGGTAGCGCATACGGGATTCGAACCCGTGATCTCATCCTTGAGAGGGATGTGTCCTAGGCCACTAGACGAATGCGCCTTGTGAAAACGTTGCCGGATAATGAAAAACAACAGTTCAAAAGCAACATAATAGCTTATTATATCGAGGCCTTTTTGTCAAAGTAAATCAGCTATAAAAGGCAAGAGCAGGGGATAGTTAACATAACTATCAATACTGGCTATTGATATCCAGCTGAACTCCTGATTTAGCATAATAACGCCAGATTTTTAACAGGCTGTTCTCATGCATATGCATTGAAAACGACATGGCGAATTTTTCATTCACCGAATCCAATTCGGTTATATCAACCCAGTATTCCAGCTTGATTACTTCGTTGGGTTGGGTATTCATATCCAGGTACCTGATAACAATATTATTTTCCCCGTAACCCACCTCGCGGTTATACAGGTTTACGTATTTTCCGGAAGGGTCGTCATAAAGAAAAGCTTCGGAAGGGACTATATTATCAAAACTCATAACCAGGGATGTTATCTTATGATTGTCCTTGGGGTGGATATTGACGGTAATATGAGCTAAATCGGCGCTTATTTTTTCAATAGCGAAATCGATTATTATAGATTTATCATCATTATGGATGTGGAAATAATATTCGTATCTGTCTTTATTAAGATATACTGTTGAATCCGCTTTCATCTGCTGCGTAAAATAAAATATACTATCGGAAAAAGCCGTAAACAGCAGAACCATTAACAAATATCCGGCTATTATTATAGATATCAATTTCCACTTTTTACTCATAAATAACCCTCGATTTCATCTGCTATAACAATTGCCACTATTATAGCATTGTTTAATAATAATCCTGTAATAATAAACGGAATTTGAAGCAATATGTTAGTATATGATTATAAAATCAGTTGATTGCCGAATATATTCGGAAGTTTTAGTTGTATGGTATCGCTATGATAATACCGTTCTGCTAAAATAATTAAGATTGATATGAGTGAATAAGAGTAAGAACAACTGAAACAGGGGGTGAGCGATGGTGGAATGCGATTTCGATTTTACCGATAACAATAAAGAACAAGAGCAAATCAACACCTTCTATCAATCACGGCTTATAGAGTATGATGATTTAACTTTAAGAATCAGACCCATCAACCTCAACGATTCGGATGCATGGATTATCTTTGTAAACGGGCTCAGCCCTTACAGTAAATTTTATCGTTTCCACCATATCATAAAGGATGTGTGCGCAGAGGATGCGTATCCATTCTGTTCAATTGATTACAAAAACTCCTTTGCATTGATAGCTGAATTAGTAAAGGAAGGCTTCCCTGAAATCATAGCTGTCGGTCGCTATACCCGTATAAACGAAAACCCGAATGCCGAGTTTGCTATCGTTGTCGACGATGATTTCCAGAGGAGAGGCATCGGTGCGGAAATAATGAAAGATCTGGCAAGAGTCGCCTGCAGAAACGGCATTACAACTTTCGAAGGCTATACGTTAATTGAAAATTTCGAAATAATAAACTTCCTGAAAAAATGCGGTTTCGAAGTAAAAATCGCATTGAGAACCGGTATGCAGCATATCTCATTCCCGACCTGTTATAATCAGAAACTCAACCCTTGATAAATAGCTGTAGATCTCTTGTCTTTGGTATAAAAACGATATACATCATCGGAAGAACTTTCTGCTCCGGATGCTATAATAGTCTTGTGAAAGGAGGGGAATATTATGAAACCGGTTAAGGATTTACATAAAATCAACAGAATGTTCGAACAGGGACAGATAACCATTATCGACTCCGAAACAGGATACAGGTTCACCATAACTGCGAAATGCCCTAAGGACGGTTATTTTGCCTCCATATTTAAAATAGAAAGAAGGGAGCAAGCTTTAAGCAATATTATTTTTGAATGTCCTATCTGTTTTCATCAATTCGAAGCAAATCGGGATGAATTATATATCAGGTGATAATAATTATAAATATTCAGGCTTTAACCGGTTGGACATATATGCAATAAAGAGGGAGTATGGTGTTGACTTAAATGGTCGGGGTGAGAGGATTCGAACCTCCGACCACCTGAACCCCATTCAGGTGCGCTACCTGGCTGCGCTACACCCCGATACAGCTAAAATATACTATCATAACTGGGCTTTAGCCGCAACTTGAAACGACTTATAAGTTACTGTCTCAGAATTGTAGGTTTTAGGTAGAGAGACCCAAATAATTATAT
>CAYNQR010000031.1:0-13812 GCA_964399425.1 uncultured Dehalococcoidales bacterium | reverse complement strand
GCTCCTATCAGCGTTTGGGGTGACCACTCCGATGTTATGGCATGCAGAGATACCGGCTGGATTCAAATATTTACTGAAAACGGGCAGGAAGTAGTAGATACGGCTTTATGCGCATTCCGCATTGCCGAAGATAAAGATGTTTTATTACCGACAATGGTACATCTCGATGGTTTCCATTTGTCACATGTTATCGAACCGATAATAATGCCGGAGCAAAGCCAGGTCGATGCTTTCCTGCCGCCTAACAAATATCCGTTCTTTTTAGACCCGGCACGTCCCCTGGCGATGGGCGATTTTGCCCCGCCTGCAATCTATACGGAAATGAAATGGGCGCAGGAAGTTAATCTGCAAAAGTCGAAAGAAACCATATTAAAAACATGGAAGGAATTTGCCGCTATTTTCGGCAGGGAATATAAACCGGTTGAAAGTTACCGCTGCGAAGACGCGAAAATACTGCTGTTTACCATGGGTAGTTACAGCGAAACAGCAATGACAACAATTGATAAAATGAGAGAAAAGGGCGATTGCGAAAATGTCGGATTACTGAGGCTTCGCTTGTGGCGTCCTTTCCCGGCAGATGAACTGAGAGAAGCGGTAAAAAATGCCGATATATTGATTATTCTGGACAGGGCTTTATCATTCGGCTCAGCCGGCGGTCCTGTGGGCATGGAAATTAAGTCTGCTTTATACAACGTTGCTAATAAGCCGAAGATTGTAAACTATGTCGGCGGCTTAGGTGGTCGAGACATTACGGTTGCCGGATTTGAGGAGATAATTAAAAAAGGTATCGATATTGCCAGAAACGGCAGCGAAAATGAATTTGAAATATTCGGGGTGAGGGAATAATGGAAAATTATACGGTTTACGTTCCCAAGATTATTACCAAGAAGGAAAATTTTGCGCCTGGCCATCGTGCATGTATCGGCTGCGGTGAAGCGCTGGCTGTCAGGCTGGCGTTTAAAGCCATCGGACAAAACGTTATTGTAGTCAATGCTACCGGTTGTGTTGAAATATTTACATCGCAGCTCCCCTACACTTCATGGCGTGTGCCCTGGATTCATACGCTTTTTGAGAATACGGCTGCTGTGGCTTCCGGCATTGAGTCTGCGCGTAAAGCAATGGTACGAAAAGGAGTCATTCAGGATAGCAAAACCAAGATAGTGGCTATCGGTGGCGACGGCGCCACTATAGATATCGGCTTACAGGCTTTATCCGGCGCCATGGAAAGAGGTCATGACTTCCTTTACATCTGTTTCGATAACGAAGCATATATGAATACCGGCATCCAGAGATCGTCTGCCACCCCGTTCGGTGCTTCTACCACGACTTCTCCTGCGGGGAAAGCCAGTATAGGCCAGTTCGCATGGAAAAAGGATATGCCTGCCATTGCGGCAGCGCATAATATTCCGTATGTAGCCACAGCCAATCCCAGCTATCCGTTCGACCTGATGGAAAAAGTTAAAAAAGGCTTGGAAGTGAAAGGCCCAGCATATATCCAGGTATTATCAGCCTGTCCGACCGGATGGGGATGTGCCGGTGAGCTTTCGATAAAGATTGGAAGACTGGCTGCCAAAACGGGGATTTTTCCTTTATACGAAATGGAAAACGGGAAATACAAGATTACCGTAGATTTCCCCAAATTACTGCCTATTACGGAGTACACAAGCTTACAGAAAAGATTCCGTCATTTAAAACCTGAAATGCTGGAGCAGATTCAACAGAAGGTTACCGAAAAATATGAAGAGCTAAAAGAAAAAGCCGGAATGAGCGGCTGTTACTGCCAGACAGGTGCGGAGGAATAGCGTGAAAGAGATGATAAATAATACAAAAGATAGATGCACACTTTGTAAAAAATGTGTGGGCGTATGCCGCAAAACAGTCGGGCGTGAAGCTATCAGCTATGTGGAATCCGATAATGGCGAAGCCGCGATTGTTTTCGATTTCGATAAATGCATAGTATGCGGTTCCTGCTCGTATATTTGTGCCGATAACGCTATTATAATTGATAATATCGGGGATACCAGGATAATGATTACGCCCGGCGGCAGGAAGGAATTCAAGTTAAAGCAGTGCGCAAAATGCGGTTATTACTGGGCTCCCGAACAACAGATTAAATTTATGGCAGAGAAAGCGAATTTACCGCTTAGTTCTTTTGAGTTATGTCCCGATTGCCGTTAAACATTAACTTAAAATAATTGCGGCTGTTTATTTCCGCTCCGACTTTAAAAAAATAAAGTATTGGAGCGGAAATATTTTTATGCATTTTATTAAGTCAATATTAACTACTATAAACACAGAAGTGGGCTTTTTAATTGACCCGCGTTGGATTTGTTGTTATACTTTCTAAACAAAAATAACGGGGTGTAGCGCAGTTGGTAGCGCGCAGCGTTTGGGACGCTGAGGTCGGAGGTTCGAGACCTCTCACCCCGATTTTAGTAATGTTATCGGTCTTATCAGCTATCTGTATAATGTGAATAACTTAATACAAATTAATATCGCTTCTAAAACATAAAGCTGCTGATTAATTAAAATGTCAGCAGCTTCTTTAATGTCTTATGTGTCTTGAGACGATGCAATTCTATCCGAATTTTTCTAAAAACTCCTGGAAGCGTGAGCGCAATTCCTTATACTCATTGATGATTTTTTGGCCTTCGGCAGTAAGAATGGCCTGGCCTCCGCCGGCTCCGCCCAGCATTTTGATCACCAAAGGTTTGGGCGCTAATCTGTTCATATCATCGACTTCAAGCCATGCGTTGCGATAGCCCATTCCCATCTTGCGGGCTGCAGCGGCAATGGAACCAAGCTGGTCGATTTGTTCCAGCAGTTCTACCCTGCCCCACCCCATATAAACCTCGCCATTTTTTTCTACCCATACTTTTCCCTTGGCTTTGTAAGGGGATTCGGAAGATGAATCGGCTTTCAAAGGCACTTCAATGATGTCCTTATCTTTATTGGTTTTTTTTCTCATGCATATTCTCTCTTTTGAATATTGTATCGTGCAAAATAGATTATTGCAACTTTTTGGCACAAAATGTTCTTTATTTTATGTTTTCAATTCGATAACCACATGTTATAATTACGTCGATTAATTTACGCCTATTGATTCGCTGTTACGTTCATATAATAGGAGAGTTGAATGAAGTGTTCATCTTGCGGAAAGGATATCGATAAGTCACGCTTCCCCTCTAACATTACGTTTTGTCCGTTTTGCGGGGATGAGTTGCGTAATACCGACGATGGAAATGATATGCAGTTCTGCCCGTATTGCGGAGAAAAGCTTATCATACAGGCTAGTTTTTGTCCGCATTGCGGTAAGAAGTTATTGATTTCCGGCAAAAGGGCATCATCTCAAAAAGTAGAAGCCAAAGCGTTTATCGAACATGCAGCGAAACCCGTTATTAACAGTATCAAGGAAAATATCGGTCCCGAAAGAAAAATGAGGAAGCTTTATAAACAGTGGGTGGAGTTCTCCAATTTACCGCCGGAAGAGATACAATCGATAAACAAAGATATTGAAGCAAGAAACAAACCTAAAGAAGAAGAAGTCTCGGGGAACGACTATCGTGATTTTATACAGTAATAATTATATTAAAGATTAGCATTTACTCCTCCGATTGATTGTCTGTCTTATCAACACAGTCTTGAACAAAATCAATTGTAGTCGGATAATATATAGAACTTCGTCTGATGATTCCATTGAATTAGTATCCAGTTATAAAAGATAAAGCCCGATATTTAGTCGGGCTTTATCTATAAAGACAACTTCTATATTAAGATATATCCGCAGGGAACCCGCTTGAACGATAGCAGTTCATATTTTTATCGACCAGAAGGGCTTCCGTCCCCGGCAAATTCTCGATCATGGAAAGAGCATCGTTTTTGCCCATAATTATACAAGCTGTGGAAAGAGCATCGGCGCATAAAGTGTCTTTAGCGATTACGGTTGCGCTGGCTAATTCTGTCGGCGATACCCCTGTCCTGGGGTCGATAATGAAGTTATATAAATAGTCATCTGTAAAATAGGCTTCGTAATCTCCGGATGTCGAAATCGCCCAGTTGCCGGAATTGATTATGGCAAGATAATTCGAATTATCCCTAGGGTTGGCAATGCCTATTTTCCATGGCTCTGCGTTATTTTTTGTCCCACTGAGATAAATCTCTCCGCCGCCGTTGATGAGGACATTATCGATATTTCCCTGGCTGAGTAATGCGGCAGCTTTATCGACAATGTATCCGACGGCTATACTGTCCAGTGTGATAAGCGTTCCCTGATTCGATAGAGTGATATCATTTCCGTTTATATTAATATTTTTATAGCCTACCAGTGATTTTACATCAGCAATAGACTCGCTGGCGGGAGGAGCGTTATTTGTATTGAAGCTTTCCTGGTTAAGTTCAAGCAGAGGAAGAGCGGTAATGTCGAAAAGTCCGCCTGTCAATTCGGAATACTGTATTGAAGATTTCATTATGGAAACCAAATCGTTTGATGCTCCGTAGATCTGCCCTGATTTGTTAAGGCTGTAAAGTTCGCTATTGCTATCGAAGCGGCTGAAAACCACTGAAAGGCGGTTTATTTCATCAAAAGCAGTTTTTACCATGTTCCGCGCACTTTTTTGATCGGTATCGACAGCTTTTATCGTAACGAATGTTCCCAGTAAAACCTGTGTTTCCTCGTATATTTTTAATTCAGGTTCTGTAAGCAACCTGTTAACGCCGATAGCTCCCAAAGCCAGGGCTCCCGCTCCTGCCGCGGTAATTTTTATAAAATCGCGACGTGAAAACTTATTATTCATATAATGTACTCCCTATTTTAAACAAGAGATAACAAAATACCATTTCCCTATTTAAGCTATTATAGCGATATGATGAAATTTCATCAAGAAAAAACGAATATATCGGTTGAGGTCACGTCAAATATTTTGCCCTTTGCCTGAAGTACTTGTATAATGAATCACAAATTAAAAACAGGATAAAGATATGGGATATCAGGAACATAAACATCATGTGCCGGCTAGCGTCAATTGTGCCGTAGTTATTATTTCAGGCTCTAGAACTGAACAATCGGATGAATCCGGGAAATATATTATGTCTCGTCTTAAAGAGTGCGGCAATAATGTTACGGCATATTCGATTGTTAAAAACGATGCCGGGGAAATACTTGAAACTATCGGTAAGGTATTCGGCGACGGTGTTACGCAGGCGATTATTACCAGCGGCGGAACAGGTGCAAGCCGTATGGACATCACCATTGAAACGCTATCCCCTGTGCTGGAGAAAAAAATGGATGGCTTCGGCGAGCTATTCAGGAGCCTGACTTATCAGGAAATAGGCACCGGTAGTATATTAAGCAGGGCTATGGCCGGAATTATCAAGGGAAAGGTTATAATATCCCTTCCCGGCTCCCTGGAAGCGGTCAAAATGGCAATGGAGAAAATAATAATTCCTGAATTGTCTCACCTGGTAAGAGAGGCATCCAGGTGAATATATTCGAAACACCGCCCTATTACAATGAAGCAGACAGTTACGTCTATACCGCTATTAAACCCGTACTGAGAACGGAACACGTCAGTCTTGAAGACAGTCTTCACAGGGTACTGGCGGAAGATATTACGGCATTGAAAAGTATCCCTCCGTTTAACCGCGCTCTGATGGATGGCTATGCCGTTAAGGCAAAAGACACTGCCGGGGTGTCGCAGGACGCTCCGAAGATATTCGAGATAATCGATTATTTATATGCCGGCGGCGTATCTAAAAAATACATTTCGACCAATGAATGTGTGCATATTACCACCGGCGCTAAAATTCCTGACGGTGCGGATGCCGTTGTCATGACTGAAAATACCGGTATTGAAAACGGCAGATTGTGTATTTATAAGCCTGTAAACTACGGGGACAATATAGAAAACGAGGGGCAGGATATCAAAAGGGGACGGATACTTCTAAAACAGGGAACAGCTCTGAATCCGTCGAGAACAGGATTAATTGCCAGCCAGGGGATATCCAAGGTAAAAGTTTTTGAAAAGCCTAAAATAGCCATTATTTCAAACGGAGAAGAGCTTGCCGCAGTCGATGACATATTAAAAGACGGACAAATATACGATGTAAATTCATTTATAATCGGTGCTATAGTAAAAGAAAACGGTTGTTTGCCTTTAAAATTCGGAATTGTCGGCGACAATCCGCAGCAAATAAAGGCCGTAATCGATGAAGCTTTAAAAGTCTCGGATTTCGTATTCATTTCGGGAGGTTCTTCTAAAGGAGATAAGGATTTTTTATTCGAAATACTGCAAAAGTTTGGGAGAATTCCCTCTTTTAAAACCAAGCCGGAGAACGCTAAATCGGGTATATTTGTAATATCCGAAGGAAAACCGGTATTGGGAACCCCGGGATTCCCCTCTTCCTGCCTGATAAATGCCTATGTACTCCTTGTGCCGGCATTAAAGAAAATGGCGCAACTTCCTTATCAGGGTAATATCAATTTTATCTTGAAAATCAGTGAAACCATCGATGTCTCTAAAAATTCTACAGGGCGATTTTTACCGGTTAAAATCGAGGGCGAAAGGGCTTTCCCTGCCATAAACGATAATAAAGGGTTAATCGATATTGCCAGGGCGGACGGTTATATTATATTAAATGAAGAAATTGCAACCATAGAAGCAGGGGCTGCGGTTTCGGTAACCCTGTTTTAATTTGTCTACCTGACTCAATATCCTGACCGTGAAGTCAATATATTCAGTTCTCCATACGTCTTTTCTATATAGGTATTAAGTTTATCTATCCGAAAGGTTAAAAGATGTAATGGCAAACGAGGTTTGAAACAGGTTAATATCCCGAGAGTAAGGTCGATATAATATTATGTAAAGCTACTATTCCCTGATATACGTTCCGCTTTTTCCGCCGCTCTTTTTCTGCAGGCAGATATTTTCTATAGACATTCCGCGGTCGATGGCTTTACACATATCGTAAATGGTTAGAGCGCTGACAGCGGCGGCAGTCATGGCTTCCATTTCTACTCCGGTTTTTCCGGTGCTTTTCGCCATGGCGGTTATTTTTATATAGTCATCGCCGATAAATTCAAAATCGACGCTGACTTCACTCACAAGGATTGTATGGCAGAGAGGGATTAAATCCGGAGTTCTTTTTGCACCCATTATACCGGCAATCCGGGCTGCCGCCAGCACGTCTCCCTTTTTCATCTGGTTTTGTTTTATTTTAATCAGTGTTTCCGGGTTCATCTTTACGCCGCCGGTAACAACGGCTTCGCGAACAGTATCATCTTTGGGGGAAACATCGACCATTTTAGCTTCTCCCTTGTCGTTTATATGAGTCAAATCTTCATTCATAATCGTACTCCGAAAAATATTGTTAGCCGCCTATTTGCCACATCTGCCGTTTTTTCAAATTCAGCTTATCGGAATCAGGATGTTTTTCTCCTTTTAAGGCAACTGCTTTTATAATAATTTCTTCGAGTTCCTCTATGCTGGCGCCTGCCCGTAGCGGTCCTTTGATATCGATTTCATCATCGCGCATCAGGCAGGGCATCAGTCTTCCGTCGGCTGTCAGCCTGAACCTGTTGCATTCCGAGCAAAAGTTATGTGTCATAGCTCCGATAAATCCGACGGAGCCTTTCGAATTGTCGAATCTGTAGTATTTAGCAGGCCCGTTTCCCGATGCTACGCCGCAGGGTTCCATCGGGCCGAGAGCATTTACAATTAATTTTTTAATTTCGTCTATTCCGATCATTTTTTTCTTGTCTTCCGCGGAATCGGCAAAGGGCATGTATTCGATATACCGTACATTCCATCCGTTCGTGATGCTCTTTTTGGCGAAATCCACTATTTCATCATCGTTGATTCCCTTGATAGGAACCATATTTATCTTTACCGGGTCGAGACCTGCCTCGATTGCCGCTTCAATACCTCTCAGTACATCCTCAAGATGCCCGCCGCCGGTAATATACCTGAATTTATCCGCATTAAAGCTATCAAGACTGATATTCACCCGGTTTAATCCGGCTTCTCTCAATTCATCGAGGTATTTTTCAAGCAATTCTCCGTTAGTTGTCAGTGATATATCATTGATTCCTTCAATAAGATATAACAGTTCTATCAATGCACCGACGTCCGGTCTGACAAGCGGTTCTCCTCCGGTAATGCGGAGATTCTTGACACCCAACCTGGCAGCCGCTTTTACAATCTTTTGTATTTCTTTGTATCTTAAAATATCGTCGTGAGTTAAATGCGGGGCAAGGTGGGAATTGCAATAAATACAGCGCATGTTACATCGGTCGGTAATAGATATGCGCATATAATTGATATTGCGATGATACGTATCTACAAGATTGGTCATTATACCTCCGGATTATTCTGATATCGCCTTTTAACGTGTTGTCGGGATGATACTTAAACAAATACCTCCCGGAGGAGGTAATAATAAACTAGCATTAAATACTATCTCCCCCCTTTCCAAACACGGGCGGTATATAAGTTTCCCCATATACCTTAACCGGTTGTAATCCATAAGCTTAAAGCTCTTAGGTAATAACAACTCGGAGGGCTTATCAAATAATATGTTTTTAAGATTGCTGAATACCAATGTTTAATATACTATGATAATCAAAACATGTCAACAATATACTGGAATGAATATATCCGGTCATAATTATGACAAGAATAATACTTAATACCGGATTCCCCGAATGCAGACAATTTTTGTTTCGGTAACCTTAATATTATTGTATTTTTTGCCGCAAATTCTATTTTATCGCCACAGGTGTCCATCGTATTTCCCATAATAATCGATTTTAATCTATCTCTCTCAGATTCTGTTTGTATTCATTTAAATAATCGCCGTATTGATTATCGATTTGGGAGACAACTTTTCTCCATTCCTCCTGGAACTGGGGTAAATTTTCTACATTTATTTCGATATTGTTCTTAGTTCCCGTTTGTTGTGCAAGCGCCTGCTCCACTTTATTTTTAAAATCATTTTTTAACAGTTCATATGATTGCTCTCTCTGCTTTTTGCCCTGCGTATTATAATGTTCGAAGATATAGTTGATCTTATTATATATTTCCTTGACTGCATTTTTATCGTTTTTTATAAAAAGCAGATTATGCATAGCCTTTTCATTAATGTTTTTTATAATATCGGTTTTAGGCAGGTTGATATTGCCGATAAATACTTTCTCAGTTCCTTTTAAAACGAACTCCCGCACTTTTTTATCGTACTTATCTATTTCAGATTTAATCTCATTGCCTTCACTTAAACAAGCGGCAGCCAGCTTCTCACCTTCCGGTATATATTTCCATTTAAGCTGATCTTCTTCGGATGCTTCTCCGATTGCTGCAATTTTTTCCATAGCAATTTCACGAAAACTCTTAATATCTGCCATCTGTAGATTCCTTCAATAATTATCCGGCTTATTTTATATCTATATTATATAATAAATCCATGCGTAATCATAAAGTTAGTAATACAGGATTTAAATTCAGACAGGATTGATGTTATAATCTACGCAATATCGAAGGAGAAAAAGATGTATTTCAAGAACGCTTTGGAAGCCCTGGGGCATACGCCGCTGGTAGAACTTCCTGATATGGTAAAAAATAAAAAAGTGCGCATTTTGGCTAAACTCGAAGGGCAGAACCTGGGCGGAAGCGCCAGCACCAAAGATCGCGTAGCAAAATATATGATAGATACGGCTGTCAAAACCGGGCAGCTGAACAGGGATAAAACGATTATCGAAGCCACCAGTGGTAATACCGGTATATCTCTGGCTTGGCTGGGCAAGAAAATGGGTTATAAGGTAACGATTGTTATGCCTGAAAATATGAGCAAAGAAAGGCAGCAGTTAATTAGAGTTTTTGGAGCGGAACTTATACTTACAAAAGCACAAAATGGAGTGCTCGGATCAATGAATCTGGTAAAGGAAATGGTCTCGAAAAGCGATAGATACTATATGCCCGATCAATTTGCCAATCCGGCTAATCCTTTAGCTCACTATGAAACCACGGGTGTAGAGATTCTTGATGACTTTCCATACGATAGTATAGACTACTTTATCGCCGGTATAGGTACCGGAGGAACAATTGTCGGGGTCACTAAAAGATTAAGGGAAAAATATCCTCAAATGAACACCGTCGGTATTGAACCTCCTCCCGGAGATTGCATTCAGGGATTAAGGTGCCTTGAAACATTTATACCGCCGGTTCTCGATTTGAGTCTGATAACTCAAAGGTGCTATGTAACCAGTCAACAAGCCAATGAAGCCGCAAAAAGCCTGCTTGGCAATGAAGGGGTATTCTGCGGACAGTCTTCGGGGGCTTTGATACATCAGGCTGTTCAAATTGCAAACGAAATCGATGAAGGTAATATCGTAGCAGTGCTTCCCGATGGCGGCTGGAAATACCTGAGCCTCGATTTCTGGACGAAGCAGAGCTGAATACTATTTATGCTTTATCAACCAGTATTCGAGGCTGTCTGCCAATGCCAGCCAGCTCGCTTCGATAATGTTTGCGGAACTTCCTACCGTTCTCCAGCGGTCGGTGCCGTCGGTCGATTCTATAAGCACTCTTACCTGTGATTCGGTATTTTTCGAATCCAGAATGCGTACTTTATAGTCTACAAGCTGAATGCAGGAAAGCTGCGGATAGAACTGTATCAACGCTTTCCTCAAGGCTCTGTCCATGGCATTAACCGGGCCGTTACCCTCCGAAGCAGTGTGCATTATCTGTCCGTCAACTTTAACCTTTACCATTGCCTCTGATAACGCTTCGTCGTGATTGTGAGTTGTGGGAGACCTTCGCCTGCTTTCGATAATTACCATGAAATCGACCAGTTCGAAGGGAGGTTGATAATTGGACTGTGCCCTGTGAACCAGCAAATCGAAGGATGCTTCCGCATTCTCATATTGAAAACCGCGGCTTTCGAGTGATTTCACCTTTTCGAGCAGCTGTTGCGCTTCCTTTCCCTTGGGAGGAAGAGGAACCCCGATTTCAGTGGCGCGGTGAACAATGTTCGACCTGCCTGATAGCTCGGAAATCAGCATGCGCGATTTATTCCCCACCAATACCGGGTCTATATGCTGGTAACTGCCCGACCATTTGCTTAATCCGGAAACATGCAAACCGGCTTTGTGGCTGAAAGCGCTGCTTCCAACGTAAGGCAGCGACGGGTTCGGGTTAAGGTTCGCCGCTTCATTGATATAGCCGGCTATCTCCGATAGTTTTGCCAGGTTTTCATCACTAATACAATCGAATCCCATTTTCAATTTAAGATTAGGGATTATCGAACACAGGTTGGCATTACCGCATCTTTCGCCATAACCGTTGATGGTTCCCTGTACCTGGGTTGCACCTGCCTTAACGGCAGCAAGAGTAACTGCCACAGCCAGCTCACTGTCATTATGGGCATGAATACCTATGGGAATGGAAGTAACCTTGCGTACTTTTAATACCGCTTCATAGACCTCGTCCGGCAAAGTTCCTCCGTTTGTATCGCATAGTATCAGGCAATCCGCGCCGGCTTTTTCAGAGGATATCAAGACATCCAGCGCGTATTTTTGATTATCTTTAAATCCGTCGAAGAAATGTTCGGCATCGATAAAAACGGATATTCCTTTACTGTTCAGGTACTTTATAGAATCGGTTATCATGTTGATATTTTCTTCCAGCGTGGTTTCTAAAACCTGCGTTACCTGTCGCGCCGAACATTTGGATACCAGTGTGACGATATCGGTATTGGCATTAATCAGTGATACTAAAGTCGGGTCGTCCTCTGCTTTTCCGTTTGCCCGCCTGGTGCTCCCGAAGGCAACCAGTTTGGCATTTTTGAACTTCAAATCTCGAGCTTTTTCAAAAAATTCGATATCCTTCGGATTGGAACCCGGCCATCCTCCTTCAATGAAGTGGACGCCGAGTTCGTCCAGTTTGCATGCAATATTCAGCTTATCGACAACAGAAAAAGAAATACCTTCCTTCTGCGCTCCATCTCTCAATGTCGTGTCGTAAAGCTGTATAGACATTTAATTAATACCTTATACCCTTTCGGCGATTAAATCGCCCATGCGGCTGGTAGTTACTTTGGTTGAGCCTTTACCTATTATATCATAAGTGCCGTAATTATCTGCCAGTACCTTGCTTATGGCATCTTCAACCGCGGCAGCTTCTTTTGATAAACCAAGTGAGTAATTCAACATCATTGCCATGCTTAAAATTGTAGCAATGGGGTTGGCATCATTCAGCCCTTTATGTCTGGGTGCGCTTCCATGGCTTGGTTCGTACATGCCGAGAGTTCTGTTACCTGCCTTAGGCACACCTGCCAAACTGGCGGATGCCAGCATTCCCAGCGAACCGCCGAGCATCGAAGCCTCATCGGTTAATATATCACCGAATGTATTCTCGGTAACAATAACATCCAGATACCTGGGATTTTGGATAATTCTCATAGCACAGGCGTCCACAAGCATATGCTCAAGCTCGACATCGGGATATTCCTTTGAAATCTCTACGGCAACCTGTCTCCACAATCTTGATGATTGCAGCACATTGGCTTTATCTACAGAAATCAGTTTTTTCTTGCGCGTGCGGGCAATTTCGAAACCGACTCTGACAATACGGGCGATTTCATGCTCCGAATACAGCATCGAATCGACCGCCCATCTTTCGCCGTTTTCCGTCCATCTCTTTTTAGGTTGTCCGAAGTATAAACCGCCGGTTAATTCGCGAACGAACACGAAATCCACTCCGTCCAGAACCCCTGCTTTGAAATTGGTATGCCCGACCAGCGATGGATAGGCATGCACAGGCCGCAGGTTGGCAAATAAGCCCAGTTCCTTGCGGATTGCCAGTAATCCGTCCTCCGGGTGAATGGGAGCCTGCGGGTCGTCGAACCTGGGGTCTCCGACAGCGCCCAGCAAGACAGCGTCGCTCTTTTTGCATTTATCGATTGTCGCCTGTGACAGTGCGGTTCCCTCTTCATCGATGGCTACGCCGCCGATAAGCGCATATTCGCAGTTGAACTCATGGCCGAATTTTTTACCGACGGCAGTCATTACTTTAATCGACTGGTCGATAATTTCGGGGCCGATGCCGTCACCGGGCAAAACGACAATATTAAACTTCATTTATTTCTTCTCCAATCTCTTTTTAGTATATTCGATAAGTCCGCCGGCTGAGATTAACTCACCCATAAAATCTGGGTAAGCTTCGGCGGTAAATTCTTTTCCGTTATTTAAGTTCCTGATTTTACCATTAGACAGGTCGACTTCAAGAATATCTCCACTACCGGTATTATCCACGGCTTCACTGCATTCCAGTACCGGTAAACCGATATTGATGGCGTTGCGGAAGAAAATGCGCGCAAAGCTTTTGGCGATAACACAGGAAACACCGGATGCCTTGATAGCTATCGGCGCATGCTCCCTGGAAGAGCCGCAGCCGAAATTAGTAGTAGCAACTATTATATCCCCGACGACGACCTTTTTAACGAAATCGAGGTCAATATCTTCCATGCAATGTTTGGCCAGTTCCGATGGTTCGGATACATTCAAATACCGCGCCGGAATGATGGCATCGGTATCGACATTTTCCCCGTATTTAAATACTTTTCCCTTTAACATCGAGAGGATGACTCCTTTGTATTTTAATTACCCTTTTTCATTTTGGCTAGATACTTTTCAAAACCGATCTTGTTTATCTGTTTAACGCAATCCCGGTATCTATCATTAAGTTTGTTGCACGATTCGAAGCTTTCGCATTGCCAGCATCCGTTTATTTCTTTTTTCTGGCAGCATATTCTTATTTTACACCA
>CAYNQR010000030.1:0-14250 GCA_964399425.1 uncultured Dehalococcoidales bacterium | reverse complement strand
ATCAGCGTGCTTGTCATCCTGAACGAAGTGAAGGAACTAAATGCAATTCGATGTTCATCGCCGTTATCACCCTAAAGGGTACTTCGGGTTCGACAGGCTCACCACGAACGGTTTTCTAATATTTTAGCATCTGGGGAGGGGTGTTATAAAGCCTTCCCCTGGGGGAAGGTGGCATTTTACGTAGTAAATGACGGATGAGGGTTGATATTCCACCTGTTGCCGATGCAACCTTATATGCATGTTTCTCCCCACCACCCGGATTCTTCAGTCACCCCTTGTGACTTCCAGAATGACTCGGCCTATCTCGCCTATCAGTATTAATAATACTATATTTTTAAGATACAAGAATGACCGGCACATTTGTATACTCGTAAGTCTAAAACCGAAGACCAACATTCCATCTATCGCTAAAAAAATGTGACAAAAGTTGTTGACTTGGACTACCAGCGGTTGTAAAGTTAATCATACACGATAACAAAATTCATAAAGGAGGAAAAAATGGAAGAATATCAGACGAAACCTATCAGCCTACCGAGATTGGGAGAAAAGGCGCCGGACTTCGACGCGCCTACCACACATGGAAAACTCAAGCTGGATGATTTCAAGGGAAGCTGGCTGATTCTCTTTTCGCACCCGGCGGACTTTACGCCGGTATGCACGACCGAATTCATTGCCTTTGCCGAAATCTTCCCCGATTTACAGAAACGCGGGGTGGAGTTGCTCGGACTCAGCGTGGATAGTTTATCATCACATATCGCCTGGGCCAGAAATGTAGAAGAGAAAACGGGAGTCAAGATTCCCTTCCCTATTATCGCCGACCTCAGCAAAGAAGTATCGCTGGCTTACGGCATGGTTCACCCCGGACAGAGCAAGACGGAAACCGTCAGGTGCGTCTTTATTATCGACGACAAACAGATAATCAGGACTATCCTGTATTACCCGTTAAGCACCGGCAGAAATATGCAGGAAATACTCAGGATTGTTGATGCTTTGCAGACGACCGATGCCAACGGAGTAGCTACCCCAGCCAACTGGAAACCGGGCGACAAGGTTATCGTACCGGCGCCCAATACCCAGGAAGGGGCAGAAGAGAGAGTCAGGCAGCCGGGTTATGAATGTGTCGACTGGTACCTTTGCAAGAAACAACTATAGATTAGATTTAAAGGAGGAGAATTATGCCTTGCATTAATCCGGAGGGAAAACCGACCGAAACCGGTAAAAAGGTTCTGCAGGCTTTAAGGGACAACGGATTATGTTCCGCTGAAAAAGTGTCCGAAACGACAGGGGTGGCACTGTTTCGCGTCAGGAGCGGTCTGCGCGACATGATAGAAGTCGAACTGGTTGAAATGGTCGCAGATAAATACAATATTACCGAAAAAGGTATCAAGCTGATCGAATAGCTTAATATAAATACGAAACGGGCTTCGGGGACTGCTGTTTTTATTGCCTGATAGCTACCAGCAGTACCCCGGGGCCGCCGTGAACCCCCAATCCGGCTCCCAGTTGCAGTATCATAATTTTGCTTTTATCGACAAACCCCGAAATTCTTTCTTTCAACTGATTCGCTTTCTCCGGAACCATGCTGTGAACAATCAATAACTCTTTTATTCCGTTGTTGTTTTTCACGAATTCAGCGATTTTTTCCATCCCCTTATCGAAGGTGCGCGCCATACCCGCACGCGCTATTTCGCCGTCATGAAACGTTAATAACAACCTGATATTCAAAATCGATGCGGCAGAGAGTACCAGCTGTTTTACCCGTCCGCTGAAAGAAAGGTATTTGACGGTATCGAACATCCCCAGCATTTTTACATGTTCGATGGTTTCCCTGATTTTTTCCATAATTTCACTCATGCCGAACCCGGACTGCGCCATCCTGGCGGCTTCCATTACCACCAGAGCCAAACCGCCTGAGTTGAACCTGGAATCGACAACTTCGATAGGACAAGCGCCGTTAATTTTACCGGCGGCAAGCAGAGCCGAATTGTAAGTGCCGCTGATCTTGGAGGAAATATGGATGGAGATGATGCCGTCGGCTTTACCGGAACACTCCCCGAATACCTTTGCGAAGTCTTCCGGCGGCGGCTGCGAAGTTGCCGGATGCAGCGGCGAAGCTTTCAGCATGCGGTAGAACTCTTCGTTTGTCAGGTCTACGCCGTCGCGGTAAACCCTGTCGCCGAAACGGATATATACGGGTACCACGGTAATTCCCAGGGACTGTGCCAGTTCCTGCCCGATATCGGAAGTGCTGTCGGTTATTATTTTAATATTCATTGTCCGGCTATCCTTTCAATTTTGCTTTATTATTTTACGGTAACTGATAAAGATGCGCGGCAGTTATAGTTACAATCCATTCTATAGCCGATACGGAGTGCCGTCAATACGTTTTATAGAGAAAACGCTATTTATTTCGTTTCCGGGGTATATTGATAAATTTAAAACGATAGGTAATATAGAATAAACCCGATAGTAGCAGCGGCAGCGATACAAAAATAACGGTGTAACCGATTCCCCTGCCGGCAATCTGTCCGGGATTTCCTGAAAAAGCGAATACATCGAAGATTGTTACAGCTACTGCCAGTAATACCATCAGTAATCCGCCGGTAAAGCGGAATTTAACAGCGATGATTAAAAAGATAACCGGCAGCGGAACTATAAACCATAACCAGGTAAACCTTTGCATCCAGTCTTCCTGGAAAATAAGGTTAAAAAATAAAAGCGACACAGCGCCTATGATACCGAAGTATAAAGCGGCTTTAGGAAGATAGCTTTTTACCCGACCGGAACCGTTCATTATTAGAACTCCCTTTTATCAATAAATAATCCCTTAAATCCGTTGAATATTTTTTTCGATATTCTGATCGCCCATCTCCAGTTGAGTATGATATGGATAATAACGACAGACACAATCAGCGTCGCCACCCAGACATGAATATCCAGCCAGACATTTCTTTGCAGATCCCAAAAAGTGCGGCTGTAACCGGATATCATATGATAATAATCGAGGGCGCCGCGCGGCAGGATTATCCAGAGAACGAAACCGCTGAAGCAGTTAACCGCAAACAAAATAAAGAGGACGATTGAAGCTATATACTGCTCCCCTGCTTTTCTAAAATGTCCGTTAAAAAAGTTATTAGTCCTTTTTAACGTTTCTACAATCCAGCTCCAGTGCAAGATAACATGCAGTATAATCAATCCAAATAGAATTACCGCTGTCCAGTTGTGTATCTCAACCCAGAAGTATCTGGGTATGCCCAAAACAGTAAAATAGTTGCCGCCGAAACCCATCCCTTCATTGGCGCACATTTCAGAGTGGACACCGACTCCCCTGGGAAGAACAAACCACAGGATATAGCTGGAAGCCAGCGTAACTATTATAGACAACGCCAGTATAATATCGAAGAAATAGTTTATGAGATTTTTTACATCTCTTTTTATTGCAAACAAACTCATAGAGCCTTCTCAAAAAAGACCCGAACGCAGGGAATCGAATTACCCCGTAAAACTTAAGCTAACCTTCCCATACCTCCACCGCATTTCGGGCAGGGAACCAGCCGGCAGGGTGTGCCTTTAGGATGGGGAGCCTTGATACCGCAATCGGGACAGATGCATTCTCCCAGGTATTCCACATTGTTTACAACAGTGGTTTTTGTGGTGGTTGTGGTACATTTTTCACCGTTCAGGGATTCGCCGGATATACTGCAACCGCTAACAGCCAATCCTCCGGCGCCCAGCAATGCGGTACTCCCGACAATCAAACCGGCGCCCTTCAAGAATTCCCTTCTGCTTTCATCCGCAGTCTTATTTTCTTTTTTCTCTTTATTCTCCATCCCGGTCATGCCTCCTTCCGCCAAAGATTTATTATTGATGCTGTTTTTATGATGTTCAGAGACTAAAGTATAATTTTTAAATCCGCCGCAATCCTCTTCCTTAAAAATCATGCAATGCTGTTTATCGCAACCTGCTTCGCTGCGCATGCACTTTTCTCCGCAATCATTTATGCAGCCTTGTCCTTCCTTATTACATCTGCCATCCCCCGAACCGCATAATAAACCGCTCCTGCTGCAAACAGGCAATTCTTCCTTTATAAAACCGTTATTATTTATCCCCTTGAAGATAAATGACATATTCGCTACCTCCTTCTATTGAATTCATGGGGGTCAACAAATACTTCGCTTCACCTGAATAATTTGAGCCAGTGTAATTCCTTTCATTTCATTATCCAGGGTCTCCTGTAATTTTTGCAATTTATAAGATACCGGACACGGTTTTGCCGTAACGCAATTATCGTCATCCAGCAAACAGGGACGGATTATAATACTGCCCTGCACGGACTCGATCACATCCAGCAGATTTATCTCTTCCGGCTCTTTTGCCAGTAGAAAACCTCCGTTAACACCCTTGAAACTCTTGAGCATTTTCGCCCGGCGCAGTTTTTGCAGTATTTTATAGGCGAAATCCACCGGAATATTCTGCCCTTCCACCAGAACCGCTGCCGTAACCGGGATAGATTTATCTCTTAAAGCCAGATTAACCAGCATGCGCATAGCATAATCCGTATCAGATTTGATTAAAAAAACTTGTCTGTCCATACTGGACTATATTAATCCAGTTTTCATTTATTGTCAATATTATTGTTTAACAGAAAACAGACCGGGACGCTATCCGCCGTTTATAATCAGGATATCAATGGTTATATTTAAGCTTGGCAAATAACATACTGCCGACCAGCACAATTGATATGGCGTTCCAGAAAATAACCGCCGGTAAACTCAGGGCGATACCGTATGCAAACCAGAAGCCGACACCGACAGCGAAAAATATGTTAAAGGTAAGGCTGATTTCGCGTGCGCTTTTCAGCCGGTACAGCCGCCAAACCTGTGGAATCAAAGATGTGGTTGTAAAAAAACCGCCTACCAGTCCTAATATTTCCTGCCACTCCAACTTTTTATCCTCCCGAAACCGGCTGAATTATTAAAACAATTATATCGATATTCCTGAACTATTTACAGCAAGTAGAAAAACTTGAAAAACATACTATCAACATCTTTTCTCCATAATTTCTACATATTTTATTTATATAATAAAAATAATCCGGTATAAACCGGGGAAAGTATAAAATAAACGGAGGACAAAGATGAAGAAAAAATTACTAATTGCACTCGGATTATTGCTGGTTACAGGGCTGTTGATTGTTTCATTCGGCGGAACTACATTATCCGCCAGCCCGGCAAATGACAAAACACCAGGCGATACCTGCACAATCACCGGAGGAATGTTGCAGATGGGAGGCAGCTGTTCTGCGGATGTATGCACTACTGTTTGCGAATTACTCGGTATAACACAGGATGAACTGCAATCGCTGCGCCAGGACGGATTAAGCTTAGCGGAGATTGCAGCCGGCTACGGAGTGACTGAAGATGAACTGGTCGAAGCCATTATGGCTGTTAAAACAGCCTGTATCCAGGACCTGGTGGCTGACGGGACAATCACTCAGGAAGAGGCCGATATAATGCTTGCAAACATGCTTGAAAGAACTTGCGAAATGGTCAATGCAACGGATATCGGACACTACGGCGGCAACGGTAAACAGGGCGGAAATAAGAACGGAACCGGCAACAGTTGGGGCGAATGCAGCGACGGAAACGGCCCCGGCGACCAGCATCAATGGGGAAAGAAAGCTCATTAATTCAATATGGGGAACGATACCGGAGGCAGATTATAATCTGCCTCCGGTATTTTTACTTGCTAAACCCACAGTATGTGAGTAAGATTAGTTTAAGATAAAACAGGAGAAATCCCCGCTGATGGGCAAGAAAATTCTGGTCGTAGATGATGAAAAAAAGATAACTGAAATTGTCTCAGCTTATCTGGAAAGAGACAATTTTTCCGTTATCACCGCTTACGACGGACGGTCGGCACTGGATGCCGTAAAAAAATACTCTCCGGACTTGATAATCCTCGACCTGATGCTCCCCGAGATTTCCGGCTGGGACGTCTGCCGCATACTGCGAAAAGAGTCCAGCATTCCCATAATAATGCTGACTGCCCGTGACGAAACAGCAGATAAAATTGTGGGGCTTGAACTGGGAGCGGACGATTATGTTACCAAGCCTTTCGATGCCAAGGAACTGGTCTCTCGCGTAAAAGCGGTATTGCGCCGTTATGAAGGGACTCCCACCTCCGCTCCTAAAAAAATCCGCGTGGGGGATTTAAGCATAGATATCGAACGTCGGTTGGTAACACGCGGAGAGCAAAACATCGAACTGACTCCCATTGAATTCGACCTTTTGCAATTGCTTGCCAGGCATCCGGGACGGGTATTCAGCCGGCTGCAACTGCTCGACAGTATCCAGGGGGATGCTTATGAAGGCTATGAACGCACTATCGACAGCCATATCAAGAATCTACGCAAGAAAATAGAACCGGAACCGGAAAAACCCGCATATATCATTACTGTTTACGGCGTGGGATATAAAATGGAGGACGCAGGGTGAAAAAGCTCGGCTGGAAGTTGACAGGAACGATTCTGCTGGTGGTGGCTGTCTGCATCAGCCTGATGGCAATTATGGTAAATCTTATAGCGACGAGCGAATTCAACCGCTATGTCAGTCAGAGCAATATGTCACGCATACAAAATATTGCAGATACCATAGGTAACTTTTACAACCTGGAACAGAAATGGACAGGCATCGATAGCATAATAGACAACCTGATATGGTCGGCGAATGCCCGCATAGTGGTAGCCGACGATTCAGGAGTGATTGTCGGAGATAGCGAAAATGAATGGCTGGCAGAATATTCGAATGCTGTCGGACTCGTTAACGGAACGCCGATAACCGTTTCAGGTACTTTTGTAGGACAAGTATTTGTTCTAACTTCTTCCCAGGGAAGCGGACAGGGTTCCGGACATATGGGAGAACAGGGACATCACTGGGTTCAGTTTACCGATAACTCAGGCACTATTCTTGATACCACCCAGCAGGATTATTTAGACCAGGTAAACAGAGCTATCTGGATATCGGCAATAGCAGGTATTGCAATTGCCCTTATTCTCGGTTTACTGCTGACACAATACCTGATTAACCCCGTCAAGGCGCTTACAGGGGGAGCCAGGCACATCGCCGCCGGAGACCTTGGATACAGGGTTAAAGTAAATTCAGAGGACGAAATCGGAGAGTTGACGCAAACTTTTAACACCATGGCTTCCCGGTTGGAAGCGAGCGAACAAACCCGCAGACAACTGATGGCAGATATAGCACACGAATTAAGGACTCCTTTGACTGTTATCGGCGGTACCGTCGACGGTATGATGGACGGTGTATTCAATGCAGACGCAGAACATCTCGGCACTATCAAGGAACAGACTATTTTACTGACTCGTCTAATCGGTGACTTAAGAGATATTTCCCTGGCGGAAACCGGCCAGCTCAAGCTGGAAAAGATATATTCGGATGTTCCGGAACTTGTAAAACAGGTGCTTTTACAATTCGAAAACGCCGCCGCTGAAAAAGGAATCGAGCTGCAGTTAAAAGATGCGCCTGATTTACCCAAACTGCTCATCGACCCTCCCCGTATCAAGCAGGTAGTCAACAACCTGCTTACCAATGCTATACGGCATACACCTGCAAAGGGGATGATTTCAATCGGGATTGAAAACAAAGACAGGAGTAAGTATTTCAGGCAAAGGCATATTCTTATATCTATCTCCGACACAGGAGAAGGTATTCCGCCTGAACATCTGCCTCATATCTTCGACAGGTTTTACAGGGTGAAATCCGCCCGCTCCAGAAATGATGGGGGCACAGGATTGGGACTGGCAATCGCCAGCCAAATGGTACAGGCGCACGGGGGAAGCCTGCGGGCCGAAAGCGAACCGGGAAAAGGGAGCACTTTCTTTATAGCGCTGCCTGTTGAAATTACTTAAAAAAACATAATTCAAATATATTCGAGATAAAAATAGACTATATCGCAGGTGTTGACAAGCATTTATCAGCAGTAAAATGGGGCGTTGTCGGCAACATCGCCGCCGTCCGGATTTATACTTTCACTTTTTGCTGAGCAACGGGCAAAATGTTTTCGCTATTTTTCGAGCGGTTCTTCCGATATATCACCACCCATTTTTTATTGCTTCTCCTTCGTTATCGAATAATCAAGATTTATATCCCCAATCCATCGGAAAAAGCCAATTTTCCCAGAAAATAACACTACTTGGCTGCAATCGATAATTCCCTCATCGATAATTTCCACCGTTTTCGACCTATCCTTAACCCCTGCCTTGCGTTATATATATTAGAAAACAGAATCAATAAACAATTTTATAATTCAAGGAGGAACAAAAAATGAATAACAAGTTGATATCTGTGGTTGGAATTTCACTGGCAGCCCTGGTACTGCTGGCGGTCGGCGCTTTCGGTTTTGCCCTTTCTTCGGACAAAACGTCGACCGGTATAGTCAGCCAGCAAAATGTCGGCATCTGGGTAACCGGCAGCGGCGAAGTAACCGTTGTTCCCGATATTGCCGTTTTAAATCTCGGTGTATATGTCCAGATGGATACACTGGAAGCAGCCCAGGCACAGGCAGCGGAATCGATGGCCGCGATTATGGCAGTGCTCGAAAGCTATAATATCGATGAGAAAGACATTCAAACGAGCAATTACAACATTTCCCCCATGTGGAACTGGGACAAAGACGGCAACAGATACCTGTACGGCTATTATGTATCCAATACTGTTACCGTTAAAGTCAGGAATACCGACAATACCGGCAGCATTATCGATGATGTGGTAGCCGCCGGCGGCGAATACACCGTTATCAACGGCATCAGCTTCACGGTAGATAATACCGAAGCTTACTACACACAGGCACGCGCCAAGGCGATTGCCAATGCCATAGCCAAAGCAACCCAGATTGCCGAGTTGACCGGTGTTACCCTGGGCGACCCGAACTATATTGTTGATAACAACAGCAATTATGGTCCGATCTACTACTATCCGGCTTATGATACTTCCGCAAGAGCTGAAGGAGGAGCGACTACCAGCATCAGCACCGGCGAAGTCAAGATTTCAACCAGCATCCAGATTGTTTTCGATATCAAATAGAGATGAAACAATAGAAAAATAATACAACAGATTGCAAAAATGACGTTTTGAAAGGGCGGACTTTAAAGTCCGCCCTTTCCTGTTTTACATTCATTTACCCCGCTAGTTACGCATGAGATTAATGTTTTTTCACTGTCTGGGCAGGTAACAACCGAATAATACCATTGTTAACCACCCATCACTTATTAATTCCCTTATAATGCTGATTATTCTCTTGTTTACATCGATTTTTATTCATTTTCTTGTCCTGTAAAGCTGTTTTCCTGTACAATATATCCGATTAGTAAGCAGGATTTGCGATAATTGAGGAGAAAGCGATATGGCTCAAGAGAACCGGAATAATTCACAAGTTACATGGCATAATCTGTCGGCAGAAGAAGCTCTAAAAGAGCTTGATTCTTCACGCTCGGGATTAACAGAGAAGGAAGCCAAAAAGAGGCTGGAAACTTTCGGCCGTAACGAACTGACAGAGAAAGCCAAACGCCCCGCGATATTGATATTTTTAAGGCAATTTGCCAGTCCCTTGATTTATATTCTTCTAGCCGCTGCTATGGTTGAATTCTTCATTATTCAGAAACCAACCGACGCCCTTGTTATTCTGGCAGTAGTTTTAATCAATTCCATAATCGGGTTTATTCAGGAAAGTAAAGCGGAACAGGCAATGGAAGCTCTCAAGAAACTAGCGGTTCCGCAGGCTAAAATTTTGAGGGACGGAGAGATTTTGCAATCTCCGGCCAGCGATATTGTTCCCGGAGACGTTATCGTACTGGAAGCCGGGGACAAGATTCCGGCGGATGCCAGGCTTATAAAGGCGGCCAGTATGTCGGTGGACGAATCGATACTGACCGGTGAATCGGTGCCCGTCGAGAAATTTACCGCTGTCATCGAGGGCAGGGCAACGATAGCCGACATGGAAAATATGGTACACCTGGGCTGCGCCGTAGTCAACGGCAGCGGCTTAGCGGTAGTCACCGCTACCGGTATGAATACTGAAATCGGCAAGATTACTTCCCAGGTACAGGAAACCAAGCCGCCACCCACTCCACTGCAGCAGAATGTCTCCAAACTGGGGCGTTACATCGCCTTCCTGGTTCTCGGTGTGGTCTCGGTATTAATAGTTATAGGGATTATAAAAGGTTACGGCATTGAAGACCTGTTCACACTGGCAATAGCCGCCTCTGTTTCGGCAATCCCCGAAGGACTGCCGGTTATGGTTACGGTGGTTTTGGCGCTTGGAATGCGGCGAATGGCAAAAAAGAATGCCCTGATACGAAAACTGATGGCTGTCGAGACGATGGGCGCCGTTACCGTAATCTGTTCCGATAAAACCGGCACCCTGACCAAAAGCGAGATGACGCTGCGCCGGATTTACATTCCGGGCAGAACGATAGATATTACGGGAGCAGGTTATCATCCGAAAGGCGAATTTTTAGAAAAAGAGCAGGCGATAGAACCGCTAAAAGATGATAACATTTCACTGGCATTAAAAATAAGCACCCTGTGCAACGACTCTTCATTAAGAATGGACGAAGATAACCACAGGCTTATCGGAGACCCGACCGAAGGGGCCTTGCTGGTAGCCGGTATCAAGGCCGGTTTAAGCCAGAAGAATTTGCAGCAAAAGCAGCCGCGTTTAGCCGAGTTGCCTTTTACCAGCGAAAAACGCTACATGGCGACACTCCATTCCTGCGAAAACGAAGGGGATAACAAAAAGGCTGTCATATATGTTAAAGGTTCGGTAGATAAGGTGCTGGAAATGTGTCGCACGGTATTCGAAAACAACGCTATTCGGGAACTGTCTGCCGAAAAGATAGCTGAATTCGAAGCAAGGAACCTGGAGATGGCTTCTCAGGCGTTAAGAGTAATGGCACTGGCTTATGTAGAATGCGCAGCTTCCCCGGAAGAATTGACTCATGACCATATCGATGGAAGATTGACGCTGGTTGCATTGGTAGGCATCATCGACCCGGCGCGTCCGGAAGCAATGAAGGCGATTGCCGACTGCAAGCAGGCAGGCATCAAGGTGGTGATGATAACCGGCGACCAGAAAGCCACGGCAGAAGCCATTGCTAAAGAAATCGGGCTTCATAACGGAGAGGCTGTTACCGGACTGGAACTGGATAATATCAGCGATGAAGAACTCGGTAAGAGAATAGATTCGATTTCTGTATTCGCCCGCGTCGAGCCTCTGCATAAGCTGCGCATCGTGAAAGCATTGAAATCGAAGGGATATACCGTAGCGATGACCGGAGACGGGGTAAACGACGGCCCCGCCTTGAGAAGCGCCGATATCGGAATAGCTATGGGTATAAAAGGCACCGATGTTGCCAGGGAAGCATCGGACATGGTGCTCACGGATGATAATTTCGCTTCCATAGTAGCTGCTGTAGAAGAGGGGCGGGTGATGTTTGCCAATATCCGCCGTTCCGTCTTTTATCTGTTGAGTACCAATATCGGAGAGATAATGTTATGGATAGTATCGATTTTGGCGGGTGTGCCCCTGCCGGTTGTGGCAGTACAGATTTTATGGATTAACCTGGTCACAGATGGCATCTGTACCATACCGCTGGGGCTTGAACCCAAGCACAGCAATGTCTTAAAGGAGCAACCGCGGCGCAGTGGAAAAGGCATCGTCTATCAGGGTATGTTGGGCAGAATTTTCTTTATCGCCCTGTTTATGGCAGCGGGTACATTCCTCATATTCAACTGGGAACTGCCGAGAGCGGGATTGGATGAAGCGCGTACAATCGCATTCTGCATGCTTTGCGCCTTCCAGTGGATCAATGCCCTTAACGCCCGCTCGGACCAGCAGTCTATTTTCAAGCTGGGCATTTTCAGCAACCGCCTGCTAATCGGCGGTATAGCCCTGGCCGTTCTGCTACAGATGCTGGTTGTCTATGCGCCGCCATTGCAATCGCTGTTCCATACCGTGCCCCTCGGGCTGGAAGCCTGGGGAATCATCATAGCTGTTGCTTTCGGTTTGCTGCTGGTAGAGGAAATCCGCAAGAGAATTGCACCGAAGCTTTTCCACAAGGGCAAGGTTTAGGCATTAAAACATCATACATAGAGATATCGTGTAAAAGAGACGGGCTAAAAAACCCGTCTCTTATTTTTATCGAGAGGGGAAAACTGTTTACAAGCCGGCTTTTTCAAAAAGTAGGTTAAGCACCGATTCAGCGGTCGCCAGGTTGGTTGCCAGCGCCGTATTGTGAACATCGCAGACCCGCATGAGAGCCGAAATATCCGGTTCGTGCGGCTGCGCAAACAAAGGGTCGCGTAAAAAAATTACAGCCTCAAGTTTGCCTTCCGCCACCATCGCTCCCACCTGCTGGTCGCCGCCCATCGGCCCGCTCTGCAAAAGGGTTACCGGTATTCCGGTGTTATCCCTGATAAGCTGCCCTGTAGTTTTGGTGGCTACAATATTCAGTTTCGACAGCTTTTCCTTATTCTTTTTCGCCAGTTCGACCATGACTTCCTTTTTGGCATCATGGGCAACCATTGCTATAGTATATTTCTTCATAGTTCACCTTTCATCTTTATTCAAACTCCAATCTACTATAAAAGACAGGAACGGTCAATACTGCATCGAAATGCGAATCAGAATTGCCTCTTGACAGTATAGTTCTCTTCTTATAAACTGTTAACGTGTCATTAACTATTTAAATCCCGATTCAAATTTCCGATACGACCGGATAAGCTGCTTATAAAGAATGAACAAAACAGAATTGATTCAGAAAGCCGTCAGTTTCCAAAAGGAATTTAACCGTCTTATTATGGGATACAGGATGGAAAAATGGATGTCCCTGAATATCACGATTACTCAGCTCAAGAGCTTAATCTATATCTACAGCAAAGGCAAAGCCAGCTTCAAGGAACTTGCCGGCGCGCTTAATGTCTCCCCTCCGGTAGTAACCGGCATTGTAGACAGATTGACATCGCAGGAAATAATCAAACGCATAGCCGGCAGCGGCGACCGGCGCATACAGTGGCTGACAATAACCGAAAAGGGTAAACAACTTCTAAACGATATCCGGCAGGATACTACCAGCGAGATGATTAGAATGCTTGAAGTTTTAAGCGAAGAAGACATTGCGGCGCTGGTACAGGGATTTTCAGCCCTTATGAAAACGGCTGAAAATAATCTTGCTGGTAATGAACAAATCCCAGTAGCAATAAATAGTCAGCACGTCTGACCGTTTATTTTTAGAATCATCGACCGGTAATAAAATATAGAGAGGTAAAAGTTATGGCAGTAAAAATTGTAACCGACAGCAGCGCAGATATCCCCCCGCAGCTACTTAAAGAGCTGGATATCGCCGTGGTTCCCCTGTATGTAAGATTCGGCAATGATGTATTCAGAGATAAAGTAGATATTTCCAATGAAGAGTTTTACAAAAGACTGGTTAGCGGCGAAGTTTTCCCC
Organism: uncultured Dehalococcoidales bacterium; assembly: GCA_964399425.1. Lineage (GTDB taxonomy): Bacteria > Chloroflexota > Dehalococcoidia > Dehalococcoidales > UBA5627 > UBA5627. The sequence continues at coordinate 726 of CAYNQR010000030.1, read as the reverse complement.
GCTACTTCCCAACCGACACCTCTGGATTTTAAGCAGGTTTATGAAGAGCTGGCAAAGGATGCAGATGGTATAGTGTCGATACACCTTTCGGCAAAATTAAGCGGCACGATTCCGTCGGCGCTGCAAGCCCGTGAATCCATGCAAAGCTCCTGTCCTATCGAGATAATCGACTCGCTCTCGATTACCGGAGGTCTGGCAATGATTTGCCTGGAAGCTGCCAGAGCCGCCAAATCCGGCGCAAAAATGGAAGAGGTGGTAAAGATTGCCAGAGAAGCAGTCCCCGAAATCCATTTCATGGTGCTTTTCGATACTCTCAAATATCTCGCCAAGGGTGGACGCATCGGCAAGGCAAAAAGCCTGATGGGAGCCATGCTGAATATTAAACCGCTTATCGGTATGAAAGAAGGCGAAGTCGTTCCCCTGGGTAAAGCGCGCAGTTACTCGAAAGGTATGGAACAGCAATACGAATTCGTAGAGAAAGCAATCAGGGAAGGCGAATTAAAAGAATTATGCATCATGTATAATACCAGCCGCAATGAAGCCAATGTCCTTGCCGACCGTATAGCTCCCCTCTATCCGCGCGAAAAGATACTCATGGGAGAAATCGGGCCTATACTGGGAACTCACGGCGGACCGAATATGCTGGTGGTATGTATTCGCGGAAACTTAGCTAAGGAAACTCTGAAAAAGTCTGTGGATATGAGATAATACTGATATCGAATATCG
>CAYNQR010000029.1:0-15450 GCA_964399425.1 uncultured Dehalococcoidales bacterium | reverse complement strand
CCAACCCGGTGCGGTAGCCGCCAGGTTATCCGGGGGAAGCAGGCTGGTTTTCAGGATTCCGCCCGGTTCGGCGCCGATTCCCTTTACCTTGGATGAACTGCTGGCCTGGCAGAAATATGAACTGAGTGTTGCTCCGACAGCCCTGCCGGCTGATGAACAGGATTACGGGAAGGAGCCGGCAGAACCCAAATGGTGGCAAACTGCACTGGAGGTTCCCTGGCAGCTGATAGTGTCGCCGAACTACCATGCCGGCTGGGTTCATGCCTTCAGTCCGGTAACGCACCATAACCGCACCGAGCTCTGGCATACACGGATGGGTGTAAGAAAACAGACTACGGGCGGTACTCCGCAGTGGATAGTAGATGAAAAACAGGCTACCTACCGCACCCTGCGAGCTATCTGGACACCCGGTTTTAACCGCGGGGTGACCCCGGATGCCAACGATATGAATCCTTTCAGAATGTCGCTGACGAATAACGACCGCTGGCAGTTGGTGAGGCTGACTTCTGATTACAATATGGCAAAAGCGGGCAGCCTGCAATACTATAATCCCCAACCGGTGGACGTAGAGCGTTTCATGTTAAGCAGTCTGGGCGCCTGGATGAATAGCCGCGGCGTCTGGCTGGATGCGCCGGCGGGCGAAGACCTCGATATCGTCGAGTGGCGGCACCTGGCTGCTATGGCGCGCGACAGTTACGTACGCGTGGTTTACAAGGGATTTTTATTCCCCACCGGGCACGGCGCCACCCTGGTAAAAGTTACCGAGCGCAAGGTACAACCGGTGCCGGCCGGAAGCAGCCTGACCGGAAATACGGCGGCCTACCTGCGCCAGCGCTTTTTCATCGTAGTAAGACAGCCGCTGAAAAACTATCCTGCCCACGCTTCGCAGCCGAACCAGGGGCGGCAATGGCCTTTTAACAGCGTGCGAATAACCACCCTGGTAACGCCGTCTCTGGATGACCCTACCATGACGGGCGAAGCCTATGACCTGGCGGGACAGGGGCAGAAAGCCTTCTGGCCGAGGGTGGCCGGCAAGGACTATCTTTTCCATATGGTCGCTACAGACAGCGACGGCCAGGTTTCTGAATTTACCAGCCCGCTGGCTTTTATATCTTCCACCCTGCAGCAATCCGAAGATGTGGGCACATTCCTGCAGCCTGCCGTCAACGCTTATAATACCTCTACCGCCAACCAGGACAGGCGGCAGAGACCCCTGCAGGGGCAGAAAGTAGCCTTTGCGCCAAGCTCCATCAAGGATGGAATGTCCGATGGAAAACACGGCGATACCAGCGCAGAGGTAAAAACAATCATCCTCGGCGCAATCCTGCCGACACCGTCGAATGTCAGCCTGCCGGACGACCAGCCACGCTTCTTCCCCACCTGGCAGGAAGCCGAAGTGCGCCTTCCCGGCGCCGAACAGGCATCGGGGAAAGCCCTGCCGGCTGCGGTGGTAATCGAGCTGCATCCCGAGTATCTTGCCAACGGCTTTCAGCCGGCAGCCAACCCTGCTTATATCTGGGCAAAATTAAAAGTGAAGGTCGATTTGAGTTTCGACGGGTCGGGCGATAAATCCGGGGCTGTCGTTACTCCCAACATGCAAATCAGCGGCCTTTCACGTAACAAGGGTGTTATGTCCGGGCCGATAGATACCATACCCACAAATTTTGACCCGAATCAGTTTTTCAGCGGAGCCAAGATACTGGGCGGAATATTGCTGGCGGAAATAATCCAGGCCGCCAATCTCGGCGACGGGCGTAAAACCCCCCGCATAACCAACAACATTGTTTACCCCGGCGGGAACAATACCCTTCCGCCGCAGGCAGTGGAAACACGACTGGACTGGAATCCCGGTTTAAAGGGCGACCCGCTGCATATCTTCGAGCCTTCCAGCTCTACAAATCTGGAGGTGAAAGGCGTCTTTATTACCCCTATCGACCCGCCCGGAGAACCTACATACGATATCACCGGCGACCTGCGCAACTTCTGGATTAATATGATAGGAACGGGAAGCTACCTTTTCCTGAAGTTCCATTTTACAAAAGTAGTATTTACCGCAAAAACAGGCAAGAAGCCTGATGTCGATGTCGATATAGATAAAACCGAATTTGCCGGTCAGCTGGAATTCGTCAATCCTCTTAAAGACTTTATGTCGAAACTGGGTTCGGGGATGAATCTGGATATTACGCCTACCCGGGTTAGCCTCGGTTTAACCCTGCCTATTCCCAATATTACGGTCGGTATCGTTGCCATTCAGAATATGCATCTGGGCTTCAAGCTGGTCCTTCCGTTTACCGGGGAAGCGGCAAGAGTAAGGTTCAATTTCTGTGAAAGAGAAAAACCCTTCCTGTTAACCGTCTTTGCCATCGGCGGCGGCGGTTTCTTTGCCATCGAAGTGGGTCTGGACGGGGTGGAACGGCTGGAAGCTGCGCTCGAATTCGGAGCCAGCATGGCGCTCGACCTCGTAATCGCCAGCGGCAAGGTATATATCGCCGGCGGTATCTACTTCGAAATGGAAAAAATCGGACAGCCGGATGAAACCATCAGTCTAACCGCTTATATCCGTATGGGCGGCTCGCTAAAGATACTTGGTCTGATAACGCTTTCGGTCGAATTCTATCTCGGACTTACTTTCCGGAAGCCGCCCAACGAACTGTGGGGACAGGCCAAGTTGACTGTCAAGGTCGAAGTGCTCTTCTTCAGCACCAGCGTTCAGCTGTCGGTTGAACGACGCATCGCCGGCGGTGACAGCGGCGGCGGCAGCGGGCAACCCCTGTCTGCAGTGCGGGCCGGGTCTCGAAGTGGTAATCTGTCCAAACTGAAGGCTCCGCAAGGCGGCGGCAACTTCGAAGACCTGATAAACGAAGACGAATGGGCTGAATATACCAAAGCTTTTGCGCAGGTTGCCGTATAGGCAAAGGAACAAGGAGATAAGCTATGAAAACGCAGACGATAACGTGGACTGCCCTGCCCAACGGAACGGCTCAATATAAGGAAGGAACCAGGCTCAGGCTGTCGGTTTACGTCTCTCCCCGCCTCGAGTCCGATGATAAAAACGACACCCTGGCATCGTTTCCGGATTTTTTGGATTGGCCGGCTGCGCTGTTTCCTCCCGATGACCGCAGGGAGGTCATCTTCCATGTGCAATTCGGCAGCGGGAATCCGATACAGGCGAATATAGTCAGCGATTTGCCGGATTCCAAGCTATGGCGGGCGCTTTTTAACGATAACACCAGAATCGAGCCGTACGAAATGAAGGATTTTAAAAATATGCCCATTCAGTCCTTCCCGGTAAAAAATATACAGGCTTTTTTCAAGCAGCAGTACGTCAATCTGGCGGCCACATCCGGCGAGGATTTCCCGTCGGCGGATGCACTGGTTGTAAATGCGGGAGCGCCCTTCCGTCCGCTGGCTCTTTCATTTAGGGAAAACAACGAAGAGCAGTTGACGGCTACGATTATGAACGAGCTTAAAAGAAAGGGCTTCATTACGGCCGGCAGCATCACCGACCCGAATGAAATCACCAAATCATTTCTACAGGCGAAACTCTTCCATAAACCGTTTACCAAAACCAGGATAACAATCCAACCACCCGCTATCGATTTTCATAAAGCGCTATCAATTTTGAGTGATTATCCGTATCTGCTCAGACGGCTGGGGCTGGTTTATGACCTGGAGATAGCAGTGCCGTTGCGCACGCCTACCGATAATACGGTGCAGGTAATCGCAACATGGATGCCGAGATTACCTGATGTTATAATCACCAACGATATTCCTAACTGGGACAAGAAGATGGCGACTCATTGTTATGTCAGCTCCACTGCTTTTTATGCCTTGCCCAGAAGCGGTAATCCTGAACTGGTCGACGGCATGCTGCCGTTCGAGGATAAACGACGCTACGAAGTTACCACCATCGATGTCGATGGTTCTGCTATCAAAACGCTCAGTTTTGCCGGCAACCTGTCCATGGCTCGCAGCATACGTAAAAGCGCGGACACTCCTCAAACCTCATCCGTTCCGTCGCTGCGCGCCGCCGGTATTTCGGTGGCCAGAATAGACAAAGCGGAGCAGACCCATTTGACGTTTGTAAAGCAGGATGTTCTTAACGGGAATCTTGAAAGCGGTGAAGATATAATTCTCGATGCCGAAGATATTACGCGCGGTTTTGCCATCGACGTCTGGGATTCGCTCACCAGGGGCTGGCACTCGCTTTGCCGGCGTATAGGCACGTATGAATTTCTCAAATCCGCGCCGGCGATTATAGAAAAACACGAGGATGAAGGCTGGATATCGCAGGGAGTTACATCTGCCGCCGACGATTCATCGGATAACCTGCGCCAGGGGGAATCCCTTTTTCACTGGTATGGATGGAGCCTTTCCGCTCCCCAGCCGGGCAAGACCATCGACCCGGACGGTAATCCGGCTTATACCGGCAATGAAATAGACCCCGATTTTGAACTGGGTGTGAATTTTAAAGCGGTGCCGGGTTCGCTTCCCAGGCTGCGCTACGGTGTAACCTATCGCTTGAGGGCAAGAGCCGTAGACCTGGCCGGAAATCGCCTGGATATGAACGATAAATCATTATCTGATGATAAGCATGCCAGCGAGCCGCTGGTCTACGGGCGTTTCGAACCGGTACCGCCGCCGGTAACGGTGATGCGCAAACCGGTTACAGAAGGGGAGTCGGTCGACCATGTCGTTATACGCAGCAATTACAATACGCCTTTCGAAGCGATTAGCGAGCGCCATATCGTACCGCCCAAGACTTCGCAGACGATGGCGGAAGAACACCATCTCTTCGATGAGCCGGGAAGCGGGCTGGTAGATAAAAACGCCTACAGCGTAATTGTTCCCCGCGAAAGCGGAATTATCACCGGCAAACCGGACTCGGACAACCACGACCTGCCATATGTGGATGAAGATGAGCTCGAATTACCCTACCTGCCGGATTTGTTCTCCCGCAAAGCCGTGTTCAACGGGATTCCCGGAGTGGCGGGCGCTTATCCGGTGAGCTTCGGCTACTCGGAAGGCGCAAAATGGCCGGAGGCTCTGCCGTTCCGCCTGGTACTGGCGGAAGACGATATGCCCAAGGTCAACTTCCATGATGGCGCAAGGGTGCTCGAAGTGCTGCTGCCCAAGGCGGAGGTCGCCAGGGTAAAACTGGCTTCGGGAATGTTCAAGGATGATGTTATGCAGATGGGCTTGATACAGTGGCTAATGGAAGCTGGGAAGGATGAAAACCCCTCTCTGGTTCTGGCAGTCGAAGGCAGGCACTGGATGCTGACACCCTACCGCATTCTGACACTTGTGCATGCGGTCAGGCAGCCTTTGCTCACCCCGGAATTCGACCAGTTTTTCGTCTCCCGCAGTATCGGTCAGACGTTTGCCAACCTGCAGGACCGCCGCATGAGAGTCAGCATTAAAAGCACGGTAAAGCTGGATATAATCGCCGACTGGACGGAGAACATCGACCCGCTGGGAGAAGCCGGACCGAGGGTGCTCAGTGTGAGCGCCAGACCTTTCGATTTTCCGGTAGACCCGGATGTTAAAATAGAGGTGGAAGACAGCATTTATCTTCACGGCAGACATGAATTCGGCGATACCAAGTACCGCAGAGTGACTTATTCCGCCATTGCCACAACCCGCTTTGCCGAGTATTTCCGCAAGCGGTTGAAAGATGTAAAGCTTGCCGCAGACAATCCGTTTACACTTTCCGGTGAAAGACTGGTGGAAGGTTCGGAAACGGTGCGCCTGGCAGATAATACTGCCAGCTATAAGCCTTATGATGCCGATAACAAATCCGGGGATTATGTAATGGATTATAGCGGCGGCGCTATACGGCGCACCAAAGCTGCCGAAGCGTCGAGCGCTATTCCGCAAAATACGAACCTCGAAGTAACCTTTATAGAGCAGCCTATTACGCGCGAAACGGAAACCCCGCGTACTCTGGATGTTCTCAGCACGGCAAGGCCGGCCGCACCCAAACTGCTCTATATCGTGCCGACCTTCTCATGGCAAGCTGGTCTTAGCGGTAAGGGAGATGGCACTATCGAGAGCAAGCGTACCGGAGGCGGTATCAGAATCTACCTGGAAAGGCCGTGGTATACCTCCGGAGACGGGGAACTGCTGGGCGTAGTGCTCTGGCCGGGGCCATCCAGCATTTCGATTTCAAAAGACCCGGCACATGAAAAAATCAAGCCATTCGTTACCCAGTGGGGTCTCGACCCGGTATTCCTTTCGGGGCCTATAGTTGCCCTGCCGACGCTGGATGCCTTCAAGCTTTCCAAACAGGAGCATAAAGCTTCCGGGTTGGTACTGGAGGAGGTTCCCGATGCCAATTTGAAGGTAAATATCGCCGGTCATGAAGTGGCTTACGACAGCGAGCGCAAATTATGGTACTGCGATATGCAAATCGATGCCGGCAGCACCTATTACCCGTTTATACGCCTGGCGCTGGTGCGTTACCAGCCGCACTCTCTGGCGAGGGCGGTTACCGGTCCCGATACGGTGATAGACCCCGGCGGGAACAACGTGCACCTTTCACGCGTCGTGCTGGCTGATTTCATCCAGCTTGCGCCCGACCGTTTTGCCAGTGTCGCCCGCAGCGCTGCCGCCTCCAATGTGAGACATATTACGGTAAGCGGATTGAGCTACAGCAAGGTCGGCGGCTATGAAGGTCATGCGGTAATCGAGGCAAGTTTGGAAAAAATACGTGAAGGACTTGACCCCGAGGTATCCGGAGAACTGGCATGGGAGCCGCTGAACTGGAATCCGGTAGCGCTTGCCTACCAGAATGTAAAAGAGCTGGACGGAACTTCCACCTGGGCGGGCGATATCACCCTGCCGGATACCAAGAATACATACCGCCTGGTCATCAAGGAATTCGAAATCTTTAACATACCAGGCTTGATTCCTATTATCCAGCGCCGCCTTGTTTATGCCGATACTATCGTGCTGAGGCCGTAGATTAAGTTAGAGAAATTAGTTTATCTTACCGAACTCAATACCCCGACCGTGAGGTCGAGGGATGAAGTTCTCCCTACATCTTTTCGATAGTGGTATTTAGTTTTCTTTGCCGAAGGACTAAAAGATGTAGGGCAAACAAAGTTTGAAACAGGTTAATACCCCGACCATAAGGTCGTGGGAAGTTTATTTGATATAGAAGCCCTTTAAGTTTTCGACGCTTAAGGGGCTTTTCGGGTTTAAAAAGTGGTACCCCTAGTGAGAGTCGAATGGGAAAAAAGCGTTAGCCATGAGATCGATTGGCAGATGAAAGAATTAATGAAATAGTAACAGAATAAATATTGAAATGGCAAAGCGAGGAAAATGGGAGTATATTATAAAAGAACAAGAAATCTTCTGCTATACTGATATGCAAACTATAAAAAGATCACGGATGATGCTTTCACCTCCGGAATTTTTGAATCCGCGGAAATTACTGCCAAACCACATAAAAAAGTAAATCCAAAACAAGGAGATTGATGAAGATGGCTAAACAAGAGAATGAAACGGTATATCAACTAAAAGTAACTCTTAAAGAAAGCAAACCCCCTATCTGGAGACGGATACAGGTTCCCGGCAATATCACTCTCCACAAATTGCATATGGTTCTACAATATGTAATGGGTTGGACTGACTACCATCTCTACGGGTTTCGCATCGCAGGCATCGAATATGGTATACCCGACCCGGATGGTGACTTTGACGAGCCTGATTTAAAGGACTCTCGCAGGGCACGGCTAAACAAGGTTATATCCGGTGAGAAAGCAGTATTCATCTATGATTACGATTTCGGCGATGGCTGGGAACATCAAATTTTAGTCGAGAAAATATTGCCGGCAGAATCCGGGGTATATTACCCGGTTTGCCTGACCGGTAAACGCGCCTGCCCGCCGGAGGATTGCGGCGGTATCTGGGGTTATGACGACCTGCTTAAAATAATCAGCAATCCGGCTCATGAAGAATACGAAGAAATGATGGAGTGGCTCGGAGGACCGTTCGACCCTGAGGAGTTCAATATCGACGATGTTAATTATTACCTGGAGCGTTTTTGCCGTAAGGGTAAGAAATAAGAGATTGCTGTTCTAAATGTATAGCAGGTTATCAAACCGGAAGGATAGTAAACATAACCGAAACAGAAAAAGCCCTCGGGATTTTTAATTCCCTGAGGGCTTTTCGGCTTTAAAAAGTGGTACCCCTGGTGAGAGTCGAACTCACGACACGCGGTTTAGGAAACCGCTGCTCTATCCACTGAGCTACAGGGGCACGGGGGAAACCATCGTAACTGTTAACGATACCAACAGAAATTGTATCAATAAAGCTGTTATTTGGCAACTGGGAACCGCATCCATATTGCCCGTCCATTTTACCCCCGGCATTTTTATGTTCTCTTGTCTTTATCTATCCTGCCTAATAGTACGGGCAAGTCTTTTTTGGCTGCGAATGGTAAAATACTGGACTTTAGTACCATTTTCCGCCAAAAAACTATTGACATCAGTCATAAACAGTAGTACCTTCAAATAAGGATTTATTCTCTTGCCTATCATGTCATCCCAGCTATTGAAAAAACGGGAGGATAAAAAGGAGTGAAAAAGCTATTTGTTTTATTGCTTTGTCTCCTGCTTCTGTGCGCCTTCCCGTCCTCTGCCGTTTTAGCCGCTGAAGGGTCATTTGCTACCGAAAATCCGCTAACTGTCAGGGTCGGTATATATGAAAACGCCCCCAAGATATTTACAGATAACGAAGGCAACGCCTCCGGATTCTGGGCTGAAATAACGGAGTATATCGCCCGGGAAGAGGGTTGGAATATCGAGTGGGTGCACGGCAGCTGGGAAGAATGCCTGAATAGGCTGGCAAGCGGTGAAATCGATATCATGCCCGATGTCGCTTATACCGAGGCGCGCTCCCTGCTGTACGACTTTTCCAAAGTATCCGTGCTTACAAGCTGGTCGCGCGTCTATGCAGGTAACGGTGTCGATATCGGCTCAATCCTCGACCTTGAAGGTAAAACGATTGCTGTCTTGAAAGGGAGCGTCAATGTCGAAGGACCCGAAGGCATCAAGGCGCTGGTCAGCGCTTTTCATATAAACTGTTCTTTCATCGAGCTTAACAGCTATATCGAAGTATTCGAAGCGGTATCGAACGGAGAGGCGGATGCCGGAGTTGTCAGCAAGGATTTCGGCAATAATTATGAAGAATCGTATGATGTCCGCCAGACTCCCGTAATATTCCAGCCTTCGCAAATCTATTATGCCTTCAATAAAGATAATACAGCGAACGATTATCTAATCGGGATAATCGATGCCGATATCGGGAATTTGAAAGACGATAAGAATTCCGTTTATTACCGGGCACTGGAAAAATGGCTCGGCGGCGCCGTAGAAAAAAATGTCATCCCCGACTGGATTTGGTGGGTTGCCGGCGGATTGATGTTATCGATACTTCTGCTCGGCGGAGGCAGTTTTATTCTGCGCTCTCAGGTCAGGTCGCGAACGAAGGAACTCACGGAGGAAGTCATCAAGCGCAAGCAGGCGGAGGAAGACCTCTTGCAGTCCTATGAAAAACTCGAGGAACTGGTAAAAGAGCGCACAAGCGAACTGAAAGAGAAAAGCGATGCCCTGGAAGAAGCCAATGCCCATCTGCAGGAAGTGAACCGCCATAAATCGGTGTTTCTGGCTAATATGAGCCATGAACTGAGGACTCCGTTGAATTCCATCATAGGCTACACCAGGTTGATGTATGACGGTCTGGAGGGCGATATCAATGAAGAACAGAAGCAGGACCTGCTGGCTGTTTACAATAACGGCAAAATGCTATTGGAACTTATCAACGGGCTTCTCGACCTTTCCAAGATCGAAGCGGGCAAGATGGTAATGGCATACGAAGTATTTCCTGTATCCGCTTTAATAAATGAAATAATCGCGACTATAGAGCCGCTGGCAAAGGAAAAAGGATTGACTCTGTCACACCAAATCGACCCGGTAATCGATAATATTTATGCCGACAGGGCTAAAATCAGGCAGGTTTTACTGAACATACTGGGGAATTCGGTTAAGTTTACACTTCAAGGCAGTGTCAAACTGGATATAACCGCCGATGAAGACAATTATGTCTTCTCGGTGAGCGATACCGGTATCGGAATTGAAAAAGAGAATCTGGAAGTTATCTTCGACAGCTTTGTTCAAGTCGGTCCGGCGCAAATAGCCGGATATGCCGGTACCGGTCTTGGGCTGGCTGTCTGCAGGCAGTTTATCGAGATGCAGGGCGGCAAAATATGGGCAGAAAGCGAACCGGGAAAAGGCAGCAAGTTTATCTTTACGTTGCCTGTGAACAAGAAAATAATTCTGAATCGTTGAATCGAGGGGGACAAATTATATGGAAGCGGAAAGCAAGACAAAGAAAATACTGGTTGTCGATGATAATGACGACGGCAGGCGATTGGTTTCAAAGGTGTTGACAATGCACGGCTATCAGGTTACAGGAGTGGCTACAGGTGAGGATGCCATAGTTAAAGCGCAATCCGAACTTCCCGATCTTATCCTGATGGATATCAGGCTCCCCGGCGGTATCGACGGACTCGAAGCTACCAAACGTATAAAATCCGAACCTCAAACAGCGCATATAATTATCCTGGCGCTGACTGCCAGTGTCAGGCCGGAAGACGTGCAGGCGGCTCTGGATGCCGGCTGTAGCGGTTTTGCCCGCAAGCCGATAGACATAGATGAACTGCCCGAACAGGTAGCCGAATATATTGCACACACGTAATTTTCAATAGGTACAAACTCAGCACAGGGGGCAACTGACATGAAAGTATTGATAGTCGAAGATAATGAAGACAGCCGCAATTTGTTATCGAAACAGCTGCGTGCTTACGGGCATGAGGTAGTATCTGCAAATAACGGGGGCGAAGCTTTAAAACAGGCCCTCGAAGATGCGCCCGACATACTGGTGAGCGATATCCAGATGCCTGAGATGGACGGCTATCAGCTTTGCCGCGAGTGGAAACAAAATGCCAAACTCAAAGATATCCCGGTTGTCTTTTATACTGCTACCTATACATCTGCTGAGGATGAGAAATTTGCCTTGAATCTGGGTGCCGCTGCTTTTGTCAGGAAACCGACCGAACCCGATGTACTGATAAAAATACTCTCCGGCATAATCGAAAGAGCCGCTTCGGGTCTTTTATCCGCTCCTGCGGGAAAGCCGCTCGAGCAGTATGAATACCTCGAAGAACACAACAGGCGACTGGTTGCCAAATTGCAGAAAAAAATCGAAGATTTGAATCTGGAAGTCGCAGAACGGAAAAAAACGGAAGCTGCGCTCAGGGCAAGCGAAGAACGCTTCCGCGGCACACTGGATGCCATGCTGGAAGGGTACCAGATAATCGGCTACGACTGGCGCTATCTTTACATCAATCCGGTTGCCGCCGCCCAGGGGCACTATGACAGGAATAAATATTATGAGCATACGATGACGGAGCTATATCCCGGCATCGAAAAGACGGAAATGTTTCAGGCAATCCAAAAATGCATGCGGGAACACCGTCCTGACAGAATCGAGAATGAATTCACCTACCCCGACGGCGCTAAAGCATGGTTCGACCTGAGCATCGAACCAGTTCCTGAGGGAATTCTCGTCCTTTCAGTGGATATCAGCAAGCGTAAAAAGGCGGAATCTGAAATCAAGAGAATCAACCGTATGCTGAGAACCATCAGCGAATGCAACCAGCTCCTCGTGCGCGCGACCGATGAGCAGGAACTGCTTGACAAGATATGCGATTTGGTCGTCAGGTCGGAGGGTTTCCCGCTGGCATGGGTGGGTTTTGCCGAGAAAGATGAAGATAAAACAGTGAAACCTGTTGCCTTTGTGGGAAGTGTCTCGGAGTATTTGAATAACCTGAAAATCAGCTGGGACGATAACGAATTCGGCAGGGGGCCTGTGGGGGTAGCTATCAGGACAGGTAAAACCTGTATTGCCCGTCTTGGTACCGCCGGTTCGGATTTTCCACGCTGGCACGCTTTAGCGGAGCAATACGGGTTTAATTCTTCGATTGCTCTGCCGCTTATTTCAGATGGGAACACTATTGGTTCGCTCAATATATACGCAAAGGAAGAAGATGCTTTTAACGAGGGGCAGGTCAGGCTGCTTACGGAACTGGCGGATGACCTGGCATACGGTATTGCCGTATTACGCAAGCGGCAGGAACTGGATATTGCCACCGAAAATCTGGCGCAGTCCGAAAAAAAATACTCCACACTTGTAGAAGAGAGTAACGACGGCATAATCATTATCCAGGACGGAGAAATAAAATTTGCAAACACGGAAATAATAGAAATGACCGGGTTTCAGTTAGATGAAACAATCGGAAAAACTCTGGTTGATTTTGTTAGTCCCCGTTATAAAGAACTTGTTTCCGAAAGATATAAAAGAAGGATGGCCGGTGAAGATGTTCCTAACAGATATGAAATAGAAATCAATAGAAAAGACGGTAAAACCGTGCCTGTCGAGATAAATGCTTCTATTATAGAGCACGAAGGACGGCCGGCCGATATGGCGATAATCCGCGATATAACCGAGCGTAAAGAAGCTGAAGAACAGCTTGCGGAGAACGAGGCGCGTTACAGGAGCCTTTTTGAGAACAGCAACGATGCTATTCTATTGACCATTCCCGATGGTCATATTTTGGCGGCTAACCCTGCCGCTTGTCGTATGTTCGGACGAAGCGAACAGGAAATATGTCGAATCGGAAGGAATGGATTGATGGATCTTACCGACCCCCGACTTGTCGAAGCGCTCGAACGGCGCCGTCAAACAGGAGAGTTTAGAGGCGAGCTTACATTCGTCAGGAGCGATAATACCAGGTTCCCGGCGGAAATCAGCTCCAGGATCTTCAATGATAGCAAAGGGAATGCAAAGAGTACCATGATAATCCGTGATATCACCGAGAGCAAGAAAGCGGAAGAAGCGCTGAAAGAAAGCGAGGAACGCTTCAGACAGGTAGCCGATAGCGCGGACGAATGGATATGGGAGATAGATGCCGAAGGGGTGTTTATCTATTCCAGTCCGGCTGTTGAAAGAATCCTCGGCTATACTCCCGAAGAGATTATAGGCAAGAAACATTACTATGACCTCTATCCCGCGGATGTCAGAGAAGAATTTACAAAGACGTCTATGGCGGTTGCTGAACAAAAACAATCTTTTCGCAGTTTTGCCAACCCCAATGTTCATAAAAACGGCAGTATCGTTATTCTGGATACAACTGCCACTCCTGTCCTCGATAAAGAGGGTAATCTGCTGGGTTATCGCGGGGTGGATATGGACATCACCGAGCGCATTAAGGCGGAGGAAGCGCTGAAAGAAAGCGAGGAACGCTTCCGCAACTTTGCCCAGAGTACCCATGAGATAATACAAAGCATCGGCATAGACGGCAAAATCCGCTTTGTAAATCAAGCCTGGCATGATATTTTGGGGTATTCGGAGGAAGACCTTAGTACCATTTCGCTTATGGATATAATACATCCCGATTCGATAGAACACTGCAACAACATGTTTCGGGAAGTTATGTCGGGAAAATCGTTTCCCTTTGTAGAGGCAAAATTTAAGAAAAAGGATGGCAGCATCGTTTATGTAGAAGGCAGCGCCGCGCCGAGGTTTTTGGGAGATAAAGTTATCGCCACACAGGGATTTTATTCCGATGTAACAGAGCGAAAGAAAGCAGAGGAAGCAGTACTTGCTTCCGAAACCCGCTATCGCCGCCTCTTTGAAGCAGCCAAGGATGGAATCCTGATAGTCAATGCCGAGACAGGATTGATCTTCGACGTAAATCCGTTTTTGATTAACCTGCTGGGATTAACGAAAGAAGAATTTATCGGCAAGGAGTTATGGGAGATTGGAATCTTTAAGGATATCATAGCTAATAAATCCAACTTTGAGGAGTTACGGCAAAAAGGTCGTATTCGTTATGAAGACCTGCCGTTAAGAACACACGATGGGCGGCAGGTAGATGTAGAATTCGTCAGCAATGTATATGAGGTTGACCACAATAAGGTAATCCAGTGTAATATCCGTGATATTACCGAGCGCAAGCAAGCGGAGGAAATGCTGAAAGACGAAGCCACGCGCCACCGCATTCTTATCGAACAATCGCGAGACGGAATCGTTATCCTCGATCAGAACGGCGGAGTACATGAGGCTAACAAACGCTTTGCCGAGATGCTCGGTTATTCCACTGAGGAAGTGTTAAAACTTCATGTCTGGGACTGGGAATATCTGGCATCGCAAGAGCGGCTTGTCGAAATGTTACGCAATGTGGACGAAAAGGGCGACTACTTCGAAACGAAACATCGCCGCAAGGATGGCAGTATCTATGACGTCGAAATAAGCACCAACGGCGCCATTTTTGCCGGGCAAAAGCTGATTTTCTGTGTCTGCCGCGACATCACCGAACGTAAAAAAGCGCAAGATGAATTGCGTGAATCACAGCATCTTTTCAGCACGGTTGCCAATACATCGACTGCATTGGTATGGATGTCTGGAACGGATAAACTCTGCAACTGGTTTAATGAGCCATGGCTGAACTTTACAGGGCGCACTATGGCTCAGGAGATAGGGAACGGTTGGGCAGACGGCGTGCATCCGGATGATTTAGACGGTTGTTTTAAAACATATGTACAAGCTTTCGATAGCAGGCAGCAGTTTTCTATGGAATACCGCTTGCGTCGTCATGACGGAGAATACAGATGGATTATCGATAATGGAACCCCCAGATTCGATGCCAAGGGTAATTTTATAGGGTATATCGGGTCATGTATTGATATCACCGAACGCAAGAAAGCGGAAGAAGACCTCAGGAAAAGCGAGGAAAGCTACCGTTTTCTGGCTACCAATGCCAGAGACCTGATTTACCGCTATCGTCTTTCCCCCAACCCGGGTTTCGAGTATGTCAGTCCTTCGGCAACCGCAATTACCGGTTATACGCCCGAAGAACATTATGCCGACCCCGAACTCGGATTTAAAATGCTCCACCCCGAAGACAGGCAAAAGCTGGCGGAAATGGCGCAATCCCCCGATAAAGCCGGAGGAGTAATTGTTTTCAGGTGGATTAGGAAAGACGGCAGTGAAATATGGACGGAACAGCAGAATACGCCGGTTTTCGATGAAAACGGGAAAATGGTAGCCATCGAAGGAATTGCCCGCGATATAACGCAGCGCAAGAAGATGGAAGAGGGTATGATTATGACCGAACGCCTGGCATCCATCGGCGAGCTTTCTTCGGGCATTGCTCACGAGCTGAATAATCCGCTTACCAGCGTTATCGGTATCATTCAGTTGCTGATGGAAAGAGACGATATCCCCGATGATATATTAAAAGACCTGCAACTGGTTAACAGTGAAGGGCAAAGAGCAGCCAGGGTGGTTAAAAACCTGCTGGTTTTTGCCCGCAAGCATCCGAAT
>CAYNQR010000028.1:0-15683 GCA_964399425.1 uncultured Dehalococcoidales bacterium | reverse complement strand
CCCAATCCCTTCAGACTGGCAAGATTGGATTATACACGGACATACGCATAACAATGGTATGCGTAATTACCCGTTTATTAATGGGAAAAATAAAACGATAAACGTCAGCGTCGAATTAACAAACTATAAACCTGTCAGCCTCGATTTTATTATTTCATTGGGGCTTGAAACAATCAAACGGATGGAGACAGTTAATAGCGAACCGGAGAGGTGTTAAATGGCAAATTACTTTATTGAAGTCAGGATTATGGGCAGTATGAAACATGAAATCAGAACCATAACATACGACGTCAGAAGAAATTGCTATTTACGAGGTTCAAAACCTATCCCCCATATCTCAATTGTCTCAAATCCTACGCCACTTAACCCAAGACGAGATGAAAAAAAATTATTACACGATTTTACTTCAATTTGTTCCCAGTATCCGGTTATGGAACTCCAATTTGATGGATTCGGGAGTTTTCCATGCAATAATTCGAATGGTGTGGCTAAAATCAATATTAAACCCTCTCAAGAATTGCTTGATTTAAGATGGGCTCTTATTTCCCGATTGAAAAGTTACTGCCAACTTGACCGTACATATGACACAAAGAAAGATTACTACAGCCCTCATATCACAATAGCTATGAACCTTAATCAGAATCAATTAAATAAAGTTATGAGCTATCTACGTCAAAAAGACCAACCATACAATCACCATTATCTGACACGAGTAACTCTCCTCAAAAACCATAAAATACTCGCTGAGTATGACTTTTTTCTAAAACGAACATTAACAAGAAATGAAGCATTAAGCCGGAGAATAGAAGCTGAAACCAATACAAAAATTAGAAAACATTTGAGTAAGAAAATAGAAGGAAAATCAATAAATCAACATACACAATCTGTAGTCAATCCTTTTAAAGCACTTATAATAAGAATTAAAAAACTAATCAAATACTAACTGGCGCTAAAATGTTGGGTAACAAATAGGAGTAGCAAATGAAATTTAACTGGAGTAATAAAAAACAAACTGAAAACAATGCGGAAGTTCAAGATAATGATTCCTCTGATGAAGCATTAATAATGTGCCGAGCCATACAGGCTGGACAGATTGATAAATATTTAAAATACTTTGATAAATGTCCCAAAGAAGAAACAATAAATAGATTTTTAAGTATTATAAGCTCAAAAAATTCATGGTTACCAGTATTATTCCAAAAGGAGACTCCACCTACAATAGTAGATGGCATCCGTTTTGATTCAATACAGAACAGAGTAAACAGAGTGTTAACTAAAATCACTCTACTCCTCCTAGTCAAAGACAAATCCCAAAAACTACAGCTTTGGCATAGAATTGAACTACAATGGATAGAACATTACGTCATAGAAATAAAACTCCAGGTTACTATATTTGAATCAATAGCTAAGCAATTTACTGATGCAGGACAGAAACAAAAAGCAATGGAAATAAGGGGAAAGATTGACCAAGTAAAGAAGGCGAATGAAGATTATAAAATTGACTGGTAAATATATAATTAAATATAAAAGGAGAAAAAAATGATAGACTGGGATTTTGTATGGACATTGGTTGTTGCCTTTGCAATTTGTCTGATTATCTACTATTTAGAAAGGATAATATGGGAAGCGATGACCAGAAATCGCAGACGCTAAAAAACTTTAAAGACAACCAGTGGTCGCCCGCCCATATGTCATCGTATATTACGGACGGGCAATGCCAGTCCCTACGGATTTAATTGAAAGGGTTACTAACCAACCCCCGCCAGCTTCGAATTCTTGATAGTTACAGTGGGATTGGAATTGCGTTTGGGAATTGAAATGCCGTTTTCTTTTAATAAAGCAATATGTTCTTCCATTCCCCACTTTGCTTTATAAAGGCAATCCTCTATAGAATTCCCTACACCGGTAAAACCTTCCAAATCAGGAGAGTAAAAGGTAAAGAATGCAGGGTCTTCCGTTGCTTCTATTATCAAGGAATATCTCAAATCAATCATTTATTTACCCTCCTTTCCTTTCAAACCAGCCGCTTTCAAAATAGCGCCGCAGGTTCCTGTAGGAATCTCTCTGGAACCATGATAATCTACGCGAATCAGTTTGTCCAAACCAGCTTTTCTATAGTAACGAACTGAACCCTTTTCTTTAAAAAGCTGGAAGTCATTTTGTTCAAGTAACCTTATTAATTCGCTAAATTTCATAATTAATAAGAGATGTATCGAAATAATCAACCTGATTATAACATAACGTCGCTTTGATTGTTATGTCTTAAAGCAATCGCATATCCCCATATGATAATATTGTAATTGTAACTAAAGTCATATATTCAATGCAATTATTTATGCTAAATTTCTTGAAAAGAATGTGATATCCGGAGGTGCCTATAAAAATAAAACAGAATCTCTGCTTAAAAAACACCCCCTGCTGGTCCTGTCCCGGAAATTCTAAAGAATTAAAATAAAGGAAAAAGAAAGGATAGTCAAATGGCAGTAGAAAAAGGTTACGCAGCTTTGGCTCTGGCATTGCTTTCAACAGCAGTATTATCGGCATGCTCCTCAAAAACAAAGGATATTCAGGAAGAAGGGCTGGTTCGTATCTATGAAGTAGAAAAATTCGCCAGGGATATATACAAATATTTCCATGAAAAATGGGGAACGTACATAATGGATACCATCAGCCACAGTGAGCAGGCGCATATGGATATAGTACAGGAGATGATCGACAAGTATGGATATGATAATCCGATTAAATATAATAGCTACGGTGAATTTACCGATAAAGACCTGAAAGAGCTTTATCAGGAACTGACCGTACAGGGTTCGAAATCAGAAGCGGATGCACTGGAAATCGGGGCTATGGTTGAGGAAATCGATGTCGTCGATATCAAAAAATACTGGGAACAGACTACGGCGGAAGATATAAATAATGCCTACAGCAAACTGACCACCGGTTCCCACGGACACCTGAGGATATTTGTTGCCGCTTTAAGAGAAAAAGGTGTTGAATACCGTCCTTATTATCTGTCGGTACAGGAATACAACGCAAGTGTCGGTACTATTATTACAACAACGGTCACCACTACCTCGACCACATCTGCATCAGGCGACATGAGAGTTTATTACTGTCAAACTGATATGTGCGGATATGTTTATGACCCAACAGTTGGAGACCCCGACGGCGGAATAGCTCCCGGGACGCCTTTTGAAGATATTCCGGATGACTGGAGATGCCCTGTTTGCGGAGCTACCAAGGCTTCGTTTGCCCTTTATCCACCGGAACATTGATAAGCAAGAAATTGTTTGTGAGCAAGCTTCTATTTTTGCTCGAAATACCCCAGCGCCAGCTTTATTTTATCTTCGAGACTAAGTGAGCCGTCGCGCGGGAGACTCGATAAAGCGCGGGTGACTTCCGAAGCGGAATAACCCAGCGATGTCAGTGCAGCCAGCACATCGGCGTTTTCCTGCGCGATTTCGGCAACCGGAGTAGCCATCATTCCCGTTCCTATCTTGTCTTTCAGTTCGAGAACAATACGGCTGGCAGTTTTTTTGCCGATGCCGGGTATTCCAGTTAATAAATCGGTGTTGCCTGAGGCGATTGCCATAATAAGCTGATCCGGCTCCATTGCCGAGAGCATTGCCAGCGCCAGTTTCGGACCGATACCGGAAACACCAGTTACAGATTTAAAAAGTTCAAGTTCGGAAGTGGTATTGAAACCGAACAGGGAGATGTTATCTTCGCGCACATGCAAATGGGTGTAAACCTTGACCGTAGAGCCGATGCTTCCCAGCCTGCTGATTCCCGTTGTCGATAAATGAACATGGAAACCCACCCCGCCGACATTGATAATAGCCCAATCGCTGCCCAATGCTTCCAATTTACCGCTTAGACTGGCTATCATTGCTTATCTCCTTGCCCCTTTATTATATCATTCAGATGTACAGACCGAACATGGCAAATCGCCACCGCCAAAGCATCAGCGGCATCGTTCGGCTCCGGTATTTCGGATAAGTTGAGCTGCAGTTTAACCATCTGCTGCACCTGTTCCTTGGAACTGGCTCCGTAACTGGTGGCTCCCTGCTTGATTTGCGCCGGTGAGTACTCATAACACGGAAGATGGTGCTTGCCGGCTGCCAGTATGGCAATCGCCTGCGCTTTACCGATTGCCAGCGCCGAACGTATATTCTTATCCGCAAAGGGCTGCTCTACAGCCACCGCATCGGGATTGTAACTCTCTATTACGGAGCAAAGCTCATCATAAATATAGCACAGACGCTCCCCGATCGGGGAGCGTTGCTTGCATTTCAAGGCATCGCAGCAGACAAAAGAGATATTATCCTCTTCGCAGTCTATAATACCGTAACCTACGATGATTGTTCCGGGGTCGATACCCAGTATTCTCATTACACTGTACGGATTACCCTTCGTATTTCTCCATTACCTCATCGCTGAAATCGACATTGCTCCAGACGCTGCGCACATCATCCAGGCTTTCCATCCTGTCTATCAGCTTTAAAACCGAGAGCGATGCCGCTTTATCGAGTTCGATGGTATTCCTGGCGACTTTTGCCAATTCTGCCGATTTAACGGTTACCCCGTTATCCTCCAACGACTTGCGAATCTTTTCCATATCTTCGAGGCTGGTATAGACTTCGATATAATCGGCATCCGACTTTACATCCTCGGCGCCGGCATCGATTGCCATCAGGGAAACATCATCGGCATTTATATTATCCGTAACTTCAATGCCGATAATTCCTTTTTGTTCGAACTGCCAGTTGACGCTGCCGGCTTCGCCTAATCCGCCGCCGGCGCGGGTAAAGACGCTCCTGACTTCCTGAATAGTACGGTTGCGATTGTCTGACAAAACGTCGACTAAAAGCGCCGCACCGCCGGGACCGTAGCCCTCCAGTACGAATTCATCGATAGTCATGCCCTCGAGAGTGCCTTCCCCTTTTTTAATAGCCCTCTCGATGTTGTCCATCGGCATGTTGTTATCGCGCGCTTTTTGAATGCAAAGACGAAGACGGGAATTAGCTTCCGGATTGCCGCCGTGTTCGCGTACCGCCAATATGATTTCACGGGTTATCTTTGTAAAAAGCTGCCCCCTCTTGGCATCGGCAGCACCTTTTTGATTTTTTATATTAGCCCACTTGGAATGACCAGACATATTATTTGTTCCTCCTGAAAGGCTTTCACCTGTATTTTAATTTTATCACTTCTAAAGGTTTAGTTGAATAGGTAAAAAGAATTGATAATTATTACAGGGCGTTAGGAGGAACTCCGCCGGCAGGGCAGATTTCAGTAACGGCACAGGCAACCGCATATTCACGGCAATGCGATAAACTTACAGCGATATTCTCAATGCCGATATCCCGCGCTATTTGCCCGGCATTACCGTATAAATTGACCTGCGGCCGACCGCCGGCATCGGTAATTATTTCGATATCGCGATAAGCTATACTGTTGGAACCGAGCGCTTTTATAACCGCTTCTTTACCGGAAAACCGCACCGCCAAAGATGCCGTTTTATTTGAGTAGAGCTGCAATTCGGAATTCGTATAAATACGCTTGAGAAAGACATCTCCCCAGCGGGAAACGGCTTTTTCAATCCGCTTTATTTCTATGATATCCACTCCGACCTGTTGCATTAACAATCTCTTTCGCGTGTTTGCGACATTTTAATTATGATACCATATCCGTATTTTTATCGCTCGACAGGTTCGGTTGCTTAATGATGCGATATTTTTTCAATCCTGATGGCACAGACCTTGTATTCGGGAGTCTGCGTCACCGAATCGACGGCATGGCTTGTTAACATATTAGTCGGGGTTTCGGCAAAATGGAAGGTCATAAAAACCACCCCCTCGGGGACAACCCCGGTTATCTCGATTCCGGCTTTTACCTCGCCGCGACGCGATATCACCCTGATTTCATCATCGGAGTTCAACCCCAGTTGAATAGCATCCGCCGGATTTATCTGCACCCTTTCCCTGTCCATAAAGTTATTGAGACCTTCCGTTTTTCGCGTCATCGTCCCAGTATGATAATGGAACAGCCGGCGTCCGGTGGTCAGAAGCAAGGGATAATCGGCATCCGGCAGTTCTTCGGAAGGACGATATGCAATCGGTATCAGCTTTCCCTTTCCCCTGGTAAACTGTTTTACATGCAATATGGGCGTCCCCGGATGGTCGGAAGACGGACACGGCCACTGCAAACCGCCCTTTTCCAGCCTCTCGTAGTTTATACCGCCGAAACGGGGAGCCAGGGCAGCGATTTCATCCATAATCTGGGACGGATGTGCGTAATCGAAGCCTTTGCCGCCCATTCTTTTGGCAATCCTGCAGGTGATTTCCCAGTCTGCCAGCGACCCTTCCACAGGCTCGATGGCCTTTCTGACGCGCTGAAAACGCCTCTCGGTATTGGTAAAAGTGCCGTCCTTCTCGGCGAAGGATGCCGCCGGCAATACAACGTCTGCCAGACGTGCCGTCTCGGTAAGAAAGATATCCTGCACTACCAGAAAATCCAGGGACGAGAGGGCTTCTATCACATGTTTCGAATTCGGCTGGCTGAGAACCGAGTTCTCACCGATTATGTAAAGCGCTTTAAAGGTGCCGTCACAGGCTCCGTCGAACATTTCCGGCGTCGTCAATCCTTCTTCGATGGAAAGATTGCCGCCCCATACAGCTTCGAACTTCTTCTTCGTTTCGGGCGAAGTCGATGACTGGTAACCCGGATAGACGTTGGGTAAAGCTCCCATATCGCAGGCTCCCTGCACATTGTTCTGCCCGCGCAAGGGGTTGACGCCGCTTCCGCGCTTGCCTATATTGCCGGTAACCATTGCCAGGTTGGCAATCGCCATGACATTATCCGTCCCGTGCGAATGCTCGGTGATTCCCAGAGTGTAGAGAATGGCGGATGGATTCCCGGCCGCATACATACGCGCCGCGGCAGTTAGTTGCTCGCGGGGCACTCCTGTAACTCTTTCCACAAAATCGATATCGTAGGCTTTCAGGGATTGCATTAAGGCTTCGCTGTTTTCACAGCGCTCGTTGATAAATCCAGCATCATGCAAATTCTCATCGATAATAATTTTAATCATGCCCATCAAGAGAGCCACATCGCTGCCCGGATTCTGCCGCAGCCAGATATCGGCATGACGCACCAGTTCGATTTCGCGCGGGTCGGCCACTATCAGCTTAGCCCCGTGTCTAACCGCCTGCTTGACGTTCATCCCGATGACAGGATGCGCTTCTGTAGCATTGGAACCGATAACAAAGAGACAATTCGATTCGGATATATCCTCGATGGAGTTGGTCATCGCCCCGCTGCCGAAGGGGCAGGACAGACCGGCGACCGTCGGCGCATGGCATAGCCTGGCACAATGGTCGATATTATTGGTGCCCAGCACCAGCCGGCAGAACTTCTGCGCCACATAATTATCTTCATTCGTACAGCGGGAGGATGAAATGATACCTACCTGCTCTTTCGGATAGGAAGAAAACTTTTCGGCAACAAGACTCAATGCCTCATCCCAGCTTGCTTCGACAAACTTCCCGTTCTTTTTAATCAGCGGACTGCGCAGTCTTTCTTCACTGTGGACATAACCGGCGATGCCGAAGCGCCCCTTGACGCACAGTTTCCCCTTATTTGCCTTGCTATCGCTGCCGCGGACAGAAACGATTTTCCCGTTTCTTACCCCCAGGTACATCCCGCAGCCGACGCCGCAATACGGACAGGTAGTCTCCACCTCATATGCCGGCACTGCCGATTCCTTGACGGATAAAGCAGCCGTCGGGCAGCGCACCACGCACTCGCCGCAGGACTGACAATTCGATTCCATAATTGTTTTATCGCCGAAGGTGCCGATACGGCTTTCATAACCGCGGTTGATGACCTCGATGGCATTGGCGCAGGTTATCTCATCGCAGGTGCGCGTGCACTTCTGGCAAAGTATGCAATAGTTGCGGTCGATTTTAAAGAAAGGATTGCTGTCATCGGCCGGGATATTCCTGTCGTTGTGAGGCAGCTTCCTCTCTTTTATACCGAGGTAAGCGGCTGCCTTTTGCAAATCGCAGCGCTGGTTTTTAACACAGGTCAGGCAATCCAGCGGATGGTCGGCCAGTATCAATTCTAGTATGTTACGACGAATTTCGTCGACATCGGGAGTGGATGTCCTGACGACCATTCCTTGGCTAGCGGGAGTGGTGCAGGAAGTCGGCATCCCTTCCATCCCTTCTATCTCGACGATACAGAGGCGGCAGCCTCCGTGCGGCTTGAGGTCGGGGGAATAACACAGGTACGGGATATAAATACCGTTATCCAGCGCCGCTTCCAGCACCGTCATTCCCTGTTTGGCGGTTACTTTTCTGCCATCGATATTTAAATTAATTTCGTTCACTGTAAGCTACCCTTTTCGCTTGCTAATACACATTGGATAGTAAAACTATCCGATTTTTAACCTCACCCCTTCTAAATTCCCCTCTCCGCCAGCGGAGAGGGGCTAGAGGAGCGGTTTTTAACTTATACCGCGGCCAGATTAATCTAACCATCGGCATGAAAGATGTATCGTCGTTGCGAGTCCCGACTGGTCGGGACGAAGCAATCCCTGCGATACTCTTTAATCACCCCTCTTGCCGGTTATAATCAACCTGTCTAATTTTTATTAATAAGTCTAAATTTTTCGACTCCCCGGTTAGGCTAATTCATAATATAAATCATGCCAGTCCTTATTCATACTCTCTATCAGTTTTATTTTACCAAGTCTTGAACCACCCTTGATTCGCTTTTCTCTGGTTATCGCATTGACAGCATCACCGAATACTTCATAATAAACCAGTTTGTTGATGTTATACTTTTTTGTAAATCCTTCGGCAAATTTCTCTTTATGTTCGTATACTCTTCTCTTTATATCACTGGTTACACCTGTATATGTTACAGTATTCGAGTCGTTTGCCATTATATACACATAAAATTGCTTATCCATAACTTGAGATTGCTTCGTCATCCCGATTTATCCCGAATAATCGGGATTTCCTCGCAACGACGGTTTTAGTAATATTTTTTTAAAATAGCAAAACAAATTATAAATTGTATCGTCGTTGCGAGTCCCGACCAGTCGGGACGAAGCAATCCCTGCAAACCCTCTTAATTACCCCGTTTGCCATTGTTTATTATCCCCGCCCGACTAATACTGCTCCAGGTCGCATCTTAAACAGCGGCGCGATTCTGCCTCCGCAATTTCTTTATCGTAACCCAGTTCCACCTGGGAAAAATCCTTTATCCTGTTTGTCGACGGCAATATCGGAGAAACCTGTCTCGGCAAATCCGAGGGGTCTTCAAGCACCGAATTGTCTTCAGGAGATGCCAGCACCTCATCGATTACACCGCTGCCTCCCAGGTAGATATCGATCGATTTGGCAGCCTGCCTGCCGTGAGCTATAGCTTCGATAACAGACGAAGGCCCCAAAACGGCATCGCCTCCGGCAAAAACACCCGGCTTACCGGTTGCCAGCGTAAAATTATCCACCGCAATAAACCCGTCATCGGCGGTATCCAACCCGAATCTGTCGGAGATACGCAGACGCTGCCCGATGGAGGCAATCACGCTGTCGAGTTTTAAGGTAAACTCACTACCCTCAATAGGAACCGAGCGATACCTGCCTGAAGCATCGATATCCCCCTTCGTCATGCGTATACATTCCAGGGTTATCCCGTCGTCTTCGTTGATTACCTGCCCCGGCATCGCCATTTCGAGGATGTGGATTCCTTCGCCCAGCGCTTTCTCAATTTCTTCACGTCCGGCCGGCATATCCTCACGGCTGCGGCGATAAATAATGGTGACTTCTCTTGCTCCCAGCCTCCTGGCGGTGCGCGCCACATCGATTGCCGCATGTCCGCCGCCAATCACCCCCACCCTGTCGCCGGGCGACGCCTTTTTACCCATGTTGACATCTCTCAAGAAAGCCAGCCGGTCGATAAATCTATGGTCTTCCTCCCCGCTGATGCCCATCTTGAGGTCGTTCTGCGCACCGATTGCCACGAAAACAGCATTATAACCACCTTCGAACAAGGCGTCTACATTGTAGACTTCGCTATTCGTTTTAATGTTCACTCCGCTATTTACTATTTCATGAATATCGGCATCCAGAATATTTTTCGGCAGGCGATAATCGGGGATTGCCATGCGCAGCATTCCGCCCGCTTCGGGTCTTGATTCATATACGGTAACAGAGTGTCCCAACCTTGCCAGGTAGTAGGCGGCAGTTAATCCCGCCGGCCCCGACCCGATTACAGCTACCCTCTTGCCTGTCGGACAATGAGGGACTATCCTGCTTCTCCACAACTCGCCGCCGTTTTCAACGGCGTAACGTTTGAGTTCGCGGATTGAAACAGCTTCATCCAGCTGCGCCCGGCGGCATCTCGATTCGCAGGGATGAAAACATACCAACCCGCAGACAGCCGGGAACGGTATCTTTTCGCGGATGACCGCCAGCGCTTCTTCGGGCTGCCCCTTTTGTATAAAACGGATATAACGGGGAACCTCGATTTCCGCCGGACAGGTATGGATACAGGGTGCTTTTACCAGCCCGCGGCAAACTGCGGCGCGGCAATAGTGTTTTAAAATATGCTCCTCGTACTCATCGCGGAAATAGCGCAGTGTGGTTAAAACGGTGTTCGGAGCGGAGTGCCCCAACCCGCAGAGAGAACCGGCCTTTACTGTCTTTGCCAGTTCCAAAAGCGTATCGATATCCTGCATTTTGCCTTCGCCGCGGCAGATGCGTTCCAATATATCCAGCATCTGCTTGGTACCCAGACGGCAGGGAGCGCACTTGCCGCAGGATTCCGATTGCGTAAAAGATAAAAAGTAACGGGCGATATCTACTATACAGGTATCTTCGTCCATCACCACCATACCGCCGGAACCCAGGTTGGCGCCTGCTTTCAATAGCGAATCGAAATCGACCGGCGTTTTCAGTAAACCCGCCGGCAAACAGGCTTCCGATGGACCGCCTATCTGAACGGCTTTAAAATGCCTGCCGTTGGGAACACCACCGCCGATATCGAATATAATCTCCTTAAGTGTCGTCCCCATGGGAACTTCGATAAGACCGCTGCTGGTAATCTTCCCTGAAAGAGCCAGGACTACCGTCCCGCTGTTATTAGCGGTACCGGATTGTGTATAACACCCCGCTCCCTCAGAAATAACAACCGGGACGTTTGCCAGTGTTTTTACATTGTTGATAACGGTGGGTTTGCCCCACAGACCGCATTGCGCCGGATAGGGCGGACGCGCACGGGGAACACCTCTTTTACCCTCGATAGATGCTATCAGTGCTGTTTCTTCACCGCAAATATAGGCCCCCACTCCTTCGAAGATACGAATATTAAAATTAAATACAGACCCGAGTATGTTATCGCCCAGGTAGCCTTTTTCTATGGCTGATGCGATAGCCAGATTGAGGCGTCTAACTGCTAAAGGATATTCAGACCGTACATAGATAAATCCGTAAGAAGCCCCGACGGCATAAGCGGCAATAATCAACCCCTCGATTACGGAATGAGGGTCGGCCTCTATAATGCTGCGGTCCATAAATGCTCCGGGGTCGCCTTCATCGGCGTTGCATATTACGTATTTGGGGCTGCCGGATACATTATGGCAAGCTTCCCATTTCACGGCGGTCGGAAATCCGCCTCCTCCCCTGCCCCGCAACCCCGACCGCTTTACCTCATCGATAACCTGCTGCGGCGTCATCATCGTGAGCGCCTTGCGTAAAGCCTGATAACCGCCGGCGGATTCATAAGCCTCGATTTTTTCGGGATTAATCCGCCCGCAGTTGCGCATGATAACGCGTTTCTGTTTTTTATACAGTTCGATATCCCGGTAACAGGGAACCGCAGCCCCGCTTAGCGGGTCACGGTAAAATAAAGCAGAGACCGGCTCTCCCTGCTTAAGATGAGACTGGATTATCTCGGGGACGTATTCGAGCGTAACGCGGGTATATATAATACCTTCGGGTTCGATAACAACGACGGGACCCTGCGCACAGAAACCATGGCAGCCGGTAAAATCCACTTTTATATTCGATATACCCGATGCCGCAATTCCGCTCTCGAAGGCATCCCTGATTTTAGCAGATTTTAAAGAGCTGCAACCGGTACCCTGACAGATTAAAACCGTGCGGACGGCATCGTTTTTATTCGTCATCTAATACCCCTGCCACTTTTTGAGGAGTCATTTGCCCGTGTATTTCGTTGCCTATCATTACGGCCGGAGCCAGAACGCAGGCTCCCATGCAGGATACCGTTTCCAGGGTATATTCCATATCACCGGTCGTCTCGCCCGTTTTAATTCCCAGTTGTTTTTCTATTTCACGCAGCACCTGCCCGCCGCCGCGAACGTGACAGGCAGTCCCGCGACAGGCACAGATAACCTTTTTACCCGAGGGAACCAATTTAAAACGCGGGTAAAAGGTGGCAACGCTGTAAACCGTCGACGGTGATAGCCGCAGATAATCGGCTACACTGTGAATTGCATCTTCAGGCAGATATCCGAACTCGCGCTGAAACGCCTCTAAAATGGGAATCAGGTTGCTTTTATCTCTGCTAAAGCCCGACAGTATTTCCATCGTTTTACTAATACCTACACTTGCTGAAATTTACGGCTAAAAACACGGGTTAGACCTTGAGAATAGACCGGAAGACAGGTCATTAGACGGCGCTGATTAACAGGTGAGTTTATGATTTCTATTCTAAAATTATATTATATATATCTGCCCCGTACAAGTTTTGTTTGCCCCGTAGAAGAGGGTATGTTATTATTATTCATAACTATTCGTATTCTATAATCCACGAAGTTTTTATGTGTGAATAAGTGAATATTCCGCTATAAAAGGAAAGGACTGCCATGAATAAGAATCCGTTAAAGATAACCGATGTTACACTGCGCGACGGGCACCAGTCGCTACTTGCTACCCGGATGCGAACTGAAGATATGCTGCCGATTGCCGCGGAGATGGATAAAGCCGGTTTTTATTCGCTGGAAGTATGGGGCGGCGCCACATTCGACGTCCCCACCAGGTATTTGAATGAAGACCCGTGGGAAAGGCTCTCAGCCATAAAATGGCTGGCTCCCAAAACCCCGCTCCAGATGCTTTTAAGAGGGCAGAACCTGGTAGGCTACCGCAACTATGCAGACGATGTGGTGACCACCTTTGTAAAATACGCTGCGAAGACCGGTATAGACATATTCAGGGTGTTCGATGCCTTGAACGACGAGCGCAATTTCGAGGTACCCTTGCAGGCGATCAAGGAAAGCGGCAAGCATGCACAGTTATCGTTGTGTTATTCATTAACCGAACCCAAGATGGGCGGCCCGGTTTATAATCTGGAATACTATATCAGGAAAGCTCTCAAACTGGAGCAGATGGGAGCCGACAGCCTTTGCATAAAAGATATGGCAGGGCTTATTCGCCCGGATGATGCCTATACGCTGATTTCGGCGCTTAAAAAGGAAATCAAGATTCCGGTACACCTGCATACCCATTACACCAGCGGCATGGCCTCGATGAGTATCCTGAAAGCTATCGAAGCAGGTGTAGATATCGTCGATACGGCGCTGGCGCCGTTTGCCCTGCGCACATCGCACCCGGCCATCGAACCTTTCGTGGCCGCCCTTCAGGGCACCGACCGGGAAACCGGTATCGATATGAAACAACTTTTCAAACTGGGAGAATACTTTGAATCGATTGCTCCCAAGTACCGCGATTTTATGGCCAATACCAAGATGTCGGTCATTGATACCGAAGTGCTGGTTCACCAGGTGCCCGGCGGCATGATTTCCAACTTCGTTTCCCAGCTTAAGGAAGCTAATGCCTTAGACAGAATCGGCGAGGTTTATGCCGAAGTACCCAAGGTAAGAAAAGAACTGGGGTATCCCCCGCTGGTAACACCCACCAGCCAGATTGTAGGCATACAGGCCGTACAGAACGTTTTGTACGGACGTTACAAGGTAATTTCGGCACAGGTAAAAGACCTGGTCTACGGGCTTTACGGACAAACCCCGGTTCCCATTCCGCCGGAAATCCAGAAACTGGTTTTAAAGGGCTATGAGAGGGGCGAAACACCGATCACCGCCAGACCGGGAGATATTCTGGAACCCGAGATGGAAAAGGCTTATGCAGATACCGCACATATCGCCCGCAACCTGGGCGATGTGCTGACCTATGCACTCTATCCGACTACCGGTATGCGCTTCCTGCGGTGGAAATATGGGCTTGAAGCCCCTCCGCCCGAAACCAGGGCCAAAAAGATGGAGGACATCAAGAAAGAAGACGAACTGATCGCCAAAGCCAAAGCCGGCAAACTGGTAGACCCTGCCAGTATC
Source organism: uncultured Dehalococcoidales bacterium (assembly GCA_964399425.1). Classification (GTDB taxonomy): domain Bacteria; phylum Chloroflexota; class Dehalococcoidia; order Dehalococcoidales; family UBA5627; genus UBA5627. The sequence goes on along the minus strand of CAYNQR010000028.1, from coordinate 1,306 downwards.
GTCATCCCGCCGGCGCCGCCCGTTGCCATTCCAGCACCCGTAGCGGCACCGCCAGCAGCGGCAACCCCTGCGGCAGCTTCACAACCGGTTCATGCGGCACCCGCAGCGCCGCCGGCTCCAACGCCCGCACCCGCGCCTGTAGCGGCAGCCGCAGCGCCTGTTAACGGAACTGCCATCGTCGCCCCTATGCCCGGATTGGTCATCCGCTATATGGTTAAAGTCGGCGACGATGTTAAAGAAGGCGATATAGTTGCCGTTATCGAAGCAATGAAGATGGCTATCGACCTGCCGGCAACCGCCAAAGGCAAGGTAAAGGAAATCAAATTCAAGGCCGGAGACCACGTACTGCGCGACGATGTCCTGGCTGTCATCGGTTAACCCTTTAGTTTTATCATGATATAACTTTTAATGATAAAAAGGGGTATACTATTGCTTAAATATTCCTTATCTGAAAGGTAGATAACTATGGGAAAAACACTGGCTGAAAAGATTCTGGGATTGAAATCCGGGAGCGATGTCAGTTCGGGCGATATCGTGATCACGCCGGTCGACCTGGCATTTGTTCAGGATACTACCGGTCCGTTAACGGTGCGTGAATTCCTGAATAATGGATTCGAGAAACTGGCTAATCCTGCAAAAACAGTATTATTTATCGACCACGCCGCCCCCAGCCCCAACAGCCAGTTATCAACCGACCATATCACGCTCAGGGATTTTGCCACAAAAACCGGTTGTGTTTTGTCGGATGCCGGCGACGGCGTCTGCCACCAGTTGGTTGCCGAGAACATCGCCGCACCGGGAGATGTCATTGTCGGGGCGGACTCGCATACGGTTACTGCCGGCGGTATCGGCGCCTTTGCCACCGGTATGGGTTCATCGGATGTCGCTGTTGCCATGGCGCTGGGAAAAACCTGGTTCCGTGTGCCGGAGACTATCAGAGTAGTTTGCAGCGGCAGGTTTCAAAAATACGTCTCTGCCAAGGATTTGATACTGCATTTAATCGGGCTTATCGGAGCCGACGGAGCTACCTACAAAGCCCTCGAGTTTGCCGGCGAAACGGTGGACAATATGACTATCGGAGACAGGTTGACGATTGCTAATATGGCGGTCGAAGCCGGAGCCAAAGTGGGGTTGTTCCCTTCGGACGAGACGACAAGAAAATACCTGAAAGAACAGCGACGCGAAAACTTATATCAGCCTCTTTCGGCGGATGCCGATGCGGTCTACGAGAAAATAGTAAATATAGATGTTTCCAAACTGGAGCCGACCGTATCCAAACCGCATACCGTAGATAATACGGCGCTGG
>CAYNQR010000027.1:0-15894 GCA_964399425.1 uncultured Dehalococcoidales bacterium | reverse complement strand
GATATTCGATATCAGTATTATCTCATATCCACAGACTTTTTCAGAGTTTCCCTAAAATGCTTTTACTTGACTGTAAGAATAAATTAAAAATTCCAATGTTAACCTATATTGAAGGGCTTCAAAAAGACCCTACTATAGCAAATAAACTTAATACCCTAAGTATAAATGATGCTATAAATTATTATGACTACAAGATACCTTGTGATTCGTGGATTGGCTTTGCAATTGAACCGAATGCAACTTTTTATCCTTTATCTGAAATTACTTTTCATATAGAATTTGTAAAAGCTGAATATTCAATTCCTGTAAAACATTTTGAAATCGAAAATCAACATTTATTAATTGGTGAATCAATTATATTGGAACATCCAACGAAATTGGTAGTATATGAAATGCCTAATCATCTCAAGGTTATGCTTGAACAAGAAGCAAAACAGCGGGATGATTTCGAGAAATGACTATTGTAGAAATAAATAGTTTAATTAATATTCTAGATACGCATTGAATGGCAAACGCCTTGAACTGGTTGAAGGATTAATTACCACCGCCCCGGATGCTTCATTCGTCCCTCACGAATTCAGCATGACAGGTTGCTTTATTGTCATTCAGAAGTCACAAGGGGTGACTGAAGAATCCGGAGGGTGGGGAGAATCGGCATAAAGGTTGCCCCGGCAACAGGAAGAATTCCAACCCTCATCCGTCATCCAGACGAGTCTGGATGACATCCCGATTTATCGAGACTTATAATTTCCCCGCTCCGGATACTTCATTCGTCAGTCATTTATACTTAGCTCAGCTAATGTGCGAACTCAACATGACAGGCTGCTTTTCTTGTCATCTTCGCAATACCAATAACAAACATTTTCTCAATTTATCTTGACAAACTGTATTGTATGTATTAGTATAAGTAATACAAAGTTATCAGGGTGGTAGAATGATTTTACAGTTAAACATGTCGAGCGATGTCCCTATCTACGTACAACTGCGCAACCAGATCGTTATGGGTATCGGCTGCGGGGAGTTGAAAGCGGGGCAGGGGCTGCCGACCGTTCGTCAGCTTGCGGAGGATATCGGTATCAACATGATGACCGTATCCAAGGCATATACCATTCTGAAAAACGAGGGGTATATCGAAATCGACCGCCGTCACGGAGCCAAAGTCCGCGAGGGATTAAGCACAAATCAGCAGTTTAATGAAAAACTGGAAGAAGAATTATCGCTGCTAGCGGCGGAATCGAAAGCCAAGGGAATGGATAAAGAAACCTTCCTTAAAATATGCGAAAAAACATTCAACGATATGAACATCGATAAATTAAAGGAGCAACGTTCATGGTAAGCTGGATTTTAGGTTTTGTAGTAGCCATTATACTTGTTTCTGTTTACTTCGCCTCACAGGCGAGTCCCCAGCCGAATATACGGATCGGCATATCTTTACCGGGGGATGTATTGAAGAGCAGGGAGATAGAGGATATTGTAAGGCAGTATCGTAAAGCCTTACTGGTACTCGTATTTATTGCGGCTGCTGCCAGCGTCCCGCTGTTTTTCCTTCTCTCCTATGTATCTATAGCAATCCTGTTTTTATTTACATGGATGGGTGTTGTTTTCTATGCCGCCAACCGCGTTTTTACCAAATACCACCGGAAACTGCTGGTTCTGAAACAAAATAACCGCTGGTTCGGCAACAACGCCAGGATAGTCACCATCGATACCGAGGTTTCAAGGCTAAAGGATACTATGCCCATATCGGGAAAATGGTTTATATTACCGGCATTATTGAGTTTACTACCGTTTCTGTTCGCTTTTTTGAATAAAAACGCCGATGTTATGCTGCTTAGCATTGGAAGTCTATCCGTTGTAACTACGGCTGTTTCTATCTGGCTGTATAAATTAGTCTGCAGTGAGCGCACGATTTCCATTTCTAAAGATACCGCTGTGAATATGGCTTATAATACGGCGCGTAAGAGCACCCTCAGCCGCGGATGGCTGTTCTTCGCCTTGCTGGAATCCATGGTTATAGCTGTTGTCAGCTTTATCACATGGCAGTACGGCATGGCTATTGTGTTGACGGTTATCATCTTGATGGTACTCAGTCTTGTCGGCGTACTGATAATCTTCGGTGCATATCAAAAGGTGCAGACGAAACAGCAAAGATTAAAAGATACGGAAAATAACAATACTTATATAGACGATGACAGCGGGTGGGAAAACGGCCTGATGTTCTATAACAACCCATATGACGAAAGGACAATGGTGGAAAAACGCTCCGGTTACGGATACACGATCAATATGGCAAGCAAAGCGGGTAAAGCCTTTATGTATGGCATGTTCGGCTTTTTGGCATTGATACTGGTCGGAGTTACTGGAATAACTATGTGGGCGGATTTCGGAGAAGTCGAAATGACAATGGTCAATGATAACAATACGATCGAAATCCAGGCGCCGATGTATGGTTACCGGTTCGATGCGGACGACATAATCAGCATCGATATGATCGAGGATATCCCGGGAGGCATACGAACGAACGGTATTTCGACAAATAGATATTCTCTTGGCAACTTCGACATCGACGGCTATGGCAAATCGAAGCTGTTTATCGTAAGGGGAGCGCCTTATATCGTCATCGAACTGGATGATTTATATGTGTTCATTAACGGAGAGACGACAGAGCAGACGCAGGAGTATTATAATGAGTTGATGGAGTTAACGGGGGAGTAATGGGTCTTTTTGTCTTTGACGTTATTATAATTGTCGTATTGAGAGAGTGAAATGGGCAAGGAATTTAATGCTTAGCGAATGGTTTTAGATCCTTCACTTCGTTCAGGATGACAATTTAATCGTAAACCTCGTAGGGACGGGCATTGCCCGTCCGCCAAAAACGGAAACATAAATGCGGACGACCATTGGTCGTCCCTACGTTTTTTATTAGCCATGTGGTCTATTAGGGAAAGATTGTTTCGTCTGCCTGTGAAGCCATTGCAATGGCAATTTGTAAATAAAGGCAAGAAAATGCACTCCGCGATTCTCTCACTTTGAAAAAGGGAGATTAAGAGGGATTTTGCAGGTTGCCGGAATCGATGGAGCAATATGTAGCAAATCTCCCTGATTCCCTCTTTTCCAAAGAGGGCAGATACCTTATCCGTCGCTGTTATCACCCTGAAGGGTACTTCGGGTTCGATCCCGATTCATCGGGACTTCGCCTTTCCTTCGGAAAGATTCGCAATGACACTAAATAAACTTACCTCCCCTTAGTCGTCTCACGCTTCGGTGGGAACTTGACGGAGGAAATATTCATTCTCAAGTCGCATTGCAGGCATCTTGCGGCTTCTTTAACCGCCGAATCCTCGTTGTAGTTGTTTTCGACGACTTCGAAGCTGGTTTTGCGTTCTTCCATATCGATAAGGGGTATTTCTTCGCGGTTTTGCGCGGCAAAGCCCTTTTCGCAGCCGATGCAGTCGCACGGTTCGCTGGCAGGGGCTATCTTCTCGTCGATAACGCCTTTTCCGCCGAGGTATTTATCGATGGCTATGGCTCCGGCCCTGCCCGAAGCGATGGCTTCGATAATGGTTGCCGGGCCGCTTACGGCATCTCCGCCGCCGAAAACCCCGTCCCTGATGGAAGCCTTATCATTACCGACGGGGAGCCTGTTGCCTTTTTCAGCTTCTATATTGAAGCCTGTCGGGATATCGGTAGTCTGCCCGATAGCGGAAATAATGGTGTCGTAGATTTCTGTAAACTCGCTGCCCTCAATGGGAACGGGGCGCTGCCTGCCCGAGGCATCCGGCTCTCCCAGTTGCATACGAACGCACTGAAGTTTCAGATTGCTTCCGTCTTTTAGTATCTTATCGGGTGCGGCAAGGTAAACGATATTTACGCCTTCCTCGATGCATCCCTCGATTTCTTCATCGCTGGCAGGCATTTCCTTGCGGGTACGCCGGTAAATCATATCGACCTGTTTGGCTCCCAGCCTGATAGCCGAACGGGCGGCATCGGTGGCAACGTTGCCTCCGCCGATAACAGCTACTCTGCCACCTGTTTTAACCGGTTTCCCGAGGCTGATATCCCTCAGGAAAGTAATGGCGTCGATAACACCCTTGCAATCTTCTCCTTCGACTCCCATCTTGATATCTTTATGGGCGCCGATGGCAAGGTAAACGGCATCGTATCCCTGCTTAATCAATTCGTCCACGGATTCGATTTTAGTCCTGGTCTTTATCTCGAAACCGGATTGCATCATTTGCCTGATTTCAACATCGAGCACTGTTTTGGGCAGCCTGTATTCGGGGATTCCCACTTTCAACATACCTCCGGCAACCGGCAGGGCTTCGAAAACGATTACTCTATGTCCCAGTTTGGAAAGATAAAAGGCAGCGGTTAGTCCTGCGGGTCCGGCACCGACAACGGCAACCTTTTTACCCGTCGCTGCGGATTTCTTTATATCATCGCCCCAGCTTGTCTCGTCACTTTCGGCGGCGAATCTCTTTAATCCCTTAATCGAAATAGCCTCGTTAATATCCTTGCGGCGGCAGACCTCTTCACAGGGATGATTGCAGGCATAACCCAGCGATTTAGGGAAGGGCACTTTTTCCCTGATTACCGCATCGGCTGCTTCGTATTTATTTTCGGTAATAAACCTGATATATCTGGGGACGTCTATACCGGCGGGACACCTGTTACGGCAGGGAACAAGCGCGGATTCGCGGTTGCCTTTCCTGATGAAGCTGTCTTTATCGGTCAATGCTCCGGTCGGGCAGACCTCGATGCAGGCTCCGCAGAAGCGGCATTCGGCTTCAGCCAGCGGTTTATCGAAAGCGGTGCCGACATAGGTTTCCTTGCCGCGGTTTATAAACGATAGAATGCCCACGCCCCTGAGTTCATAGCAGGCGCGGACACAACGTCCGCAGAGGATGCATTTGCTCATGTCATGCGTAAATAAGGGATTAATATCATTAACGGGGGTTTCTTTAACATTGGATTTAAGCCTTTTCTTGTCTATGCCTATATATTGAGCCACCGCCTGCAATTCGCAGTTGAGGTTTTGCGAACAGACCAGGCAGTCTTCCGGGTGCGCGGCCAGCATCAGTTCCATGGCGACACGGCGTACCTGTTTTATCTCAGTGGTATCCGTTTTAACGACCATTCCCTCTTTAACAGCGGTAGTGCACGAGGTGGGTAATCCGCGTATGCCCTCTATCTGTACTATACATAACCTGCAAGCTCCGAACGGACTCAGGTCGGGATGGTAACAAAGGGTAGGTATATATATGCCGTTATCCAGCGCTGCCTCAAGAACGGTCTTTCCGTTTTGCGTCTTTACATCTTTTCCGTCTATATTTATCGTGATGGTGTTCACAGTTTTTCCTCAGACTGCGTATTTTGCCAGCTGCCTACCGGAATCAGTTCTTCCGGAACCTGCAACGTCTCTCCGCTGACCTTCGCAACAGCATCGAAACGTTCCGGGCAGACATCAAGGCAGTTGCCGCACTTGATACACTTGTTCTGGTCTATGATATGTATCATGCGCTTGTCGCCCGAAATAGCTTCAACCGGGCAGCCCCTCTTGCAGATACCGCATCCCTGGCATTTGTCGGGCAGAATGTAGAAGTTAATCAAACTCTTGCAGGATGCCGCCGGGCAACGCTTCTCTTTTATATGCGCTTCATATTCATCTCTGAAATACCTGATAGTGGTAAGAATGGGATTGGGAGCGGTTCCCCCGAGAGCGCACAGCGAACCGGCCTGAATCGATTTTGCCAGTTCCAAAAGCAGGTCGATATCTTCTTCTTTGCCCTTGCCTTCCGTAATGTCATCCAGTATCTTTAGCATCTGAAGCGTTCCTTCTCGGCACATAACACACTTGCCGCAGGATTCCGCCTGTGTAAACGACAAAAAATATTTGGCAAGGTCAACCATGCATGTTTGCGAATCGACGACTATCATTCCACCGGAACCCATAATGGCGCCGGCAGCCGCCAGCCTTTCGTAATCGACAGGTAAATCCAAAGCGCTTGCCGGCAGGCAACCGCCCGAAGGGCCTCCGTTTTGAACCGCCTTGAAATCTTTGCCTCCGATAAGCCCGCCGCCGATGTCATAGATTATCTCGCGCAGGGTAATTCCCATCGGCACTTCAACCAGTCCGCTGTTTGACACTTTTCCGGTCAGGGCAAAAACAGCGGTGCCCTTGCTTTTTTCAGTGCCTATCTTGCTGTACCAGTCTGCGCCATTGTTGATTATTACCGGCACCGAAGCCAGCGATTTAACATTATTAATGGTAGTGGGTTTACCCCATAATCCGGCCTGGGCGGGGAAGGGGGGGCGGGAGCGCGGCATACCGCGTTTTCCCTCTATAGACGCCATAAGGGCGGTTTCTTCGCCGCAGACAAAGGCTCCGGCGCCCTCGTTGACATGTATTTTGAAACTGAAATCAGAGCCGAGGATGTTATTGCCGAGGAATCCGTTTTCTTCAGCCTGTTTCAAGGCAATTCTGAGTCTTTTTACAGCCAGCGGATACTCGGCGCGGATGTAAATATATCCTTCGCCAGCGCCGATAGCGTAAGCGGCGATAGTCATACCTTCGATAACGGTGTGCGGGTCGGCTTCCATGATGCTTCTGTCCATAAAAGCGCCGGGGTCGCCTTCGTCGGCATTGCAAATCATGTATTTAATGTCGCTCTGCTCTTTCTGGCAGAATTCCCACTTCATACCGGTAGAAAAACCGGCGCCGCCCCTGCCGCGCAAGCCCGATTTTTTAACTTCTTCGATAACCTGTAAAGGCGTCATTTTAGATAATACTTTTTTCAATGCCAGGTATCCGTCCCTGGCTATATAATCCTCTATTCTCTCCGGGTTGATATGCCCGCAGTTTCGCAATATTATGCGCTGTTGCTTGCGGTAGAAATTTATGTCCTTGTAGCAGGGAATTGCCTGTCCGCTTAGCGGGTCTTTAAAGAATAGCCTCTCGACCGGTTTATTATTTATAAGGTGTTCTTCGACGATATCATCGACATCACCCTCGGAAAGGTGAGTATAGAAAATGCCGTCCGGTTCCACAATGGCAATCGGTCCCTGTTCACAGAAACCGTGGCATCCGGTAAAGTCCACTTTAACATTGTTTAAACCCAGTTCCGACGTCTTTTGCTCAAGCGCCTGACGGATTTCGTGCGATTTGCCGGAGACACAGCCGGTACCCTCGCAAATAAATATGGTTCGCTGAATACTTGCGGTCATTGCCGTCCACCTTGTTCCGAATTCAGTAGATTTACCACTTTTTGCGGGGTCATCTGGCGGTGAACCTCGCTATCCATTACCATGGTCGGCGCCAGAGCACAGGCTCCAATGCAGGCAACGGTTTCTAAAGAGTATTTACCATCTGCGGTAGTTTGCCCCGGCTTGATTTTCAATTCACGCTCGACCGTTTCCAGTACCCTGGCTCCGCCGCGTACGTGGCAGGCGGTACCCTGGCATACCTTGACGGTATGCTCGCCGGGTTTAATAAAACGGAATTGCGAATAGAAACTGGCAACGCTGAATATATCGTTTTCGGATATTCCCAGGTAGTCGCTGATTTCCGAAATCGATTCTGCGGACAGATATTTTTCTTTTTCCTGTACATTTTGAAGAATGGGAATAAGATTCTTTCTGTCTTTGGAAAAAATGCCTAGAAGCACGCCTATTTTTTCGGTCATTAAATCACTCCGCTATAACCGATATTAGATATAATGGCAATTTTAAACTAAAACGGGAGTGATTACAATTTTTATGAGGGTCTGAACGTCCTGATACCGGCTTGTTATTCTTCTATATTTATATTATTTCTGAAAAATTGTGTTATTTCCGACTTGCCGGTTTTTCCAACAGCCACCGAGAGTACTAAAGCTTCGAGGGTGTTTTCATTGATATCGACCTCTATACCGTTCATAAGTAAGAAAACAATCCAAGCGACAGTACCAGCGCGTTTATTCCCGTCTATGAACGGATGGTTTTGAATTATATGGTAAAGATAGGCGGCAGCCATTTCGAAAATATCCGTATGCAGGAATTCACCGGCGAAACCAACTGCCGGCATGGCAACTGCCGATTTCAATAACTCGATATCGCGGATGCCGGATAGACCTCCATAACGTTTAATCTGGTCGCTATGGATTGCAATAACTTCGTCAAGGGTCAGAAAGACGGGGTCGATCAATCCGCCAGCCTCTTGAGCATTCGCCCGTACTTATTATTTGTTTTCGCCAGTGCTTCGTTGAATGATTTTTGCCTGTTTTCATCCCTGACGGGTGAAATAATCAACAGTGTCCCGTCCGTTGAAATATCGAGCGGGGTCTGGTCGTCGATATTCAGGATATCGAGCACGCCTTTATCTATTACCAGCGCCAAGCTGTTACCATGACGTGTTAACTTTTTTAACATTATCCTGCCTCCTGGTAAGTACAATGTAATTATAGTGTAATACCATAGTAGCGTTTAGTCAAGAGATGGCTATAAAGGTTTTTTATAGTCGTATGGCAGGATTAAATATCGTTTATATTAACCAGCGTCCTGTAATCGACAACGGCGCTCATAGCATGGCTTTCGCTGATTATTCCCGACTCGGCTGCGGCTGCTACCGGATTCAAACCGCCGATCAGAACGACGCCTACTCTGTTAAGGTCGATAGGGGTTTCGCATACCGGTTCGCTTACATTGCCTAGGAGGAATATACCGCCGAGTCCGGCTGCTTCCAGCTTTGCCGATACTTCTTCCGCCAACGGGCGGCATATGGCAGGTATCTCCCGGTAATTTGCCAGTATTTCACCGTTGCCGTCTTCGGATGCACGGATAACGGAGGTCATTTTAGCCCTGATAAATATCTCCGAAGGGTCGAGAGAGCTGCCGGCATAATGAATCAACTCCACGAAACGGAGAGGTTCGTTGTTACGAATCTGTAGTATGCCGCCGAACCTGGAATCAATAGGTACTCCGGCTTTTAGGAGAGTTCCGTTAACGGTAATACTGCAAACGGTAGCCAGAGCGGTTTTACCTTCCGGTGTTATAAAATCGCCGATGGCCTCGCCTTCGTTAGCTACTGAAACCAGTTTGCTGAGGCTGAATCTCGATTTAAATACAGGCTTCATCGCCTTCATAGCTTTATTAAAATCTTCTTTTCGGAAAATTGAAATATTTACCGGTATCAGACCCGTGCGTTTATCCAGGTCGATATCGGTGCGGAAAGCCAGTGTTTCTATTCTGGTTAAGGCAGAGCCTACCTTGTGAGTAACCATGGCTTTTTTTAGTTCGGCATGTCCGAGTTCGGTTATAATCCTGCCGTCTCTCCTGCCGATAAGCCGGGTCAAGCCTCTCTCATCCATCATCTTGAGATGATATCTGACAGCTCTTTCACTGAGTTCGATGCCGCGGTCTTTCAGTTTTTTTGCTATAACAGTCGAGCCTACAGCATTCTGGGATTCACCCAGTGTATTGAGGATTGTCAAAACCTTGCGCTCGACGTCCTGAGCTTCAAATCCCATAAAACCTCCGCACCGCGACTCTGGAAATTTGCCAAAATTATATGAAAAACAGGCAGGCACTGTCAATTTTACATCGACAGTGCCTGCAAAACGAGCATCTACTCAGTTGCAGGGGGTTTCTTATTTGTCCAGAACCTGCAGGGCTTCCTGGCGATAGGCATCCATGAGATAGGGAATGCCGGTAACTTTGGTACATTCTTCAGTCAGGGACATCAGGTCTTTGCGGCTGATTACCGGTACGCTGAAGCAGCGTGCTCCGGCCATAATCTGCTGCAATCCGACTTTCAATTTTTCCGAATAACTGTAAATACCTATAGCGCCGAGCGGGATGTTCTTTATTTCGTCGGCGCCGACGATATTCTTGACGTCTTCATAGCAGACGAAGATTTCTTCGGCGGTAGAACCGAACTGGCTGACGGTCTGCGGTAATTTGTTGTCTTTCAGCCACTGGGCAATGTTTTTGCCCACCATACCGGGTATCATCAGGGCTCTACCCATACAAACCGCCTTGGTAAACGGAGCGCCCAAAGCCAGCGCCTTGAAAATGCCGTCTTCGCTGGAGAATCCGCCGCCGAAAGCGATATCGGGAACTCTTTCGCCTTTATCCGCCAGTCTCTTGCAGAATTCATAGGCTGCGGCGTGCAGGTAAAGGGTAGGCATACCCCATTCTTCCATCATGCGCCAGGGGCTCATACCGGTACCGCCGCCGGCGCCATCGATGGTCAGCAGGTCGATCTTGGCCTTCGAACCCCACTTGAGAGCCATGGCAAGTTCACGCAATCCATACGCGCCGGTCTTTAATGTAATGCGTTTAAAGCCGAGTTTGCGCAACCTGTCGACTTCAGCATAGAATCCTTCCTCGTCGATGAAACCGAGGCGGCTATGGCGTTCGAATTCTTTCAAGGAACCATCTTTAAAACTGGCCTGGTTGATAGGATTGGACGGGTCGGGGGTTACTATATAACCGCGTCTCTGTAACTCAAGAGCGCGTTCGAGGCTGCTTACCTTGATTTCACCGCCGATACATTTGGCGCCCTGTCCCCATTTCAGTTCGATGGTATCCAATCCGTGTTTCTTGCTGACATATTCGGCAACACCCAGCCTGGTGTCTTCGACATTCATTTGAACCAGGATTTCGCCGTATCCCCTGTGATAGCGGCGGTATATTTCAATGCGGCGGTCCATATCGGGAGCGGAGGTGATTTTGCCGTTTTTATCGAGTTCCAATTTGGGGTCGATACCGCAAACGTTCTCGCCGCAGACAAGGGTTACTCCGCTGATAGCGGCGCCGACAGCGAAATGTTCCCAGTTCTTGCGGGCGATTTCGGTAGAACCCAGGGCTCCGGTAAATACCGGCAGGCTCATTTTTACTTTTTTGTCCCAGCCGTATTCGGTTTCGGTATTTACAACCGGAAATATAGCCGAATCGGAGTTGCCGGTAACATTATCCGGTAAACCCTTTGCGCCCAGGGCATATCCCTGGATGTTTAAATGCGAATAATCGACGGGATAATCTTTATCGCCACCGGCGGTTATATCGCCGAAAGGCCCCGGGTAGATCAATTCGCGGCTGCGAAATGTCGCCTTGAACACTTCACAGTTGCCTGTGCATCCGTCGATGCAGCGTGAGCATAGTCCGCTCTGCGGCACGATACTCTTGGAACGGTTGACGCTTCTGGTAGCGTCGTTTGCATTTGGTTGCTGTAGATTCATGTTTCCTTTTTTTCCCTCTCAGTTCATTTATTTTAATAATCTGCCTTCTTAAGCAGATATTATTCCACTATTTTATCGATATATTAATATTTTAAAGTACGTTATACTTCCGTCATATAATGGAAAAGCGGAAGCCGGTTGCCATTCGCCAAATAATAGCAATCCCTTTTTGTTTTGTCAATGATACACAATCGGTTTCAAAAAAAGTCTATTTTACTTAAAAATAAAGCAAGAGGTATTGACAATGACTTCCTGTTGCCTTTATTATGCTAAATGACACCATCCTGTTTGAGGTACGGATATGGCTTCTCATTACAGAAGGGGACAGAAGGTTGTAATAGTACCGGCAATGAATCAGGCAGCATCAGCCCGCGATTCCAAGCTGGAACCCTATGCCGGCAGAACCGGAGTGATCAGCGATTATTACTGGCTGGATTTACCCAACGGTAATAATAAAAAGGTCTTCATCTATACCATCAAAATGAAGGATGAGGACAGGGAAGTTGTGGTTTATGAAGATGAAATAAGGGTCTTCGTAGACTGAACGAAAAAGAATCCGGTTATTGTTTATTTCGTTATATGTGATTGGTCGTTCTGTTTGTTTTCCCGCGGCGTAAAAATATACAACAGGCACGGCAATACAAAGATTGCTACCAAAAATGACATTGCAATCATAATTGCGGTAAGAACTCCGAATGTAGCAAACATCGGCATAGGCGCGAAGGCGATAACGGCAAAACCCGCGGCAGTAGAAAAGCCCGAACCCAAAAGGGCGATACCTGTACTGCCGGCAGTGTTTAGCAGCGCCTTTTTCTTGTCGGGCAGCCTCAAAAATTCCTGGCGGAAACGCTCGGTAAAATGGATGCAGTAATCTATTCCGACGCCGACCGAAATCGATGCGATGGTAGCTGTCATCAGATTGATTTCATAACCCAGAACATACATCAATCCGTATAGCCAGCAAACTACCAGAATTACCGGTATGAGCGTAATTAACGAATATCTCAGCGAGCGGAAAATAACCAGTAAAAGCAGTATGCAGGCACCGATGGCAATCATAAAAGAATTGCTCATCGAGTTGGTTATAGCGCTGAATTGGGCATCTCGAACGTAAGCATCCCCTGTTAACCCGTAAAAAGAGATGCTGTCGACATCTTTCATCGATTTATCGAGGTCGAGGTTTAGTTCTTCGGCGGAGTCCTTAACGACGGCCTGTTCGACTGTTCCCGGAACTCCGATGCTGATTAGCGTGGCAAATTCATTTTTAACATCGTCATAAACGAAGGATTCTTTTATATTATCCGGTGTATAAAGAATCCGGGTTTCGGAAAGAGATATTCCATTATCCAGTATATAGTCGTAAACCGCCAGCAGTTGTTCCGCAGTATCCGGTATTCCGTTATCGTCATTATCCGTTATGGTTATCCCCGATTCCATATTAATCATCTGCCGCATATAATCGCTTTTGACAACCGTATCCAGATATGACAGAAGCGGAGTCTTGACGTTTAAGGAGCCGTCGCCGGCAAGGCGGGCTACGTATTTATTGTCATCGAGTTCGATAACCAGATTTTTCATTGCCGCCAGCGATTCATGGTCGGTAAAATCACCCTTGATATAGAAAATGGCTACTTCACCGGCCTGGGTGCCGATATGTTCGGTAACTTTATCCAGTCCGATAACGAAGTCGCAGTCGGGGGAAAGCGCGTCCTTGGCTTCCAGTTTCGTTTCGAGATTAATCCATCCGGTAATTCCGGCTATCGTCAATAACACTGCTACAGAAAGCGTAACATAGCGTTTTTCGGTGAAAAATATTGCCAGCCTGCCAAGAAAGAAACTGCGTTTCGCGGCGCCGCTTTTAACATAAAAAACCCCCTTCTTTTCTTCTTTGCGGCGGTCTGACCACATCACAAGAGTAGGGGCGAATAACCCCAGGATAACATAAGTGGCAAATATAGCAAATGAGGAGGCAACGGCAAAATCGACAATGGATTCTATGTTCGATATGGCATTGGCGCTAAATGCCACGATTGTGGTGAACATTGCCGTTACCAGCGCATTTCCGACTCTGCGCGTCGAATTCCCCAGCGCCTGCTCAGGCGGGTAACCCTTTCTTCTTTCTTCCCTGTAACGATAGATGGAGTGAATGGCGTAGTCGATGCCGAGTACCAGCACCACGATAGGAACGATAAGGTCTACAATGGTCGAATTTTTAATTCCGATAAGATTGGAAAATCCCGTAAGCCATATGAGAACCATTATAAGACCGCCGCCGCATATAAGCGTAATGATGAAAGAGCGGAAAAATACGGCAACGATAAGCATGATAATTATAATAGCTGCCACAAGCATGGGGATATTGATACTACCCTGGTCTTTTATCTCCAGCTGCATATCTATATTTACTCCCCAAACCTGGAACACCTCCTGCTGGCTGCGGAATAAATCGAGAACATCCCTGCCGAAATACTCTAAAACGATATCGCCGGAATAGGATTCACCTGTAACCGATGCGTAATCGCCGATGATATCCGCTTTAATTGTATGAACCACTATCGTTAAAGCCGGAGATTCCCATAAACGGACTCCTTCAGATGTATCATCGTAAGTCGATTTTATTGAGAGCGCCTGTTGGAAGCCCGCTGTGGAAGGATTGGAAAAAATGTTAAATACCGCCTGTTTAACCTGTAAATCGCTGGCATTGGAAAGGTCGATGGTATTCCCGCTCTGCAAAATCAGCAATGCATTTACGATGTCCGCCAGAGAATAGACTCCGTTGGTAACTGTTCCCGTGCTAATGTTGATGCTTTCATAGAGAAAAGGAGACATGGCGCTGTTTTTTAAATCGTTTTGTTTTTGTAAAAGCGCATACAGGTTTTGCTGTGTCAGCATGTCGCCGTTTTCGGCTTCGAAAATAAAGACAAGTGAATGTGTTTCGCTGGGGAAGCTTTGCGCTACTTCTTCATACCAAGTAACCGCATTGTTATCGGACGGGTTGTCGCTGGCGGTTTCCGTAGGCTGCATCAGCAAGAGCGGATATAATAACAGCAGCGTAATTATCGATATCAGGATTACAAAGATACGGGAATGATTCCTTAAGAAATCTCCCAGCCAGTGATAAATATTTCTGCCGTAACTGGCGTATCTGCTCATAATTTAAAACTTTTATATATAACCGAAAGGGGTGAAATATTTTTTTAAATCGGGCAAAAACCCCGATAAATTATATATTATACATGCCAAACAGTAAAACAGTCCCGGTTAAAACACATAATAATGACAACACTACCTCTGTCTAATCGTAATTTCATATTTTATGTGTGGTTTATGCTATAATACAGTACTTAAATGAGCGTAAAAAAATTACTCTCCGGAAATGAAGCCATCGCGCTCGGCGCTTATAATGCCGGTTTGAAGGTTGCCGCTGCCTATCCGGGAACTCCCAGTACCGAGATACTCGAGAACCTGGCTGAGTACAAAGACATCTATGCCGAATGGTCGACCAACGAAAAGGTGGCAATGGAAGTGGCTGTCGGTTCATCGTATGCCGGCGCACGCACTCTGGTGTCAATGAAGCATGTCGGCTTGAATGTAGCCGCTGACCCTTTTATGGCGGTTGCCATAACCGGAATCAATGGCGGACTGGTGATAATTTCAGCCGATGACCCGGGAGCGATGAGTTCTCAGAACGAACAGGATAACCGCCATTTCGCTAAACTGGCAAAAATACCGATGCTGGAACCGGCAGACAGCCAGGAAGCCTACGATATGGTAATGGCTGCTTTCGATATCAGCGAGCAGTTCGATACTCCGGTGATGTTACGCACTACCACCCGTGTTTCACATGCCAAAACAGTCGTGGAAACAGGAAGCAGCATTCGTCAACAGTCTGAATCAAAGGGTTTTAATTATAATTTCCGCAAATATGTGATGCTGCCGGCAAATGCGCGCGGCAGGCGACCCCTGGTAGAAGAAAGAATTAAAAAACTCGGAGAGTTCAGCGAAACATCCGCATTTAACTATATCAGCAAGGGCAGCCCTGAACTGGGTATAATCACTGCCGGAATGGCATATCAATACGTAAAAGAAATATTCCCTGAGGCATCCATACTCAAACTGGGCTTTTCTTACCCGATGCCGGAGCAGTTAATCAGGAAGTTTGCCTCTCATGTTAAAAAGCTGCTTGTTATCGAAGAACTCGACCCGTTTATCGAAGAGTATGTAAAAGCCCTCGGTATAGAAATAACCGGCAAGGAATATATCCCGATTATCGGGGAACTGACGCCGGATGTAATCGAAAAAGCCGGACGCGCTATGGGGCTGTTGTCCGATAGTCTTGGTCGTAAAACAGATTATCAAATGCCGAAGCTGCCGGGCAGGTTCCCGTTATTATGCCCCGGATGTCCTCACAGCGGCCTCTACTATGTTCTCAGTAATATCGGGCAGCGCAGTGCAATCCGCGGCAAAAAGCTGCGTGAACCGAAGCTGATAATAACCGGCGACATCGGCTGCTACACACTGGGAGCTTTATCGCCGCTGAATGCAATGGATACCTGCGGCTGCATGGGAGCCAGCATCGGCAATGCCATTGGTATGCAGAAAGCCGGTGTAAATGAAAAACTGGTTGCCATTATCGGCGACTCTACCTTTTTACATTCGGGAATAACGGGTCTGATCG
>CAYNQR010000026.1:0-15908 GCA_964399425.1 uncultured Dehalococcoidales bacterium | reverse complement strand
TTACGCCCTCCAGTTCGGCGAAGGCGCGCTGTGCGGCCTTTCCAGCCCCGGCTTTCTACAGGTCGAACCTATCGGGCAACTGGAGAACAAGGACGCTTCGCGCACCCGCGTCAAGTGGTACTGTTCGATGGCGCTCTTTTCATCCGTCAAGGCAGCCGCTCTAATCGGGGTACAGGATTAAAAAAAGAACTGTCATTGCGAGGATGCCGCAGGAGGACGAAGCAATCTCTACCGTTCTAATAGATATATCCTTTGCCTTTTTATAGATAATGTTAGAGATTGCCACGTCATTCGTCCCGATTGCATAGGGACTCATTCCTCGCAATGACAAGCATCAAGGAGGTAATATGACATTAAACGAAATAAGGGTGCTGGTCAGGCGCGACCTGCACGATGAAGACGAAAACAATTACCGCTGGAACGACGATGAAATAAACAGGCACATCTTGCACGCCGTAAGTGACGTTTCCGCAGCTGTTCCGTCCGAGCAAACGGCTATTATCCCCGCCACCGACGGTTCAAGAGAACTGGATATATCGGGCATCGCCGGCAAAATTTCGATACGGGCGGTGGAATACCCCTTAAACCGTTTCCCGAAGCATTACCGCCGTTACTCGCTCTGGAAAAATACGCTGACATTAATCGACTGTGAAATCCCCGATGGAGGAGATGCCTGCATCTACTACGAAAAGGCGCATATTCTCGATAGCTCCGGCTCCAGCATTCCGGCGCATCTGGAAGAGTTGGTAATCTGCGGCGCCTGCGGTTATGCCGCCATCGAATGGGCAGCCTTCTCCATAAATCGCGTCAATACAGGCGGCAGCGGCACGCCTCAGGAGTTTTTAAAATGGGGAAAAACCAAAATCGATTTCTTCAGAAGCGAATTGAAAAGAATGGGTAGCAAAAACCGCCTTCGCATCAGGCAGATGTATCAAGCGGGTTCTCAGGCAGCATTCAAGACGACGAGCCATATGCCTTGAATCTGGGGTATATAAATAAGGTACGGCTGTGCAGAGCTAATCGTTAGTGACGAATGGTAAAGGAGTGAATTTAAATGAACATCTATAAAGCTGTCTGGAAAGCAATCGGCGGGCGGCCGTGGACATATATTCTGCGCGATATCTGGCACAAATACGAAGGGTTGTGCATCATCGCGCTGGTAGCCGTCGGGGCACTAATAGGACACTGGTTTTGGCCGCAGCTACTGTGGTTATTCGCAACATTCACCGCCGGTTATATCGCCGGACACCTCTTTTGGGGAAAAGAGTACATTCCGGGACAGAAAGGAGATGAGTAAATCGGATGAGGAGCCTTTCCGAAACCCTGCTGAAAACCCAAAAACAGGCAAGCCATATTCCATACGTCGAACTGGAAGCGGCAAACAAGATAAACGGGGTTACGCGACTGGAGTGGCAAAGGCTGTATAGCGGAACGGAAGAAGAATACTTTCATACCCTAACAATAGCCGGAGACGGTTCACTGATACGGGCGAGAATTACTCCGCCATCCGATTCGCGTAAATTATACGTCCAGCGGATTGTAAATCCGGGTGAAGCATCGGCTTTCGGCACCTGGACTTATACCGACCAGTATAATGTTATCATCGTCGCTGCCGCATCGTTCGAGGCAACCGTTTCCGTATTCTGGATAAAGAGCGACCGTAAAATCCAATGCATGGTAAGCAGCGATTACGGAGCGACATGGTCCGGCGTACAACTCGTCGACTATTCCCCGACTACCGCCATCAACGGCATCTCCGCCGGTTATAAAACGAACGGCGATTTGGCACTCTTCTTCGCCGACCAGTCCGCCCTTTATGTTAAAAAACTGGTTAACGGGCAGTGGCAGGCTAAATCCGCCTGGAATAAAACGACCGGCAATCTGTCGGGAGTATCGGTTGTTTATGATGAGGACTGGAACCTGTTCGTTACCGGAAAAGACTCCGGCGGCAATTTCAGGTTATGGAGCATTGTTTACGGAAACGGCGGAAACCTCCCCGCCGGCAGTTGGGGAGAACTGCAAACGCTGGCCGAAGCGCCCTCCGACGGCAAGTTCAGCTATCACCACGCCTTTCTGGATAAGACAGATGTTTTCAGGTGTTTCTATATCGAAAAGTACAGCGGCAACGAGGCTTATTCTCAGCCGTTTTCGACACATACCATAGGAGACTTCGCGGATAATTTATGGCTGGAGCCGCAGCCGTTCGACCTGTCTTCGGATTACGGGCTGGCGCTGGCGCATGACCGTACTCACTGCTGGATATCCTGCGCAAACGGCGTCTGGAGAGCGCCGATTTACGCAAAGACACTGGACATTACAGACGATATTCTCTCATTGAAACAGGAAACAGTCGGATTCGAAAGCCGGATTACCGTAGAACTGGTAAACGACAACGCCAAATTCCCCTCTCTGCCGGCGCCGCTCGACATCGGGTGCCGCTTGAATTTCAGCCCGGGTTATATTACGGAGAACGGATGCGAAGTCTGCGGCGGGCAATCATATACCCTGCGAGCTTATGAATATACCAATGCGGACGGCTCGTCGAAACTGGTTTTGTACGGAGTAAACGGTTGGGACAGTATCGGCCGCTGGACGGCAAAACAGCAGTTTCGCTGGAACGTGGATTCAAACGAGACGAGTGTTAAAGATATCCTGAAATTCATCCTGGCAAGAGCCGGATTAAAACTGGAGGTTATCTCGGCATCGGATGCTATCGAGAGTTTCTACCCGGACTTCAACATCAATCCGGGCACAAGGGGAGACAGTATCGTTAAAAAGCTGCTGTCGTTCGTGCCCGACCTGCTTTTCATAGAGGGCGATGCTGCCTGTCTGCTAAATCCGCTGCCGGACGATGTTTCGATATACTCATATTGCGCACCGCAGATTGACGGGATACACCTTGTTCTCGCCGGCAGATACGGAATCCAAGCTTCCGGTTACAATCATATCCGGGTGGAAGGGCTCGACGGCATCAACAACCAACCCCTGATTGTTAACTGTTACGACTATGAGGACATGAAAAACGGCTATGCCCGCTCTTTAGCGGTTGAGGATATAAATATCGGCTCAATCGATGCGGCAAGGAGCCGGGGCGAGGCAATTCTGCAAGAAAACAGGATGGACTGTATGTCAGGATATATAGAAATACATCCGAACTGCGGGCAGCAGGTCTATGACGTTATCGATGTTACCGATTACAAAATTGGATTGATTAATGCGAAAAGACGCATTACCGGTATAAAGACCGTTTTTCAGCCGGCTTGCGGAAAATATATTCAGACATTGCTGCTGGGAAAGGTATAAGTCAGGAACTTGATATGATAATAGAAAAAGCGACGCTTAAAAGTTTCAATTCGGCGAACTATACAGCCGATATAATGATCGGCGGCAGTTTTAAAACCTCAATGGCGAAAATAGCCGTTGCGCGCAACATTCCTTCTGCGACGATGATTAACGAAAGGCGGGTAGCAGTGCTCTTTTACGATGAATATAACTCAAAAGATGCGTTGATAATAGCTGTTTACGATTAGGGATTGTAAGTGCGGCCGTGATTGGTTAAAAAGATTGCGCTCTCCTTGACACTGCACTTAATTTTAACTTAAAATGATATGTTCTTTGCCCGTTCAGCAAGGAGATGTAGTTTTCGCTACGATAATCGGAACACAAAGGAGGCTGATGCTAGTGGCCACAGTCATGAAGGCCAATGAGGGTGAAAGCTTCGACAGTTTGCTAAAAAGGTTCAACAGGAAAGTCCAGCAGGACGGAATCCTGTCAGAGGTTCGCCGCAGAGGGCGCTACCAGAAACCGTTAACCAGGCGTGCACGTAAAGATGCAGCCAGCAGACGTCAGGCAAACAAAGCTGCCAGAGCGAATAAGAAATAGGGAGAGTTAAGAAAAATGGGTTCGGTTTTAAAACAAAAACTTAACGACGACCTTAAAATTGCGCTCAAGAGCGGCGATAAGCTCTCGTGTTCTGTAATTCGTATGCTTCTTTCAGCCATTCACAATGCTGAGATTGCCAAGCGCGGTGAACTGGAAGAGTCCGAGATAATCGGCGTAATTGCCAAGGATGCCAAGCAGCATAAGGAAAGTATCCTGGCTTTCAAGAACGGCAACCGCCAGGACCTTGTGGATAAGGAAGAAGCGGAACTGGTAATTATCGAGAAATACCTGCCGGAGCAGTCCAGCCGCGATGATGTCGTCGCTGCCGCCCGCAAGGTAATCGAAGAAACCGGCGCTCAGGGACCCAGGGATAAGGGCAAGGTAATGGGAAAACTGGTAGCCCAGCTGAAAGGCAAAGCCGAGGGGCAGGTAATCAACGAGGTAGTGAACGAACTTCTCGGACAGTAGGTTTTTAAATCGTTTTTATAAAAAAGAGGGCGTAACAGCCCTCTTTTTTTATATCCTTTTTTCTCCTGTCATTGCAGGGAATCCCAATAAATCCGTTCATCGTGAGCCTGTCGAACCACGCGGCAATCTTTCGCGAATAGCCTGACTGTCATCTGCAGGAACGGGCATTGCCCGTCCGCCATGTATGCATAAAGAGCGGGCGAACAACCTCAAGCCGTTCGTGTCCTTTGACAAGCTCAAGGATGCTCGGATTTTGTCGCACTATGACGGCAATACACATAAACGGTCGTTGCGAGGAGTGAGTGTTGTACGAGCGACGAAGCAATCTCTACCATTGAATGTAGACAGGGCTTCAATTTTTTAATTATTTACACGAAGCGGGGTAATTAAATGGTATTGTAGGGATTGCTTCGTCCCGTCAAGCGGGACTCGCAACGACATCCATATTTGATATCCATTTGTGGCGACTGATTCAGCCGTTCGTGGTGAGCTTGTCGAACCATAACGGCGACGATAAAACGAAGAGGGATTGGGGGTGAAGTAAATAGGTGCGGCAATCTTTCCCGAATAGCCTGACTGTTACGTTAAGTCCCAAGGTACAAACATTACTCTTCTTTAAAGTGATAACGCCCTCTTTAATTCATCTAAAAGCTTCTCTTTTGCCGTTCCCGAGTCGATAAAATCCCAGGGCAATTCTGCATCCGTATCCCATTTCTCGACGGTATAATGGTCGATGTCTATTTTTAACTCCCGGGCTTTCTGCCGCCATTCGGACAGAGAGACATTATCGATAGCAGCCAGCAATTCGGCAATCCTGTTGTCTCCGCGCGAGAGAACCGCCTGTACACTGCTCCATGCCACGCTCTCATTCTTAACCTGCACCCCCAGCGGAGACAGCTTTCTCTTCAGGAAATTTAAACGGCGATTGAGAGTTTTTTCATCCGCCATCGGCATCCACTGGAAAGGCGTCCCCGCCTTGGGAATGAAAGGAGCCACATTGATATCGATACGGCAGCCGATTCTCTTGCTGTTTAAAATCGCGCGGCATTTAACGATAAGCGATACGATTTCTTCTATATCTTCATCGGTTTCCGACGGCAATCCGACTATAAAATAGAGCTTCAGCGTTTTTACCGGATACTCTGCCACCTTCGCCACCGCTTTCATTATGTCATCTTCATCTATACGCTTGTTGATGACGTTGCGCAGGCGTTGCGAGCCGGCTTCGGGCGCCAGTGTTACAGTATGCGCTCCGCTTTCGACAATGGCTTTCAATACAGTTTCATAAAGGGGTTTGATACGCATCGAGCTGATGGAAATACCCACTCCCATATCCCGAATGGCGGTTATGATTTCTTCGATTTGCGGATGGTCGGACACCACCGCCCCCACCAGCCCGATTCTTTTGCGGTATTCAAGCCCTTTCTTCGCCTGTGCGATGATACTTTCCGCAGAATGGAAGCGTATCGGGCAAAAGGCGTTGCCGACCATGCAGAAACGGCAGCCCCATCCGCACCCGCGCTCCACCTCGATAAGGTATAAATCACCCAGTTCGGTTTCGCTAGTCAAAACAGCCGAACTGACCGGAATATTACTGAGACTCGATAAGTATTGCCGGCTGATTTTTCCGCCGTTATAATACCGGGGAACGTACATGCCGGGCAATTTCGCTAATGCCTGCAATTTTTCATCTCTTGAAAGGCTGCTATCGGCAAGTACAGTCAGCATCGGAGGGATAAGAGCCTCCGCTTCCCCGATGCACATGCAATCGAGAAAGGGAGATAAAGGCACCGGATTGGAAATAATGCAGGGACCGCCGGCGATTACAATCGGATGATTATCGTTGCGTTCGCCGGCATAATGAGGAATCCCGCTTTGTTTCAAAAGGGCGACTACGTTGAAGTAATCCAGTTCATAAGAAATCGAGAAAGCCAGAACCGGGAATTCGTTGACTTCATTCAGATTTTCGAGGCTGTAAACCATACCTTCTTCATAAAAGATACGCTCGCAGACAACATTGTCATAGCTGTTAAGCATGCGATAAAGGGATTGAAGGCCGAGGTTGGACATGCCGATATAGTAAGTATTGGGGTAAATCAAGGCGATGGGAAGCCTGCCTCCCCAGTCCTTGACGATTGTTCCCTGTTCTTTCTTGACTAAATCGTCGCCCTTGCTGAATTTATCTCTTCCCATAAAAAATCCGTCGAGTCATAGCGTTTTAATTATGACTATAACCTTTAAATCGAGAGAATGCAAACAGGGCAACCGATTGGAGAAGGGAACAGAAAAACCTGATAATTCGAGATGAGACCGAGGGAAAGTTAACCGACATCGGTAAAAGGATGGAATCACAATGCAATAATGCTGACATTACTCATTGTTTCATATCAAGATTTCCGTTCGTCCAGAGCTTGTCGAAAGATTTTAACGGAAATCATATTTGTTATTATAACGCCGTTATGGTTCGACAGGCTCACCACGAACGGCTACGATTGCCACTTAAAATCTACTTAAAAATGTCATCGCCCACGAAATAATCTGTAGGGACGACCAGTGGTCGTCCGCCAAAAAGTACTGATAATAAAAAAATTACCCACCCTGCCGAGAGAGTGGGTAAATAATTCGTATTAAAAGGACTTTTAATCGACCTAGCACTTGGTATAGCCGCAACCGGGGCACTTGAAGCAGCCTTCTTCATAGACCAGGATGCTGCCGCAATCGGGGCACTGCCCGGCAATATTCTTCACCAGCCCGTAATCCTGAACAGGAGGATTTTTACCGACCGATTCCTCCTCCTCTTCGTTGCTGCCGCCATCGAAATGCCTTTCCAGCACGCCTGCAATAGCATCGGCACAGGAAAGAGTAGATTTGCCACCCTCCCAGGCAATCGACGGACATCGAATGCCCTTTAATTGCTTGACAACCGAATCGACTTCGATTCCCGACCTCAATGCCAGGGATATCAAGCGACAGATAGCTTCCAGCTGTGCCGAAGCGCAGCCGCCCGATTTACCGAGATGCGAGAAAACCTCGCATATCCCGTGTTCATCGGAGTTGACGGTAACATATAAATGTCCGCAGCCGGTATTTACTTTTTCGGTAAAGCCGGTGGTTACCTTGGCCCTGCGGCGCGGCGCATGTTCGACAACCACCGCTTTTTCTTCCTTCTTTTCCGTTCCGGTGGATAAAACCTGCCCGTCGCGGCTGCCGTCGCGGTAGATGGTGATACCCTTCAACCCCTCTTCATATGCCATCATATAGACACGGGCGATGTCCTCTTTGGTTGCCTCTCTGGCAAAGTTTACAGTCTTGGAAACAGCGTTATTGGTATATTTCTGAAAAGCCGATTGCATCATGATATGCCATTTGGTATCGATTTCATGCGCAGTCACGAAAACTTTCTTTATCTTTTCGGGAATGCCCTCGATATCGGCCAGGTGAGCGCCGTTTGCCAGTTTCTTCATTAAATCCTCAGAGTAGAAGCCGCCCTCTTTCGCCACCTGTTCGAAGTAAGGATTCACCTCGACCATCTTCGTGCCGTCGAGGATATTCCTGATATAGCTTAAGGCAAACAACGGTTCGATGCCGCTGGAGCAGCCGGCGATAATGCTTAACGTGCCGGTGGGAGCGATAGTGGTTCTGGAAGCATTCCTGATTTTTACCCCGTCAGGGACGTCGTAGATACTACCCTCGTAAGCCGGAAAAACACCGCGTTCCCCTGCCAGCGCTATCGAATAATTGAAAGCCTCTTTATCGACAAAGCCCATCACATCGGTAGCCAGCTTCAAAGCTTCTTCCGAATTGTACGGGATGCCCAGTTTTAAAAGCATATCGGCAAAGCCCATAATTCCCAGTCCGATTTTGCGTGTTTTGCGCGTCATTTTTTCGATTTCGGGAATCGGGAACTTGTTGACATCGATAACGTTATCCAGAAAACGCACTGCTGCTCTTGTAGTCTCTGCCAGCTTGTTATAGTCGATTTCATATGTACTGCCGTTTGTAACCAGCATTTTCGTCAGATTGATGGAGCCCAGATTGCACGATTCATAAGGCAGTAAAGGCTGTTCGCCGCACGGATTGGTACTTTCAATCTGCCCCAGGTGCGGGGTCGGATTGTCCTTATTGATACGTTCGATAAAAATAATCCCCGGGTCGCCCGTCTTCCATGCCAACTCGACCATCTTTTCGAAAACCTCTTTGGCGTTGAGCTTTCCGGCAATCCCTCTCGTACGCGGATTGATTAAATTATAATCCGCCCCGCTCTTTACCGCCTGCATAAACTCGGCGGTTACAGCTACCGAGATATTAAAATTGGTCAGCGAAACCATATCCTCTTTCGAGGTAATGAATCTCATAATATCGGGATGGTCGACGCTGAGGATTGCCATATTGGCGCCGCGGCGCGTGCCCCCCTGTTTGATTACATCGGTTGCCACATCGAAAGCCCTCATGAAAGAGACCGGCCCGCTGGCAACGCCGCCGGTGGAACCGACCCTGTCCCTCTCCTGTCGTAACCTGGAGAAAGAAAAACCGGTGCCGCCGCCGCTCTTGTGAATCAGAGCAGTGTTTTTGACGGTTTCAAAGATAGATTCCATCGAGTCCTCAATGGGAAGCACGAAACAGGCGGAAAGCTGCCCCAGCTCCCTGCCGGCGTTCATCAGCGTGGGTGAATTGGGGAGAAACTCGAGATTTATCATCAATTGATAAAAGGTTTCCTCCCACTTTTTAACATCCGTTTTGCTGCCGTATTTAGTCTCCGCCGCCGCAATTGTTTGTGCAACACGGCGGAATAATTCTTCAGGGGTTTCGATGACCTTCCCCTGCTTATCTTTCTTTAAATATCTTCTTTCCAGTACCTGGAGGGCATTATCCGTCAGGCTAACCCCGTTAGAAGCTTGTGAAGTAACTACCATGGCTTCTTTCTCCTTTGTTATAGTCTTTTCTTGATGTATCAGGGGTTCTTGCGGAGCAGATGGCGCTACTTTCCCGTTATCACCCGCTTTTTCTGTTTCTAATTTGGTTTCTTCTGCTATCTTTTCTATTTCCTGTTCCGTTTTTTCATCTGCCAGGAATTCCTTTACCACGCTCAGGATTTCCGATTCGGTAGCCGAAAGCGACGTACGATAGCTTTTCGGAACCAGGTCTTCCATACCGGGCAGCGTCTGCGGGCGTTCCAGCCTCTCGATGACCTGATTGGTTAGAAGCTCAATGCGCTTTCTGTCGGATATGCCCATCGAATCGGCCGCCGAAAAAATAATCCTGGCAACCTGCGTACGGTCTATGATTTTCCCTTTCGAATCACTTGCCTTGCCCATGATAGCTATTTCCCTGCCTTCCGGTTAGTTTTTTCTGCTGTTTCATCAGGCAAAAGGGTCAATTGCCCGCTGGATTTATTTTTCTTGACGATTCCGGCATTAATCAATGTATCCACTTCCTGCTTTAAATCGGTAATATCGCTGAAATCACGGTAGACACTGGCAAACCTGATGTAGGCGATATAATCCATTTCCCGCAGCCCTTCCATCACCATGTCCCCGATTTTATAGCTGTCTATCTCGCTTTTACCAATGTTATATAATTCGGCTTCGATATCATCGGCCAACTTTTCAATGGCGTCGATCGGCAGCGGACGTTTACTACAGGCTTTTTGTATACCCGAAAGCAATTTTTCCTTGCTGAATTCCTCCCGCCGCATGTCTTTTTTAATCACAAAAAGGCTGCTGGGCAAAATTCTTTCATAAGTGGTAAATCTCGAATTGCAGCTTAGACATTGCCTGCGTCGCCTGACGCCGTCGTTGACATCGCGGGAATCGATAACTTTTAAATCTTCGCTCTTACAGTAGGGGCATTTCATAGCCGCCACCTCACTATATTGTGTTAGCTTTGTAAGAGTACCACAATATATAGTGTGTGTCAACCCCTACGATAGTCATTTTGGTATTATTTTTTTAAAATTTTCCTGAGGCATTTTAAGAGCGAGGGATGTTAATAATAACAGGTTTTTAAAAGAAAAGAAAGAAGCGCCGGTATTATGTAAAAATGGCTTCCCCCGGGGGAAGTCCCGACTTGTCTGGAATGCGGGAATATGTAATCGTCGTTGCGAATCCCGCTTGTCGGGATGAAGCAATCACTACAATACTACTAAATTACACCGCTCCGTATTTTGCGTTCAATCACGAACTCATCCTGACAATATGCTGCCTTTCATCCTGAATTCGTGAGGGACGAATGAAGGATCTTGCGGGCGGGGAAGATAAAATTCCAAAGCCGTTCGTGGTGAGCCCAAAAGTCATTCCGAAGGCTGTTGAGTTCCGTAGTTCGGAACGAAATCCCGATGTGTCGGGATCGAACCATAACGGCGATGAATACCGAATTGTATTTAGCAACTTCACTACACCCAGGATGACAGTAACCACAGACCCGTAGGGGCGACCAATAGTCGTCCGCATTTATGTTTTCGCATTTGGCGGACGGGCAATGCCCGTCCCTACGAATTTACTATTTAAAAAGTTACAGCTTGTTATTCCAGATTCCTCTTTATCTCTTTTTAATACCAGTTGTAAGTAGATACCCACGGGCAAAGCCCGTGGCACTTTACAGTTCAAGCTTCGCTTGACCTGAATGCATATGCTTTTGTTAATATCTACCTTGTTTTGTGAGATAGCATTCAGGAAATCTCATTCACCCACGGACTCGGTCCGTGGAACTCTGTCCTTCGGGTTTATAGAATACTCCTTCGGAGTAACTACTCAATAATTTCACCGGCAATCCAATAAGGACCAGTGCAGTCAGGTGGTAAAGGCTGCCCAATGAACTCCTCAATACCTTCCGTTGATTTAGTTTCACCCCCGCCAATCACTATCCAATCACCCACACGGGCTACAACCCGGCCATCGGCATTAAGAACTTGAACAGTCTTACCTTTTAGATGAACTGTATAGCCGTACCGCCAAATAATCAAATAGCTTTCATGGAAGATCGGCTTCAAGCGTAAATAACCTCCGTCAAGTATTAATCTTCCTTCCATGCGTGCATCCATTTGAACACCGGGGGTTTTTTGTGTCGGAAAGTAAGGAGTTGAAATTGGGGCAGCACAAGAACATCCGATAATAGAAAGACATACAAACATAGATACTATAAACAGCAGTATCCTGCGCCCGTTGACTTGCCTAAGCGATAGAGATCTCATTCTACGAAACCCAAAACATTCTGATTTCATTTTTTTACCTCTTCGGTTATTACTTCCCTTATGCGTTTCTCAGGTAATATGTCAATCCGTATATCTTTACGGATTCCGTTTGAGATGCACTTTTTCTCTTCAATAATATGTCATTATTTGCGATAAGGAGCAGTGGTATTCTGGTACCACTGCTCCCGGTTTTTTGTATACAGGTTAAGATTACTCGGTCATTACTTCAAGACCAAGAGCGTCTATGTAGTTAATAGCCATGTAAACGGCGTATTGCATATCGTCAACCGTATAACTACCGTGGTGTATCCCCAGGGCGTAGGGATAGAAATACCACGGGCCACCGCTGTCACCCGGGGCACTCAGGTCGTCTAAATCAAAATAATTAGAAACCAGCATCCAGGTTGCGTTTGGATTGGGGACAAAGCCTGTGGGAACAAAGGTTTTTGATTCGAGTCGACCAACTGTGTCCCCGCTTGCCTGTCCGTATTTCGAAACAAAGGAATACAATGTTTGCTGATCCCGCGTTCTGACCCCGGTAATGGGAAGTGTTTGCCCGTTATCATAAATCTGAATTATGTTTTCAAAATTCAATGACGAATGAGTGTGCCACTGTACATCACACGAGCCTCCGTAACTTTCGTCCTCAAATGTCAGGCTGTTCGAGCCGTACCACAATCCATCTTCAGCATGCCCCGCTGTAATAATACCTTCTTCCCCTGTAGCGGTTTCAATGACTGAGAAACCGCTTGTTACATACAGACCACCGAGTAACCAGAGCTTGAGATTCAAGCCGCCGTAGATATCGGTTTCTGGTTGCGTTAGGCTTTCCACCAAGTTTATATTCAGCTTATCCGGTTGTACTATTTTGCCTTCGCTTACAGCAATATCGTAAGCATTCTTATCGCTGGTTCTGATATTAATTTCCACGCGGTTGTCCCCTATATTTAGCCATGATTCAACCTTGATGCCTTGTGCCTCTGCGGACTGAGCCAATTTTTCCTGATCATTTAGTAATTCTACCAAAGATTTCTCCACGGTTCTTACTTCTATATATGGAGCGATTTCTTCAGGAATGTAATCGGAATATTTGGTAATTGTATTTTCGCCGTTACGGGTGAAGGCCACGATTACTTTAAATTCCGGCTCGTGCTGCAACCAGAGTCCGCCAAAGGTCTCCGGTTCACTCTTCGTTATTTCTGGTTCTAGATCAGGAAACGCATTCTGTAATTGCAGGCGTTGCAGTGCCTCATCTACCGTTACCCCGAAGTGTTCTGCATACATTTCAGCGAGAGGAAGATCCAGGAAATTCTCTTTAGAATTACCAGTATCCGCAGCAACTATGTTAGGCAGCCCGAACAGCATTACGAATGCAACTGCAATCGTAGCAAGCAGCCTAAATTTTCCATTCTTTATAAAGGTCATTGTATTACCCCCTTTTATTTTATAAGATATTTATATTTATCCCTGCCCAATCCCCGTGCCAGAAGGGCAGGGCATTCTACTATCTACCTGCCATACTCCATATACTTTTTCCAATGCTATATAAAATATAATGCCAATACCTATTTTTATCGTGTATGTTTTTTGTATATGATATATTATACAATACAATAATGAACAAATTATGAATTTAATGTAAAAATAACCCTGTTTTTAACCAATTTTTGTAAAATCAGTACCAATTTACTATTCATTTTCCCGTTTTTTATACTTTATCACCCCAACCTTAACACAACCTGAACAAACCCCTGTTTTTCTAAAAATATTTTTACTCCTCTATATTAGGAAACCATTTTTCTTTAAAAAGGTTGCATATTTTTTCCCTTTTTCTCCAATGCTACCACACAATAATTAACAAATAATTGCAGCAAATTGTGTCATTTAAACGTAAATGGCATACTTTAGTGGTATATTATGGGAATATAGTACTATGCGGTGACAATTTTAATGATTGAAAAAGATAAAGCGCTTCCCCCAATATTGTCATCCTGAATTCGTGAGGGACGAATGAAGGATCTGGCGGGTGGGGAGAAATAATAAACAGGCTGCCCCGGCATCAGGGACAAATAACATTTTACCCCCTCCTCGACGATGATTCCCGACATGTCGGAATCGAATCCATAACGGCGGCGATTTTTAACTGACTTTGCGAGGAGTCCCTCTACACTATCGTATCTACTCTATCATAATCAGTCATTTCATTACTCCAGATTCTTCTTTATCTACTCCAGTTCGTTTTTTGTGATTTCCTATTCGGCATAGCGTTCTTTGGCGATATCGAGGAGAGTTCTGGTTAGAAAATTAATCTCTTTTTGCCATGCCTTTGCTTTCTAATCTTCTCAGCCATACGCCTTCGATTATCGCTATCAGCCCCGGGAGAATTGAAATTCCTATTTCTTGTAATAAATATTTTATGTGGCTATAGTTGGGAAACTCAATATAAAATGAAAAAAAAGAAATAATATAAAATAAACCAGCTATTATACAACCAATCCAGAAATATTTAGGTTTCGAGATTACCCCACCTATTATTATTAGAACGAGCCCTGCAATACCGAAAAAAAGGGCAAACAAATATCCAAAAGCTACACCGACTTGTGTTGAAGTGAATGTTATTGTCCATGATTCAGAGAATGCAATTATTGCACCAACGGTGAAAAGAACAATACCTGACCATGCAAGAATATTAAGAAACTTTTTCATTTTATTAACGTTATTAACGCTCCTAATTTATAAATATAGGTGGTAAAGAGAGGTAGGATATAAAATACAATTGTTTGAACTATTCTACCTCTCTTTACTATTGATCTACACTTCTTCAACTATAGTCATCTGACAGATAGTCCAATTTCCATAGGCAAAATAATCATTTGTATTATCCCATGTATTATGAACAGTAATATAGTCAATTGACGATATAGTAGCCCAACCGATGAGTGTGGTAGAATGTTGATTCCAATCCCCTCCAGTAAAAGACATAACCGCTGGATTATCTGCTGCAACTTGAGTTGTAATATCGTTCCAATCAGTTCCGGTAGTATTGTTAACATCAAAATCGTCACCGTAGCCATATGCTTCAAAGATATCTCTTATGCCATTATCTATTAGCCACCAAAGAGTTGTTCCATCGTACCAAGTGCTCATATAGTGATGGTTATGGTCTATGAGGGCATCTTCTCCGGTTGGTAAATTCGAATAACCATGGCTGTCCCAATAACCATGAATCATTGCTCCCGATATAGCGGAGCAGCCATCCCACGCACTCCATGGGTCAATAGTTGCCCCGACACAACTGGGATAACTAATGGCACCATCTCCGTCATCGCCCCATCCATCATCACTGCCACTTTGCCAATATGCAGGTACTCCATAGATAAAATCGCTACCATCCCTTAATAATTTGGGATTGCCAGCAGTATTATTTAACAAGTTTTGCCATGATACCCTAGCTTGCTCTGGATCAAACTGTAGTCTCATGGTATTTGGTACTTTTTGTAATTTCCCTGTTGGAAGGTGGATAGCAACGTCGTCTTTTTTCATCTGGTCTCCAAATTGAACAGAATAAGTTGCTGCTCCCCAGTATAATAATAATGGGGTTTCATTGCTAGTGATATAGCCTTTATCGGTAGCATGTTTACTGGCACTATCTAGGTAGCTACTTGGGGCTCTCCCTTCGCCGAATTCTAATACTGGAATCATGTCTTTTGATGCTGATATAATCATATGTCCTACTGATTTTCCTTCGTTTAGTACAGTGTATTCATAAGCTACAGGAATACCTGTGTTTTCAACAGAGTAGTAGATGACAGGGGTACCAATTTGGGCTCCATCCCATGTGGGAAAGCGTGAAGTTGATTGATCCATCCAATACGTAGCTATATTATCAGCTTCACTTTGACTAACAATGCTATCGCTTGATGAGATATCATCAGCTGCAAAAGCTGTATTTGCTATAACTAAGGGGCACAGTAATAATACTACTAATATTATCGAAAATATTTTCTTTTTCATTTACTTTATCCTTTTTTTAATATTTGTTACCCGTACATTCTCTCGCCTCACCCTGTTCCGTTGCTCAGGGCGGGGCATTTTACTATCTACCTGCCATACTCCGTATAATTTTTGCAATTCCAAATAAACATAATCCCAATACCTATTTATATCGTATACGTTTTTTGTATATGATATATTTTACCACAAAATAATTAACAAATTATTAATTTAATGTGAAAATAAGCCCGTTTTTAACTATTTTTTGCGTAAAAAGTACTAAATTACCATTCTTTTTCCCGTTTTTTATACTCCATCACTCCAACCTTAACAAAACCTGAACAAACCCCTGCTTCTTTAAATATATTTTTACTAC
>CAYNQR010000025.1:0-16322 GCA_964399425.1 uncultured Dehalococcoidales bacterium | reverse complement strand
CTCAACAACGCGGGGGTACTGCCGCATATATAGATGTCGAGCATGCGCTCGACCCTTCTTATGCAGCCAAATGCGGTGTCAACCTTGACGACCTTTTAGTCTCGCAACCCGATACCGGTGAAGAAGCGCTTGAAATTGCCGAAGCGCTGGTAAGAAGCGGAGCTCTCGATGTGATTGTTATCGACAGCGTTGCCGCTCTGGTTCCGAGAGCAGAGATCGAGGGTGAAATGGGTGATGCGCATGTCGGATTGCAGGCCAGATTGATGTCGCAGGCACTGCGAAAATTGACGGCGGCTATCGGCAGGTCGGGAACCGCGGTAATCTTCATCAACCAGTTAAGAGAGAAAGTGGGCATCATATTCGGGAACCCAGAGGTAACACCGGGAGGACGCGCCCTGAAATTCTACAGTTCTGTCAGGATAGACTTAAGACGTGTAGAAACCATCAAGCAGGGAAATGCCGCTACCGGTACCCATGTTAAAGCCAAGGTGGTTAAAAACAAGGTAGCTCCTCCCTTTAGAGTAGCCGAATTCGATATCATGTTCGATTCGGGGATAAGCAAAGAAGGCAATATAGTCGATCTGGGTGTCGCGGCGGAAATAATAAAGAAATCCGGAGCTTTTTTCTCATACGGTGACATTCGCTTGGGACAAGGTAGAGAGAGCGCCAAGAAATATCTGAAGGACAATCCCGAACTGGCTTCGGAGATTGAACAGAAGATAAGGACCTCGGCTGTCACCGCATTCAGTGTTTCTAATGATGATTGACCGATCATAACCTTGATAGGTTAATAGAAATAGGATAACCGGGCGTGATAGAGCTGAGGCGGGCTGCCTCGGCTCTGCTTGTTTATAAGGGGTTGCCTGTTAAATGAGTAAGATATCCGGTTTGATTAAAAGTCCCGGTCGCGGAAAAACGATAAAGTTGTTTTTGGACGGCAGATTTGCTTTCAGCCTGAAAGAAGAGATTGTTCTTAAGGAAAGGCTCGAGGTAGGTATGGAATTGCCGGAACTCCGCATCGGGTTTTTGCAGGAAAGCAACCGTTATCAAAAATGCCTCGATGCCGCCTTGCGGCTTCTCAATTACAGGCCCCGCAGCGAACACGAAATAATTATACGTTTGCAGCAGCGCGGCTTTAGCGAAAACGATATTCAAGCTGCCCTGTCAAGTCTGAAGAAACAGGGTTTCGTCGATGACGGCAATTTTGCCCGCTTCTGGAAGGATAACAGGCAAGCTTTCAATCCGCGCAGCCGCAGAATGACCGAAACAGAACTCAGGCAAAAGGGCGTTTCGTCCGATATTATCGAACAAGAGGTTAGCGCTATCGATGATGCCGCAAATTCCTATCGTGTGGCGTCCAGGTACGCCCGCAATTTTAATACTGACGATTACCCGGGCTTTCGCCGTCGTTTGGGGGAATACCTGAGACGGCGCGGCTTCGGTTACGAGGTTATAAACACTACCATAACACGTTTATGGAATGAAAAAGAAGGTGGTGAGACGGTTGATTCCCCGGACGCCCGGTTAAAGGGCGAAAGGCATTAACCGTCCGTCGACACCTGTATACTTAAAATAATATAGGGGGAATAAAATATATGAGTGTTATAGAGATACTGGCTGTTTTTTTCAGCTTTGTCATCGGTGTTATTTTTGGCGGAATGGCCATGTTCCTCTCGAGGAGCATGCTGGCCAATCACCAAATTCGCATCGCCCAGAGAAAAGCGGCCAAGCTGCTGGCGGAAGCCAGGACGGAAGCAAAAGATATCCTGGATGAGAATAAGAAAGAAATAGACAAACTCAAATTAATGAACGAGTCCGAATACAAGGAAAGACGCACGGAGATACAGAGGCAGGAGAACCGGCTGACACAAAAGGAATCTTCACTCGAACACAAGCTGGAAGATGCCGTCCAGCGCGAGCGCAATCTGATTTTGAAAGAGAAGGAACTGGATGCCATCAAAGCCAACCTGGCCGAGGTTAAAGAAAACCAGTTGAAGCAACTTGAACTGATTTCAAGCCTGACCAGCGATGAAGCCAAGCAGATGCTTCTGGATAAAATCGAGGTTGAAATCCAGGAAGAGGCGGCGCGCCGTCTTCGCGACTGGGAAATAAAGATAAAAGAAGAAGCCGACGATAAAGCACGCGGCATCCTGTCGCAGGTGATACAGCGCAGCGCATCGGAAATCGTCTCCGAAACCACCGCCAGCGTCGTTACCATTCCGAATGACGAGATGAAGGGCAGGCTCATCGGACGCGAAGGCCGCAATATCCGTGCGCTGGAACAGGCGACCGGTGTCGACCTGATTATCGACGATACTCCGGAAGCGGTAACCATTTCCAGCTTCGACCCGGTACGCCGTGAAATCGCCTATCAGGCGCTGAGTAAACTGATTCTCGACGGACGCATCCATCCGGCGCGTATCGAAGAAATCGTTGCCAAGACCAAAGAGGAAGTCGAAACAGCCATCGTACAGGCGGGAGAACAGGCTGCCTTGCAGGTCGGAGTTACCAGGCTGCACCCGGAACTTATCAAGCTGCTGGGTCGGCTGAAATATCGAACCAGTTACGGTCAGAATGTACTGGCTCACAGCATCGAGGTCGCTTACTTTTCGGGCATGATTGCTTCCGAGTTGGGAATAAATGTAGCCCTGGCAAAGCGCGCCGGCCTGCTGCACGATATCGGTAAAGCGGTCGACCGTGAAATAGAGGGTACGCACGCTTCTATCGGCGCCGACCTTGTAAAGCAATGGGACAAATCGAAGGAAGTGGTCAAGGGTGTAGCCGAACACCACATGGAAACCGGCGACACCAGCATCTGGGGTTTCATAGTCTCGGCGGCAGACGCCATTTCCAGCGCCCGGCCGGGCGCCAGGCGCGAATCACTTGAGAACTATTTGAAACGGTTGAAGTCGCTCGAGGAAATCGCCGACGGCTTCAAGGGAGTCGAAAAATCATATGCCATTCAGGCCGGACGCGAAGTGCGCATACTGGTCAAACCGGATGAAGTGGATGATTTGTCTGCTATGAGGCTTGCCCGCGATATCGTTAAGAAAATCGAGGAAAGCCTTGAATATCCGGGACAGATTCGTGTTATCGTCCTGCGTGAAACCAGGGCTATCGATTACGCTAAATAGAATAAAAAATTGTCTTTGCGAGTCCCGATTTATCGGGACGAAGCAATCTCTACCGTTGGAGATGTTTTAGCTGACGGTATTATCAGACTGAAGCAAAGGGATTGTATCGTCGTTTCGAATTAATCGGAACTCCTCGCAAAGACAGTCTTGATAGTATGGTTTAGGGTTGACAATCGGAATAAATGAAGGTGAGAGGGAAACAGGGATGATATCCCCTGATAACAAACAGTGTTAGTATTATCTATCGGAGATATAATCGGCAGACCGGGCAGGCAGGCGGTTGAAAAATTACTGCCCGTATTGAAGAAGCGGTATAAACCGGATTTGGTGATTGCCAACGGCGAAAACGTCGCCGGCGGCATCGGTTTGACAAAACTGACGGCGGAAGACCTGATAAAAGCCGGTGTGGATGTGATTACCTCCGGCAACCACATCTGGGCGCAGAAGGATATTATCCCCTGCCTCGACAGCGATATGCCGATAATCCGCCCGATAAACTATCCGCCGGGATTACCCGGTAACGGGTACATTGTCTTTAAAAACAGTGCGGTCGTGGTCAATCTCATCGGCAGAACCTTTATCGGCAATTTCGATTGCCCTTTCAGGGCTATGGATGCCTTGCTCGAAAGTCTCTCCGGACAGTATAAGATAATTATCATTGATTTTCACGCCGAGGCCACATCGGAAAAAATGGCGTTCGGCAGATATCTCGACGGGCGCGTCAGCGCCGTACTGGGCACCCATACCCATGTCGGCACCATCGATGCCCGGATTCTGCCGCAGGGAACGGCTTATGTTACCGATATCGGTATGACGGGGCCGGTCGATTCGGTCATCGGGGACGATGCCGATGCCGTTATCGAGCGTTTCCTGAGCATGATTCCCAAGCGTCTCTCCGTCGGCAAGGGGAAAGTAACGTTCACGGCTATGCTGACGGAAATAGATGATGCTACGGGTAAAGCCGTAAGCATAGAGAGAATTACAGAGGAGATAGACTAATGGGACAGGTAGACCTGCATGTGCATACCTCTGTCTCCGACGGTAAATATACCCCTGAAGAAATAGTTCGCAAATCTGCGCTTCTCGGACTGAAATACCTGGCGATTTGCGACCACGATACGGTGGACGGGGTTGCCCCGGCAATCGAGGCTGCCAAACGTTATCCGGGTCTCACGGTCATCCCCGGTGTCGAGATGAGCACCCTCGCCGTCGGCAGCGAAGTGCATATGCTGGGCTATTTCATAGATTACAACGATTCTGCATTCAGAAAATTATTAGCTGAATTAAGCGATTCACGTATAGGCAGGGCGCAGGCAATAGTGGCTAAACTGAATGAAATGGGCATAAAAATCGAGTGGTCTCGTGTGCAGGAACTGGCAGGAGACGGTACTATAGGACGTCCGCATATCGCCAATGCCATGCTGGAAAAGGGGTATGTCTCCACCTTTAAAGAGGCTTTCGACAAGTACATCGCCCAGGGCGGTCCGGCTTATGTCGAGCGCAGCAAGATAACTCCTGCGGAAGCAGTCGGAATAATCTTGAAAGCAAAGGGTTTGCCGGTATTGGCGCACCCTTTTACCGTAGATGAACCCGAGAAATTAATAGCAGAGCTTAAAGAGTGCGGGCTGGCGGGAATCGAGGTCTATTACGCCAACTATTCACCCGATGAAAGAAAAAGCCTGGTGAAACTGGCGGCGAAATATAATCTGGTGGCTGCCGGCGGCAGCGATTATCACGGCATAGACGATGCAATCGAAACGCTGCCCGGCGAATCAGAGACACCTGTCGAAGCCGCCGAGCAACTGATTGCTTTGGCCGGACGAAAAGTCTGATCTGCATTCAAAATCCAGTACTACGGAGGATATATGGTCCTTGAGTATATATTATTGCTTGTAGCAGGTTATCTTTTAGGTTCGATACATGCCGGATACCTGTTACCTAAATGGTTTTATCACATAGATATACGCCAGCACGGCACTGGGAAAATCGGCGCCTCGAATGTTATGAGGGTAACCTCGAAGTGGCTGGCGATTCCGGTTACTATATGCGACATCGGCAAGGGGGCGCTGGCAGTTTGGCTGGCACAGCTTGCCGGCCTGGGTGGCGCCGCACAGGTAACCGTAGGCCTTGCCGCTATCGTCGGGCATAACTGGCCGGTGTTTCTGAATTTCAAAGGGGGGAGGGGTATTTTTACCAGCCTCGGAGTGATTACCATGATGTCCCCCTGGATAGGCCTTATTATGCTGGTTGTTCCCTATCTTTTGGCTCCGGTTAAACAGGTGGCTTTGGGTGTTTTCCTGGTGTTGTTCTCCCTGCCCTTTTTAAGCTGGTTTTTATATCAGCCATTCGGTGTGGAAGACAGGCTGGGAGTAACCCTGGGCTTTATCGGTTTGTCTTTAATCGCTTTTTTTACAAGAGTGTTTACTCCGAGAACACCTCTCAGCAAGTCGACGCCGGCAGTCGAATTGTTCTTCAACCGCCTGTTTCTTGACCGGGATATCAGGGATGCCAAAGCCTGGGTCAACCGGAAAAAAGGAGACGTGTAATACACTGAATGGAAAGTATGAGATGCGATGCCCATCCGGATGTTGAAACCGCTCTCCGTTGCGGTAAATGCGATAAACCGATATGTCCCAAATGCATGGTGGAAACGCCTGTGGGCGCGCGCTGCCGGGAATGTGCGCGTATAAATAAACTGCCTACCTTTCAGATCAGTAACAAGCAGATGTTAGTCTCCTCATGCGTCGGTCTGTTAATCGCCGTCGCTTACGGTTTTCTTTGGGGGATGCTGAGCCTGTTTGCCAATTTTATCTTCCTGAACCTGCTGCTGGGCGCCGGCGCCGGTTTCGTAATCAGCGAGGGGATGAGCCGTGTCATTAACCGCAAGCGGGGTACGAAGCTGGCAGTGATTGCAATCATTTTGGTTGTAGTAAGCGGCTTTGCCAGCATCTTTACGCCATTAGGAATGATTTATTCCCCTACAATTATGTTCATTATGCTGGATATCGTGGCTGTCGGCATCGGTATTTACGTAGCCGTCAATCGCTTGAGGTAGAAATCTTCCGCATTTCGGGTTTGCTATGACAGCGGCGTTTCACTATTTTATCTTGAAACAGATATAACAAAATATAAATCCGTTCGACCTGCGCGTGTCGAAGGGTCAAATGAATGGGAAAAGTATGGTTAACTACTTTGCCGCCGTTATGGTTTCCCGATAAATCGGGATTTCGCTCCGTTTTACGGACCTCAACATGCGATATGTATCCATGTATTATTATCCGTGCATCCTGAGCATATCGAAGGGCACGAACGGCTTCTTAATTTCCATAAATACTGGGAGAGCCCCGTGACGAGAATGGAATAAGCGACCATTGGTCGCCCGCCCCTACGACTAAATAGCAGCATCAAAATAGAAAATAATCGTAGCAAATCCCCTCTGACTCCCCTTTTCCAAAGTGGAGGAATCGCTCTTGCTCTGTTCAGAAAATTAAGAAGCCGTCATGTCGCCTTCTTTTCTTGAGAATATCAAAAGACAAAGGTTCAGCCTGCCGTTATCTATTTGTAAAACAGCCTGTCCTTAACCTGGTGAGCTATCGCAGACATCGTGTCTCCGGCTTTGGCATTGATAACGATGCTGGCCTGCGCGTCAAAGGGGGTGGGTGTCAGATTAATGATTACCAGCCTGGCGCCGGCGTCTACCGCGTAAGCCGGCAAATATGAAGCGGGGTAGACCGTCAGCCCCGAGCCGATGACTATCATCAGGTCGCAGGTGCAGGCGCGCTTCATAGCTTCATGTAAAATATCTTCCGGCAGCGGTTCGCCGAAAAAAACCACGTCTGCCTTTAAAATGCCGTGGCATTCCCGGCAATCGGGCGGTTCATCTCCTGTAGTGCTATCCATTACCATGTGAAACGGATATCTCTTGCCGCAGCTTAAACAAATGAACGATTGCATATTGCCGTGCAGTTCGAGGACGCGTTTGTAAGGAACGCCGGCTTTCTGGTGCAGGTTGTCGATATTCTGGGTGATTACGCAATCCAGTTTCCCCAGGTGATATAGCTCGGCAATAGACAGATGGGCTTTATT
This sequence comes from uncultured Dehalococcoidales bacterium, assembly GCA_964399425.1. GTDB lineage: Bacteria > Chloroflexota > Dehalococcoidia > Dehalococcoidales > UBA5627 > UBA5627. Next base: position 9,102 of record CAYNQR010000025.1, on the reverse strand, counting down.
GGGTTCGGCGGAGATGCTTAATTCTTTAAAAAGCGCCCATTGTTTGCGGCGGGCATCGGGATTATTCAAGAATCTGTCGATAGAAAAGTCATCGGGGTCGAAACGTCCCCAGATGCCGCCCGGCCCGCGAAAATCCGGTATGCCGGATTCCGTGCTGATGCCGGCGCCGGTAAAAAAGGTCAAGCGCCTGGATTCCAGAATCAACTCTGCAATCTTATCTACCTTGGGGTCGTGATAATGTTCCATCTTCTTCTCTTTGTATGTCAGCGGGTATCAGCGAATACATTACCCCGTCGATTATTTTCCCATGTTCGAATAGCATGTTTCTTAAAACACCTTCACGAACAGCTCCAATTTTTTCAGCTACGCGTTGACTGACCGTATTGCCTGCTGCAATCTTTATTTCAATACGGTTGAAATGCAGTCTTTCAAAAGCGAATCTAGCCAGTAACAGGGCGGCTGCCGATGCCACTCCCTGATTGCAATTCTGTTTTCTTATCCAGTATCCCATATTGGCAGCCATATTCTGGTAGTCAATACGGTTTAAGCCGCACCAGCCCATAATCTTCTGTGTAACCGGATTAGTGATGGTAAAATTATATTCCATTCCCTTGTCCCAGATAGTCGCACAGGCCTTCAGCCAGGTACGGCTGTCTTCAACAGAATAACTGTCATTAGCCCAGGTCATCCACTCGGCAAGTTCGTCAAGCGATTCATGGACGGCGTTACAGTGTTCCTGCGCATCTTCCATGCGGCAGCAGCGTAGAAGCACTTTTCCGTCGCTTAAAGTAATGTCTTTTTCTATTTTCATATTAACTCTTCCCGTGGCGGCAGATGTCGCCCAGACAACAAGCGCGGCAACCGGGTTTTTTATTACAGGCTTCCTTGGCGAGTTTAACAATCAGGGCATGGTATTCGTTGAATACGGCGACATCGGTTGTTAAATTTGCCGTAAAAAGTCTCTGGCAGTCGCTGTAACTATCCTCATCTATAAGCAAACCGATGCGGCCGAAGATACGGCGGGTATAGGAGTCGATAACGAAAACCGGTTTTCCCAGCGCGTATAACAGGATGGAATCCGCTGTCTCCGGCCCGATGCCGTAAACGGCAAGCAATTCCTGCCGCAGTTTCTGCGTTTCCGTTTCGGACATCTTTTGGATATCATCCGAGTAATTTTCATGAAACCAGTATACCAGCGATTTCAATTTACGTGCTTTTACATTATAGTAACCGCTCGGTTTTATAAGCTCCGCCAGTTCGGAAAAAGACATGTTTCTTATCGAACCGGGGGAAAGGGCTTGTGCTTCTTTCAAATTGCGGATTGCTTTTTCTACATTTGTCCAGGCTGCCGATTGTGTCAGCACGGCTCCCACCATCACCTCGAACGGCGATTCGGCAGGCCACCAGCGCTGAGGCCCGTAAGCCGCTGAAAGCCTGCGGTAGATATCGTTTAACAGTAATTTGTCTTTATAATCATCTCTCATAAAAACACCGCTTTAACAATAAAGCATTATATCACGGAATAAACGGTTTTAAATTTATTAACGGGGTCGATTCGTAAATACAACCCCGTTAATTGTAAACCTTTTATGGATTTAAATGTATGTTATTCTATTCCAGCGGAGTCAGGGTAAGCAGTTTTTTGACGACATCCGGATATTCGGCAATAAATTTCAACTCGTCCCCGGTGAGGGGTTTTTGCGCCTGGACGTTGGCATATCTTACCAGTTCCAGAATCCTGTTGGCTTCATCCCTGTCCTTAAAAGAAACCGACATCTTGCCCATGATATGACTGAATCCGGAGATGCCGCTGTATTCGCCGGCGCAGATTTCTCTGCCGGTCTCCACCAGTTCGGGGTCTCCCCTGCCCAGCTCTTCAAATCCGTAGAGTTCATAGTTCTCCGGGTCCTTGAGCACGCCGTCGGCATGGATGCCGGATTCGTGGGCAAAGGCGTTGGCGCCGACACCCGGCTGGTTGATAGGAATGGGCACGTGGAAGGCATAGCTGGCAAACTTGGCAATTTTATAGGCTTTTGAAAGGTCGATATGATTCCCCAGCTTGTATTTCTCACCGAACCCCTTGGATTTGGTAATAGCAAGAATAGTAGCCACCAGGTCTGCATTGCCGCAGCGTTCGCCGATGCCGTTCACAGTCGTATTGATATAAGCGTCCTGCCCCCCGTCGATAACGCCCTTGGCTCCGGCAATCGATGTCGCCACGGCCATTCCGAGGTCGCCGTGACAGTGAAGTTCTATAGGCAACCCGACGTTTTCTGCCAGCGCTTTGGCGGTTTCATAAATCGAGAACGGATTATCATAACCCAGGGTATCGCAGTATCTTAATCTGCATGCGCCGTGTTCTTTGGCTGCCTTTCCGAATCTAATCAGGTATTCGACATCCGTTCTTGAGGCATCCTCGGCATTAACCCCGATGGTTTTGGTTCCGTGCGCTTTGGCGGCTTCAACCGCTTCCGTCATATCGTTGATAATGTCATCGCGGGTTTTCCTTCCCTGGAATTTGCCGCAAATCATCTGGTCGGAAGTGGAAATGGAAAGGTTGAGATGCTCCAGGCCGGGCACCATCTTGTAGGCTAACTCGACGTCGGCAACCATAGCCCTAATCCAGCCTTCCAGTCTCATATGTTTTATAACGCCCATTTTAGCCAGTTCGAGGTTGGCCTGCAGGTAATTGGATTCATGTTTCGTAGTCGGGAAACCGAATTCAGACTGGAATATCCCCATCTCGTCCAGAAGGATGTTTATCATGGTCTTTTCCAGCTTGGAAAGTCCCAGTTTTGCCGTTTGAACGCCATCCCTGTTGGTTACGTCTATTAAATAAATTTTCGGCATAGTTTCACCTCTTTTCATTAAATAAAAAACACTTACCCAGTATAGATGGTTAAATAATAATGGTATCACATTATTCTTTCAGCGGCAATTTTGTGTTACAATTAATTAGAGTTTTTCCTGTTTTATTTTGGGTATGAAAAGGTTTATTTAACAGAGAATTTATCGAAAATCGATTGTCAATCAGGGGGATGAAAGCATGGAAAAGATAAAGGTCGGGATCGTCAATGTTACCGGTTATGCCGGCATAGAGTTGGCCAGGCTGCTGGTAAGGCATCCCGATGTCGAGCTTGTATCTGTCACCGGCAGGAGCGCCGCCGGTCAAAAGCTGGTTGAGGTATTTCCGCATCTAACCGGCGCTACCGGACTGAACATCGAATCCGAACTGGGTGACGTCGATTTTGCCTTCGTAGCCATGCCCCACAAGGAAAGCGCATTGGAAGTGATTAAACTTATCGAGCGTGGAATTAAAGTAGTGGATATCAGCGCCGATTTCCGACTGAGCAATCCCGAGGATTATAAAGAATGGTATGGTTTTACCCATCCGTCCCCGGAACTATTAGATAAAGCAGTTTACGGACTGCCCGAATTGTATCGAAAGGATATTGCATCGTCTAACCTGGTGGCCAATCCGGGATGTTATCCAACCGGCGCCATACTGGCGATGGCTCCGGCAATCAAAAATGGCATTGTCGAGGAGGATATCATCATCGACAGCAAGTCGGGTATATCCGGCGCCGGCAGGACGCTGGCTATCGGCAGCCATTATTCCGAAGTCAACGAAAACACATCGGCTTATGCCCTAAAAGGGCATCGCCATCTGCCGGAAATCGTGCAGGAACTCACTTATATCGGCGGCGAAGCGGTAAATGTCACCTTCGTTCCGCATCTTGTTCCGATGACGCGCGGTATTCTTTCCACCTGCTATGCACCTTTAACGGCAGAATATTCCTCGCGCGAAGATGCGCAGACGGAAATCGCCGCTATCTACCGCGAATTTTATAAAGATGAACCTTTCGTTAAGGTAGTCGATGCCCCTCCGCATACAAAAAACACCTGGGGCAGCAACATGTGCCACGTCTATCCGTTCGTGGATGTCAGGACAGGACGTCTCATTGTCGTAAGCTGCATCGATAACCTGGTAAAGGGCGCGGCCGGGCAGGCGATTCAGAATATGAACATCATGTCGGGTTTTGTCGAGGTTGCCGGATTGGAAGGTGCTCCGGTTTATCCTTAATTGTAGATTTTGTAATCTGTGACATTATCTGATAAAAAGGCAAACGGAATATTTAATTAGAGCGGTAGAGATTGCTTCGTCCCGATTGATCGGGACTCGCAAAGACATTAAGGAAATCGCTGCTATTACGTTTGAGCAGATTTAAATAAAACCCGTAGGGACGACCAGTGGTCTTACGCCTGTTCCCGAGATATCGGGACTCATCCCAAGTTTTGGACAAGTCCACGACGCGTTATCGAAATCCTGTTCATAAACAATTGATTGACGGGCTTTCTTCTGCTATGCTTTAGCCTGCAATATGACGGAAATAAAAAACCAATCAAGTCTTAAAAGCCATCCGTTCGGCACGTGGGATTATCTAAAAATCACCATACTGGTTTTTGCCACCACGGGGCTGTGGCAAGCGATGCATTCCTTAATCCTCCCCATCAGAATACTGGATTTTGTCCCCGAATCTGAAAAAAACACCTATCTCGGTTTGATGACCTTCGTCGGGCTGATCATCGCCATGTTGCTGCAACCCGTCTTCGGAGCCATCAGCGACCGTTCGGGTTTTCGCATGGGGAAACGTCGTCCTTTTATAATTATCGGCGTCCTGAGTCTCTTACTTTTTCTGCCGGGTATCGGACTTGCCGAGAGTTATGCCGTTATATTTGCCATCTACTGTATTATGCAAATCTCCAGCAATGCCGTGCAGGGGGCGCACCAGGGCTTCATTCCCGACCTGGTTCCCGATGGTAAAAAGGGGCAGGCTTCCGGCATAAAGAGCTTCGTGGAGATGCTGGGCGGGGTAATTCTTATCTACATCATCGGCAAATTGATGGATAATTATGCCGCCGGTGGAGGAGACCAGTGGCTATGGCTGTCGCTATTAATCCCGGGAATTGTCTTACTTGTTTGCATGCTGGTGACTGTCTTTACCGTAAGGGAAAATCCGGGGGAGAAGAAAGTCCCCTTTTCGATAAAAGAAGTTATACGCAGCACCTTTAAAATCGATATCAGGATGAACCGCCGTTTCCTGTGGTTTCTTGCTTCACGCCTGTTCTTTTTTGCCGCATTGGGCATAATACAGCAATTCGCACTGTATTTTTTAATGTATCTGGGTGTGCCCGACCCTGCCTCCGCCGCCGCAAAATTCCTGATTCTGGCAGTAGCCGGCATGCTGATTGTGGTTTATCCGGCCGGCAGGTTATCGGATAAAATCGGACGTAAACCGATTGCCGTAACCTCCGCCTTTATCGGGGCTTTCGGTATAATACTGATAATCCTGACCAAAGATTACAACACCATAATGGTCGCCGCCGGATTTATCGGGGTGGCGCTGGGCGGTTTTACCAGCACCAACTGGGCAATGGCTATCGATATGGTATCCAAAGGTGAAGAAGCGCGCTACCTGGGAATTGCCAATATGGCAACCGCCGGAGCCGGCGCGCTGGCGCGCCTGATCGGGCCTGTGATAGATTTTTTCGAAAAGCAGAGTCCGGGCATGGGATACCAGGTGATGTTGTTTACATGCCTGGTCTTTTTTGTCGCCGGCGGGTTGGTTCTGCTGCGTATCAGGGAGAGCGTTAACCGATAAAGTCCAGTAAAGCCTGCCATCCCAGCGCGCCTGCCCAGGCGACTCCTGTGTAAAGGATGGTTCGCCCCAACCAGCAGGCAATAAAGAATTTCCATGCCGGATAACGCAAAGCTCCGGCTATACAACCTACGACATCGAAGGCGAATGGGAATATCGACAGTAAAAAAATAGCCGGCGCACCCCATTTACAAAGCCACGATTCCATTTTGAGGTACCAGCGATTGGTTTTGGTGGCAACCAGAGCCTGACCGCCATAACCGGCCAGGTAACCGGTCATTTCACCGATGGCAGCACCGATGCCGCCGGTTATGCCGACCAGCGTTGCCGACGGCAGTGTGGCGCCGAGAGCCGCGATGACGACAAAATTACCCACAGGCAGGACGACGGAAGCATTCAATATCACGCTTATAATAAAAGAGCCGAGATAACCGTATCCCTTGAGGTCTTCTATCATATCGGGATTGTATTTGTATGCCAGAAAAACAGCTACGACTATGCCGATGATAAAAACCAGCATTAAAATGGGAAGAAGCCTTGCTTTTACCCAGGAAGGTTTGCACTGCGGCCGGGTTTCCTGAGGCTCTTTGTCAGTATCGTTCATATCGTTTGATATTCTATCACAACAGGAGTAAGATAATATAAAGTACCTTATTCGATGGCTGTTGTCAATTTTAAAATAGGCTGCTTTGGGAACTCCCGGAGCCCATCGTTTGATACAAGTTATACAGTCGATTGACAAGTATTAGGCATTTGTGTATTATTAGCTGAAATAAAAAGAAGCTTTAAGCCAATGATATCCAATCTTTACTCTTCGTTCTTCAACCCCATTTACAAAGGGATAGATTATGTCTTGGCGGTTAATGTCACTTATTAAAATAAGGGGGTTTTTAAAAACATGATAAAACCGGGTCCATTGGAAATCGGGCTAATTCTGGTAATCATTCTGATTGTTTTCGGTGTAGGCAAACTTCCGCAGGTAGGCGCGGCTCTGGGCAAGAGTATCAATGCTTTCAAGAAGGGAACGAAAGGCGAAGACGAAGAGACTCTGGCTACAGAAGCTAAAACAAAGAAAAAAGCCAAGAAAAAGACTACAAAAAAGAAAGCGCCGACTGCAGGCGAATCAGAAGGGGAAGCCAAATCTGCAGCAGAAGAAACTCCTGCTCAACAGGCGTAGCAGATTTCTCCGGGAACAACGTATAATCATTAACCCTGTACTGAATTCATCGATATCTTAAGAACAGTTGTTTACCTTATCCCCTTCCCTATGTTTTCCGGAAGGGGATATTTTCAATGAAGATGTGATTATCCGTATTCCCTGCTTGAAGACTCCTTCTGTAATCTGAGTTTATTTTAACGGAGGTGATATACCGTTGAAATTCGGTCCTTTGGAAATTATAGTTATATTACTTGTTATCCTGATTATTTTCGGGGCGGGCAAGCTTCCCCAGCTTTTCGAGATGTTCGGTAGATGGAAGAACGATTTCAAAAAAAATAAAGATGGAAATACCGAAGAGTTGAAGGAAACATCCGCAGTTAGAACTAAAAAGAAGGCTAAGAAAAATCAGGCATGACCGTTGACTTTTTATATTTAGTGTACTTGTAAAAGGTTTGGGGTATTATTACCTGTTATCGGGGGTAATGTCCTGTTAATGAAGTTTATATTCCATTATGACGAATGCCGGTTTCATTGTGAAATTCAAAGATAAAAATGAGATAGAATAATGGGTTTAGACCTTGGTTTTTTTGAAATACTGGTTATCCTTATAGTCGCTCTTCTGGTAGTCGGGCCTGACAAGCTGCCCGAATATGCGCGCAAGTTCGGCAAGATGGTGCGCGACCTGAGGAAAATGACTTCGAATTTTACCGGAGAAGTTACCAAATCGCTCGATATGGAAGACGACTTCGACGATTTGAAAAACACCGCACAGGGGCTCAAAGGTTCGCTCGATGAAGAATCTCTGAAGATTAAAAATGCGCTGGATATGGAAGCCGAGGAAATAGCCAAGACGATAGATAATGAAGTCAGCGGTGTTAAAAATACACTGGAGGATGAAACTGCTGAACTTTCAGCTATGCTGGAAAAAGAATCGCTTGAATTGGATACGACCGCTCGGGATATAAAAGACCCGCTGGCAACCGAGGCACAGGAAGTAAGCGCGGCGCTCAATGAGGGTGTTCAGAAAGTAAATAAATCTCTGAATATCGACAGCGCTGCCCCGGCTAAAAAAGCCGGAAAGGGCGGCAGCCAGAAGTCCGAGGAGAAAAAGGTATTCGATATCCCGGAAGACAATATAAATCCCTTCGATGGCAATCCGGCACAGCATAACTCATCACAACCCCCTGTCGTAAAAACGGATACCCCGGATAATAAGACAGGCGCGGAAGAAACAGGACAATAAGCGAGTGGTTACAACTGAATTAAAAAGAGACCCGATTACCGGTAAAAGGATGCCCATTAAAGGGCATCTGGTGGAATTGCGCGACCGTATCGCCAAGGTTGTAATTGTTCTGGTTATTACTACAGTCATTTCTCTCGTATTTGCTCAAGATCTCATTGAGATTCTTATGTGGCCGGCGGGGGATATTAAGCTTCAGGCAGTTAGACTGACCGAGAATCTGGGTCAGTACTTTAAGGTAGGTCTTTCCGCTGGCGTGATTATCGCTATGCCTTTCCTTGTTTACCAGCTTTTTGCATTTGTTGCTCCCGGACTTACCTCTAAAGAGAAAAAAAACATATTTCAACTGCTTCCATTTATAACAATACTGTTTTTCTGCGGAGTAGCTTTCGCTTTTTATATTGCTTTACCGCCAGCACTGCGTTTTTTAGATCAGTTTATGTCGGATGTAGCTGAAAACCAGTGGTTAATCAGTGATTATATAAATGTGGTCACACGGATGCTTATCGTCATCGGAGTTGTTTTTGAAACGCCGATAATTATAATGCTTATGGCAAGAATGGGATTGGTATCCCCGACTTGGCTTGCCACCAAGAGAAGATGGTGGATAGTTTTAGCGTTTGTAATATCGGCTCTGGTAACACCTACAATGGATCCGATAACTCAGTCCATCATAGCGATTCCCCTGATACTTCTGCTTGAATTGGGTATTATCCTGGCAAGATTCGTCTATAAAAAACGGGAAGCCAAAAAGACGGAAGAGACTCTCGAAAATATATAAATCCAATATTTGGATATCCCTTAATCAGGTAGTATAATATTAGTATAATTTTATTTAGCAGTTTTCGATGATATTTCGATAACCGCAGGGAATGGTGGATGGTCAGTCAATATTGTCTTTGTTTTTCTTGCGGACGGGAAAAGGAATTCAGCCCCAACGAACTTGCCAGCGATGTACTGGAAGGCTGGTTTCTGGTGTCTGCTTTTAACGGCAACGGTTCTATTGTCAGATATAATTTTTGTTCTTATGAGTGTCTTCAGGA
>CAYNQR010000024.1:0-16395 GCA_964399425.1 uncultured Dehalococcoidales bacterium | reverse complement strand
AGTCTCTTGACAAACAGCCTTGAAAATGATAAATTATGTATACTTTAGCAATCTAGGGCATTGATTGCTAACGGGGGTTAGAGGATTGAACGAGAGAACAGCGGCAATACTCAGTTCCATAACCAGGCAATATATTTCGCGGGCGATGCCGGTATCTTCGGCAAGCGTGGTTACCGATTGCGGACTGGATATCAGCTCGGCAACCATACGCAATGAAATGGTTGCTTTGGAGAACAGCGGATATATTATCCGTCCTCATCATGCCGCAGGCAGTATTCCCTCCGATAAGGGTTATCGCTTTTATGTTGAGAACCTGAACTATATCGATTTACCGCTGGAGGAACAACGTCTCATCAGTCACCTTTTTCACCAGGTGGAGGAGAACCTGGAGCAATGGCTTTCACTGGCGGTAACTTTACTTTCGCAGCGCGTTCAGAATATAGCTATAATGACATCTCCCAAACCGCCGTCATGCCGCTTTAAGCACATGGAGCTGGTTTCCCTGCAGGAACACCTGGCTCTGGCAGTGCTGGTGCTGAGAGGAGCTGTGGTACGCCAGCAACTGGTCAACTTCGAACAGCCGGTAACTCAGGAAGAACTGAGAATTATAGCGGATAATATGGTCAGGAATTACAGCGGACTATCCGCTTTACAGATATCCAACAAAAAAACGGGGCTTTCCCCTAACGAACAAAGGGTGACCGACTGCATTATCAAGCTGATGGGAACGGAAGACGCACGCAGCCATGAAGACTCGTATGTAGACGGGTTGCATTACCTGATGAATCAGCCCGAATTCAATACCGGTAACCGCATGGTCAGCCTGATGGGGATGGTTGAACAGAGAAAATTAATCGAAGCAATGATGGAAAATCAACTTAATGAATACGGCGTCCAGGTAATCATCGGCAAAGAAAACAGGGCTGAATCAATTCAGAATTTCAGTGTCGTGCTCAGCCGCTACGGTATACCCGACGAGGCGGTCGGAACAATCGGTGTGGTCGGGCCTACCCGTATGCACTATGGCAGGACTATTTCGGCAATCAGCTTTATGTCGTCGATGATGAGCAAGCTGATATCCGACCTGTACGGCAGGGAAACACAGAATAGCAAGAAAAAGACGCACAACAATTAACGTTCCGGAGAATAACAAGTCATGACAAAAGACAAGAAGCACGAAAAGTTTGATGATAAAGAATTAAATAAGACGCAAGAGGAAACAAATAGCCCTGCGGAAAGCGGCTCGACGACGCCGGAGGTAAAAAGCGAAGCTGAGACATATCTTGATAACTGGAAGAGGACACAGGCTGATTTTGTAAATTACAAGCGGCGCAGCGAGCAGGAGAAAGAGGATACCGTCAAGTTCGGCAATTCGATGCTGCTGCTTTCTTTGCTGCCGGTACTGGACGACCTGCAAAGAGCGCTCAACTCAGTTCCGGAAGATATAAGCGATATGCCGTGGGTGGAAGGTATCAGGTTGATAGAACGCAAGTTCAACAAGTGCCTGGAATCACAGGGAGTCAAGGTTATAGAAACAGAGGGAGAAGCCTTCGACCCGAACTTGCATGAAGCAGCCCTGCATGTCGACGGCGAAGATGGAATGATAATCAATGAGTTGCAGAAGGGATACAAATTATACGACAGGGTGATACGGCCGGCTATGGTAGCAGTCGGCAACGGCAATAAATAATTTTAAAAATCAAAGTTGTGAGTTAATTTAAGGAGGAATTTTAAAACATATGGCAAAAGCTATAGGAATCGATTTAGGTACTACTTTCAGCGAAGTAGCGGTGATGCAGGGCGGGGAGCCGGTGGTCATTCCCTCGTCGGAAGGCGGCAACACAGTCCCCTCTTTCGTGGCAATCAGCAAATCGGGTGAAAGACTGGTAGGGCAAATCGCCAAGCGTCAGGCTATTATCAATCCCGAAAATACCATTTACAGCATCAAGCGTTTCATGGGACGTAAATGGGGCGAACCGGCCGGACGCGAACTTCCGGTGGAAGAAGATGCCAAGAGAAAAACATACAAGGTAACCAAAGGACCGAACAATGAAGTAAAAGTGGTTATGGGCGGTCAGGAATATACTCCGCCCGAGATTTCGGCTATGATACTGCAAAAACTGAAGGCGGATGCCGAGGCTTACCTGGGTGAAAAGGTAACCGATGCCGTAATTACGGTACCAGCTTATTTCAATGATGCCCAGAGACAGGCCACCAAGGATGCAGGGAAAATTGCAGGACTGAATGTTTTAAGAATTATCAACGAACCGACAGCCGCTTCGCTGGCATACGGATTGGACAAGAAAAAGGATGAGACCATCGCCGTATACGACCTCGGCGGCGGTACTTTCGATGTTTCGATACTCGAAATCGGAGATGGAACCTTCCAGGTTAAATCCACCAACGGTGACACCCATCTCGGCGGTGACGACTTCGACCAGAGAATCATAGACTGGTTAATCGATGAATTCAAGAAAGACCAGGGTATCGACCTCTCGGGCGATAAAACCGCCCTGCAGCGTCTGAAGGAAGCGGCGGAAAAGGTAAAAATCGAGCTTTCCAGCGTTCAAAAGGCGGAGGTCAACCTGCCGTTTATCACTGCTGATTCCAGCGGGCCCAAACACCTGAATATAACGCTGACGAGAGCTAAACTGGAACAACTGGTAATGGACCTGGTCGAAAAAACGATGGCTCCCTGCAAGCAGGCTCTTACAGATGCCGGCAAAACAGCCGCCCAGATAGATGAAGTGGTGCTGGTCGGCGGACAAACAAGAATGCCGCTGGTACAGGAGAAAGTAAAGCAGTTCTTCGGCAAAGAACCGAATAAGGGTGTCAACCCGGACGAAGTAGTAGCGGTAGGCGCCGCCATACAGGCAGGCGTGTTGAAGGGAGAGGTAAAGGACGTACTGCTTCTGGATGTAACCCCGCTGACACTGGGTATCGAGACACTGGGAGGGGTTGCCACGCCGTTAATCAACCGCAATACCACCATCCCCACCTCCAAAACACAGGTCTTCAGTACAGCAGCTGATAATCAGCCCAGCGTCGAAATTCACGTTCTCCAGGGAGAACGCCCGATGGCAAATGATAACAGGACGCTGGGACGCTTTATACTGGACGGCATACTCTCCGCTCCCAGGGGCGTACCCCAGATTGAGGTCAGTTTCGATATCGATGCCAATGGCATTCTCAGCGTTAAGGCCAAGGATAAGGGTACCGGTAAAGAACAGAAGATTACCATCACCGCTTCCAGCGGTCTCAGCAAAGAAGATATAGAAAAGATGCAGCGTGACGCCGAAGCGCACGCCTCAGAAGATGCCAGAAAGAAAGAAGAAGTAGAAGCCAAGAATAACGCCGATAATATGGCTTACAGCGCCGAAAAGATGCTCAATGACAATAAAGACAAGATTCCTGAAGAGATGAAAAAAGAAATCGAGGATAAAGTAGCGGCGGTTCGCACCGCGCTCCAGGGTTCCGACGTAGATGAGATTAACAAAAAGGCGCAGGAACTTTCCGAGCTGATGCAAAAAGCAGGCGCTTCCGTATACGGACAGCAGGGCGGACAGGCTGCGCCGGACAGTGGAAACGGGACAACGGAAGAACCGCCCAAAAAAGACGATGAAGGCACCGTAGAAGGGGAATTCCGCGAGGTATAATATCTTCCAATTCAAGGGGAGTGGAATCGCTTCATTTACCATAAATTTCACTCCCCTTTTTCATCGGATGGAGATAATGCCTGCTGGAGTATTTGAAGCTATATGATATATAATAGAAAGGTTAACTAAAAAAGGGGCGTTGCCCCTTTTTTGTGGCTGATTATATCCAAGCAAATAAGAGGACGGTAACTGACTGAATATGGCATCGAAAAGGGATTATTATGAAGTTCTCGGCGTTAACAAAAATGCCAGCGCCGACGATATAAAAAAAGCCTTCCGCAAACTGGCTTTCCAGTATCACCCCGACCACAACCAGGGCGATGAATCGGAAGCTAAATTTAAAGAAATAAACGAAGCCTACGGCGTTCTTTCTGACGATGAAAAGCGCGCCGCCTACGACCGTTTCGGACATGCCGGCGTCGACGGCACCTTCGGGCAGGGATTCGGCGATTTTGGTTTCGGGGCTTCGGGATTCGGCAGTATTTTCGAAGACTTTTTCGATGCTTTCGGCGGAGGCGGAGGACACAGAAGCGCCAGGCGCGGCGCCGACCTGCATCAAAAGATAACCATTACCTTTGAAGAAGCCGCCCTCGGTTGCAGTGCGGATATCAGGATAAACCGTTCGGAGCAATGCTCTAACTGCAACGGCAGCGGAGCCAAACCGGGCAGCCGGAACAGCCGCTGTACGAACTGCAACGGCAACGGAAAAGTAAAACGCGTCCAGCAAAGCCTCTTCGGGCAATTCACCAATATCGCCACCTGCCCGACATGTAACGGCGAAGGCAGCATTATCACCGACCCCTGCCCCAAATGCAAGGGCTCCGGGAAAGAAAGAAAAGAACATAACATGAAGCTGAAAGTGCCGGCCGGAATCGATAACGGCACCAACCTGAAATTAAACGGACAGGGGGATATCGGCGATAAAGGAGCCCCGCCCGGAGACCTCTATGTTGCCATAGAAGTGAAACCGCATCCGTTCTTTTCCAGGGATGAAACCAATGTTATTTACGACCTGCCTGTCAACTTTGCGCAGGCGGCACTGGGTACCGAAGTGGACATTCCGACGCTGTACGGAGATGAAAAGCTGAAAGTACCGGCCGGCAGTCAATCCGGCAGGATATTTACACTTAAAGGCAAGGGCATTCAGCACCTGCGCCGCAATGCCAAAGGCGACCAGCTGGTGAGGCTGGTTGTACAGACCCCGGAAAAGCTAAGCAAAGAGCAGCGCAAACTGTTCGAAGAGCTTGAAAAGAGCTTCGCCACAGATGAGAAGAAATAGAGCGGGCGTTAGAAAATCTATTTCATCAAACCTCGGTAGTTTACAGCTAAATCCCTCTCAATCTCCCTTTGCCAAAGGGAGAAATGACTACGATGTTCTGTCTTACCATTTAAACCCGTAAAGAATTACTATTGGATTAATTAAAAATCTGTTTTATAGTAATGGAAGACTTATTCTTCCACTTTGGAAAAGGGGAATCAAAGGGGATTTGCCACGATGATTTTCTTTTCGATGCTGCTATTTAGTCGCAGGGACGGGCATTGCCCGTCCGCCATATACTTATAAGAGCGGGCGACCAATGGTCGCCCCTACGGTCTGACTGTCATGCTGAAATCCCGATTTATCGGGGCGAAGCATCTGTGGCGGGGTATAAATACCATTGAGAGGAACCACGCTCCAACGATACACATCAATCCCTCCCGTTAGATTTGATTTATAAGCGAATCGACTGATTTGAATCATTTACTCCGATTGATATGAGGATTGATTGAAAAGCGAATTTATCGGTTATTGCCCGTTGGTATGATTGCTTTTTCTGGGCCTTCTGAAGAAGCTCTTGAAATTCCAGCGCCTGCCGGCAAGCTCGTGCCTGCCTTTTGCGCCTAATAATTCGGTAATCACCTGTTTGGCATCGGCGCCGTTATACATCACCTGGTACATCTTTTCCGCAATCGGCATTTCGATATTAAGCTTATTTGCCATATCGTTAACGGCAGCCGTCGTAGCAACGCCCTCGGCAATACCAGCCATCGTCGATGTGATATCCGCCAGCTTGCGCCCCCTAGTCAATTCGACACCGACATAATGGTTGCGGCTGAGAGGACTGGCACAGGTAGCGATCAGGTCGCCCAGACCCGATAAACCGGAGAGCGTTAGAGGATTGGCGCCCAAAGCAAGGCTCAGAGCAGCCATCTCGGTTAAACCCCTGGTAATAAAGGCCGCTTTGGCGTTATCGCCGTAGCCCAATCCGTCTACCATGCCGGCGCCCAGCGCAATCACATTCTTGAGAGCCCCACCCAACTCCACCCCGATAATATCATTGTTGGTATAAATGGAAAAGTTGGGAGCGGTCAGCAGTTTCTGCGCTTTTTTGGCAATTGCAGTATCTTCCGCCGCTATCACCGCCGAAGCCGGTAATCCGGCAAGCACCTCTTTATGCAGATTGGGACCGGAAAGGACACAGATATTATGATGACATGCAAGAGGAAGCTCCTCGGCTATCACCTGTGACATACGCTTATTGGAACCATATTCCAATCCCTTGGAAGCGTTTATAATAAGCATCGTCTCGCTGACATGGTTTTTTACAACCAGCAGATTCTGCCGCATAGTCTGGGACGGAACAACCAGTAATACGGCAACCACACCCGATAAAGCTTTTTTTGGAGAAGCGGTAACGGTTATTTGCGGCGGGAATACCACATTGGGAAGCTGGCGTGAATCAGGACCTTTTTTTATCAGTTTTTCCGCTTCTTCTTCTGTCCTGGCCCACAGCCTGACATCGATACCTTTATTAGCCAATACCATGCCCAGAGTTATTCCCCAGGCGGTGGTACCTACTATTGCGACTTTCGGCATAATAAATTACTGGTTGGAGATTAAATATCCGTCAGGGAATTACCGAGATTTTTAGGCTCGCATGATTCCGCCTTTTGCCCCAGTTTCCGCTCCTTTCCGGAAAGCAACCTCTTGATATTGTCGCGGTGCATAAAAATAATAAGCAGTGTGCCTGCCAATACATAGGCAAGATACTCTATCGGGAATCCGTACATTATGGTAAGCGGAATAAGAATGGCGTAAGCCCCTACCACCCCGATTATAGAACCCAGCGAAACAAAGCCGGAAATACCGGCAGTAATGATGAGCGCTTCGCCTCCGAAAAGTCCGGCAGCCGGACACAGGGCAATCAGTCCGCCCAGGAAAGTGGCGACTCCCCTACCTCCCTTGAACCTGGCAAAAATCGGCCAGATATGACCGATAACCGCTGAAAGACCGGCCAGCGCCTGAGCGAAAACCACTCCCAGGTAGCCGTATGCTCCGATTGCCATCGAATCCGTTCCTATAACGAGACCGGCAATTACCACTGCCAGTGCGCCTTTTGCGATATCGAGACTGGCTACAAGAATGAAAGCCTTCCTGCCGAGCGTTCTTAAAACATTGGTGCCGCCGGTTTTACCGCTGCCGTAATTGCGTATATCTATTTTTCCCTTGCGTTTACCGACAATGACACCGAAAGGTATGGAGCCTAAAAGATAGCCTATAAAAGCAACCAGTATGAACTTTGCTATTAACAATGTTATCATTGTTCACCCCTTGCCTTAAATACAAGTTGAATGGGTGTTCCGTCGAAACCGTACGCGTCGCGCAGCTTGTTTTCAAGAAAACGCTTGTATGTAAAATGAACCAGCCTGGCATCGTTTACGAAGAATACGAATGTCGGAGGATTGGTCTCCGCCTGGGTGGAATAAAACAGGCTTAATTGTCTGTTTCCGCTTCTGGGAGGCGCATGAGATGCCGCTACGCGCTGAATAAAACTGTTCAGCTCGCCGGTAGGTATGCGCTTGTGTCTTTCTTTATGTATCCGCGATGCCAGCGGAATTATTTTGTCTGTTCCCTGTTTTAATTTAGCCGATATCTGGAGAATCGGGGCATAGGATAAAAACTTCATCTTACCCCGGATATATTTCTCACACTCAGCAGCGGTTAAATCCATTGCTAAATCCCACTTATTAACGATTATAATAATACCCTTGGCTTCCTGTTGAACGTAGCCGGCGATATGCATATCCTGCGCAGCGACAAGCTCGGTGGCATCCAGGATAAGCAAGACGACATCCGCTCTGTCGATTGCCCTGAAAGAGCGTAATACGCTATACTGCTCAACGCCGCGGTCTATACGGCCCCTGCGCCGCACACCCGCCGTATCAATAATTAACACACTTTGCCCCATAAAGTCAAGTACCGTATCTATGGCATCTCTGGTCGTTCCAGGTATATCGCTGACGATAGACCGCTCTTCCCCCAGCAAGGCGTTCAGCAGCATCGATTTGCCGGCATTCGGTCTGCCGACAATGGCTATCTTGAGCATATCTTCCGGAATATCGACTTCGGGAGCATCGGGGAGCAATGAGATGACTTTACCCAGCAAATCCGAGATGCCCAGCCCGTGATAGGCGCTGATAATCAGCGGCTCTCCCAGCCCCAGTTGATAAAAATCGACCGCGTTGGATTCCAGTTTATCGTTATCGGCTTTATTGGCAACCAGTAGAACAGGCCTTTTCGAGCTGCGCAGCAACTCTGCTATTTCGAAATCGGATGGAATAACCCCATCCTTTATATCAACTATAAAAAGAATCAGGTCTGCCCCGCCCATAGCGGTGATAACCTGGTTGTTGACGGACTGCGCCATATCGGACGCGGCTCCGATTTCCAGTCCGCCGGTATCCACTACGGTGAATTCTTTTTCCCGCCACGGGATATTGACGGTAACACGGTCACGCGTAGTGCCGGGAACATCGCTTACTATAGAAAGCTGCTTGCCTGCCAGACGATTCAAAAGGGTGGATTTCCCTACGTTCTGTCTGCCGACAATAGCTACAATCGGCCTTGTCAAAACCCCCTCCAAACTTCCCCTGCGTTCAATA
This sequence comes from uncultured Dehalococcoidales bacterium, assembly GCA_964399425.1. GTDB lineage: Bacteria > Chloroflexota > Dehalococcoidia > Dehalococcoidales > UBA5627 > UBA5627. Next base: position 7,816 of record CAYNQR010000024.1, on the reverse strand, counting down.
TAAATTCAATATCAAAGACGCAAAATTTATTTTTTCGATTTGGGATGTTGTACCGCAAGCTGAGCTACTTCCCTGGCTGTTTTAATGCTGGGCGGCTCTATTTCCGTGCGGGCAACCTTCCTCATTTCGGATATCAGTTCGCGGAATTGAGTAACGAATGTATTGTATTCGACCACGAACTTGCCGTATTGTTCCCTGGTTTCTTCAGGAACCTCGATTTTTTCGACGACCTCGCAAAATTGTTCTATATATTCATAATACAGGTTATTTATTATCCACAATTCATTGGTATAAGCCCTGAGATAGATGCTGAATCTGCCGGTCTTGTTATCGGACTCGAGTCTGGTAATCAACCCGTTCACCCAGGCATTAAAAACACGGGCGGACATATCGCAGGCGCGCGCCCACTCCCATAGCTTAGGATTATCGGCTTTAAACAAGGTATCTATAATCAAGAAGATAGATTGCGAAGATTCCAGCATGAAGCGGCGCACAAAATAACCGGTAAGCTCCTTCAGTTTCTGTGAATTTCGCTCGACTTCTTTTTCGCGGGCGCTGACACCGATAATTGCCAGCCCGATAATCAGGATGACGCCCATTATGGCGGCTATGGCTTCAAAAGGCCATTGCAGCAGAATGCCGGTTATTGCCAGAGCCGTAATCACAATTAAAGGCCAGCCACGGGAGAGCATAGCTGTAAACATATCAATTACCCCCTCTTATCGATAACCCAGCTGTATCTCCAGTCCGCCCAGCAGATACAGCAGCAAAGCCTTGGCAACATGCATGCGGTTCTCCGCCTGGTCGTAAACCACCGAAGCGGCGCTGTCCATTACTTCATCGGTAACTTCTTCACCGCGATGCGCCGGCAGGCAGTGCATAAAGATGGCGTCTTTCTTTGCCAGTGACATCAGTTTACTGTTTACCTGGTAACCCTTAAACGCCCTGCGTTTTATTTCCGCTTCTTCTTCCTGCCCCATGCTAATCCAGGTATCCGTATATACCGCATCGGCGCCGCAGACAGCCGTTTCAGGGTCTTCGCAGGAAATCACTTCAGCCATGCTTCCTGCGGCATAAGTCTGTGCCAGGTGCAGTATGCTCTCTTCCACTTTATATCCTTTCGGAGAAGCGATTCTGAAATTTATTCCGCACATGGCAGACATCAGCATCAGGCTGTTGGCGACATTATTGCCATCGCCGACATAGGCTATGGTTAAATCCTTAAGCTCGCCCTTCTTTTCATAAATGGTAAAAACATCTGCCAGAGTCTGGCAGGGATGCTCGAAGTCGGAGAGGACGTTTATCACCGGCACCGTGGCATGTTCCGCCAGTTCCTCGACGGTTTTATGGCTGAAGGTGCGCGCTGCAATGATATCGGCAAAACGTGAAAGAACGCAGGCAACATCCTTAACAGATTCGCGTTTGCCCAATCCCACTTCGGCAGGAGATAAATAGATTGATTTCCCGCCCAGCTGATACATGGCAACTTCCAGGCTGACACGGGTTCTGAGCGACGGTTTCTCAAACAGCAAAGCTAACACCTTGCCGCTGAGTAATGAATTATATCCCCTTGACTTGAGTTCCTCGGTATCCGCAAGCAGCAGTTGAATATCTTCCCTGCTCAAATCGGCTGCCGATAATAAATCTTTTCCTTTCAAAAAACACCTGTCCCGGCTAATATGCACAAAGTATATCACGAATCACGTTTCGCAAACAATGACTTTTATCCGCATACAAGACTTCGCTTCTCCGGTTTTACGGGGCAAGGTTTCAAACCTCATCCCCCTAAACCCCCTTCTCCGATTTCAGAGATATGTGTATGACCTCACCCTCCAGCTCCCTCTCCGCACGCAGAGAGGGAGGGTTAGCGCCAGCGCACTGGTTTCCCCTCTCCGTCCACGGAGAGGGGAAATAAAGGGGTGAGGTAATAAACACCCATTGACACTGCATTGAGGTTCGATTAATATGTTTTTAATTGGATTAAAAATTAAAGGATTAAATCGATGAGTACTGAAAGATTTACCGTATCCGGCGAAGAACTGCTGGCTAAAATCAAGCAGATTATCCACGAAGGCAATATCAGGAAAGTACGCATCATCCACGATAACAAGACGATTATCGAAATCCCCCTGTCCATCGGCGCCCCCATTGCCGCTATCGGCATTCTGGCGGCTCCGGTTCTGGCAGCTATCGGCGCTTTCGCCGCCCTGGTTACCGAATGCACCATCGAAGTCGAGAAAATAAATGAGGAGACCATCCAGACCGATGATTATACAGTGTATAAAGACGAAAATAAGTAATGTCAGCCTGATTTTTTTATTGATATTAACAGTTCTTTCGATATCAGTTATGTCATGTAATTCAGCGACATCGAACGGAGTATTTATGAATAAAACCGCTGCGGAATGTTATACCCTGATTCAGGAAAATAAAGACAACCCCGATTTTATAATTCTGGATGTGCGCACGCCTGCCGAATACGCTGACGGGTATATCGAAAACGCCGTCAATCTGGACTATTATGCGAACGATTTCGAACAAACGCTGGATACCTACGACAAGAGTAAAACCTACCTGATTTATTGCCGCACCGCCAACCGCACCGCCTCCGTGATGAAAATTATGCAAAAGCTTGAGTTTATGGAAGTATACAATATGCTGGGCGGCATCAACGCATGGACAAGCGCCGGATTCCCGACCGTGTCCTGATTATGATAGCTTTTATTCCTTATAGCCAATCTTATCTTATTCCACTCTTAAACCCTTTCCCGATACATCGGAGCACAGGACAAACAAACTTTTATTGTCATGCTGAGTTCGTGGTGGTCGAACGAAGCATCCGGAGAGGTGAGTGTCATCCTGAGTGAAACGAAGGATCTAAATACGATTCAATAAGGCTTATTACGATAACTATTAGATTCTTCAGTCGTCCCTACAAACTGGGACTCCCTCAGAATGACACCAAGGCATATGCCGCTCATCCTGAGTTTATCGAAGGAAGCGGCTTCGAATTTTTTATTTATTTATAGCAAAATAATAGATATCGTTGACTTATCCGAGGGATTGCCCCAAAAACAGCGGCCAGACCACTATACCTAAAATGATTTTCCACCATACCAGGTGCGCATAACCGATGGTGAACAGCCAACCTATAAACCAGATGGTGCCGCCAAGAGCGGGACCGGCAGAACTATGCTTATCCATAAATCCCTCCTGTGAGATATTGTTTTGATAATAATAGCACTTTTTTGTCTAATTGAGTTGATTTTAATCAAATTTTTACATTAATTTTTATATTATCTTTACCATACTAATCTTTTGCATATTACAAACAAATAATGAATGAATAGAAAATAGTTGGAATCGGTATATTGACTGCGATATTCCATTGTGTTATTCTTGTATGTCGTAAAAGATAAACCGATGAAAATACTGGTTGCCAGTAGCGATATAGACTTAACTGAATATATTCACGATACACTGAATGTTTGCCAACCGGATTGGGAACTATCGATTACCGATTCCGGGAAACAATGCCTTGAGGCAGTTAAAAACGGCAAATGCCCGGATATCATCATAATGGGCATCGAAATTGGCAATATTCCCTGTTTTAACTTGATAGAAAGGATTCGTGACTATTCCGACGTGCTGATTATCGTTTTTTCCGGCAACAAAGACATCGATACACTAACAAAGGCTTTCGATGCAGGCGCCAACGACTATATAGTGAAACCATTTAATAAATCCGTTTTCATAACGCGTTTAAAAGCACTATATAGAAGAAAGGTCTGGGATATGCAGGCGGCTGAAAATAGACAACAGGAAAAAAACACAAGAAGCAATCCGTACTCTCACTGATTAAAAGCTATTACCCTTTCAAAATATTTACAAATGCCACCAGATAGTAAGTCGCACACCCCCTCCCCCACTCTGTTATAATAAGGCTATGAAAAAGATACTGCTTATAGACGGCAATGCTTTAGTTCACCGCGCCTATCATGCCATGCCTCCCCTCACCGTCAAGAAAAGCGGCGAGCCGATACAGGCCGTTTACGGCTTTACCAATATGCTGCTGCGGATATTAAACGAACTGAAGCCGGATTACTACGCCATCGCCTTCGACCGCAAGGCTCCCACCTTTCGCAAGGAAATATTCGAGGATTATAAGGCTAACAGGCCGCCGACACCGGACGACCTCGTCAGCCAGTTGGCAAGAGCACGGGAACTGGCTGCCGCTTTCAATATCCCCGTATTTGAAATGGACGGCTACGAAGCGGACGATGCCATCGGCACACTCAGCAGAAAAGCCTCCGAAAACGGCATCGAAAGCGTCATCGTCACCGGCGATGCCGATGCCATGCAACTGGTATCGCCGCAGGTAAAAGTGCTCTATCCCAAACCCCAAAGCACTTTCGGTGATACCATTCTCTACGAGGCGCAGACCGTGAGCGAAAGGTACGGCGTGCCCCCCGAACATATCGCCGACCTGAAAGCGCTGGTGGGCGATAAATCCGATAACATCCCCGGCGTAAACGGCATCGGAGATAAGACAGCCGTCAAGCTTATTCAGACCTTCGGAGGTGTCGAGGATATCTATAATCACATAGATGAAGTAACCCCGGTTAAGCTGAAAGAGAAACTACAGCAGAGCGAAGAAATCGCGCGCAAGTGCAAGGCGCTGGCGACTATCTCCACCGATATGCCCATCGAGCTTAACCTCGATAGCTCCGAAGTTAAAAACTTCGACCGCAATAAGGCCGTGGCATTCTTCCATGAACTGGAGTTTACAAAATTGCTTTCAAGGCTTCCGGGAGCGGAAAGCACAAAGCCGGAGAAAAGCGGCTGCTCTCAGCTCAGCTTCGATATGTCGGAAAAGGTAGAGATTCAATACAATATCGTCTGCCAAATCGAAGCTCTGGATAAACTGGTAAAAAGATTGAAAGAAAAAGGCTCATTTGCATTCGATACCGAGACGACCGGTCTGGATACCTTAAACTCGCAACTGGTAGGCATATCCCTCTCGCCCGTCCCCGGCGAAGCTTACTACATACCCGTAGGGCATATCGGCTGGGAACAGGTGCAGCAACTGCCGGTCGAACAGGTTATCGCAAAGCTGAAACCCGTTTTTGCGGATGAAGAGATAAAAAAGATTGCCCACAACGCCAAGTTTGATATGGAAATTCTGGCGGAAGACGGGATAAGCGTAAACAACCTTGTTTCAGATACAATGGTCGCCGCCTACCTTTTGGGAGAGAAATCGCTGGGATTGAAAGCGCTGGCTTTCAACCGGCTGGATATCGAAATGACGGATATCACCGAGCTTATCGGTTCCGGCAAGAATCAAATCAATATGTCGCAGGTGGAGGTTTCCGTTGCCGGAAAATACGCCTGCGCCGATGCCGATAATACCGGCAGGCTGGATAAACTCTTTTCGGCAGAACTGAAAGAGCAAAACCTCTGGCAGCTCTATGCCGATGTGGAGATGCCGCTTGTCCCCATACTGATGAAGATGGAACGCAAAGGTATTGCGCTGGATATAAAGTTGCTGGGAGAGATGTCGGGCAGGCTGGGAAAGAGGCTGCTGGAACTGGAAGAGGATATTTACAGTAAAGCCGGGCGTCGCTTCAATATCAATTCTACGCAACAGTTGAGTCCGGTTTTATTCCAGGAACTGAAACTGCCGTCGGCGCGCAAAACCAAGAGCGGGTTCTCCACCGATGCCTCCGTTTTGGAGGAATTGAGGGGACTCCACCCTATCATTGAGTTGATACTGGAATACCGCCAGTTGGCCAAGCTCAAATCGACCTATGTCGACGCTTTGCCCGGACTGGTAAACAGCAAAACGGGGCGCGTGCATACCAGCTTCAACCAGACCAAGACGACCACCGGCCGGCTCTCATCCAGCGACCCCAACCTGCAGAATATCCCGGTGCGCGGCGAACTGGGAAAGGAAATCCGGCAGGCGTTCATTGCACCTGACGGATACCAACTGCTCTCCGCCGACTATTCGCAAATCGATTTGAGAGCGCTGGCTCATCTTTCGGGCGACCCGGAGTTGCTTGAAACATTCGCTAGCGATGGTGATATTCATACCGATACGGCTATCCGACTCTTCGGAGTGGAGAAAGGTCGAGTTACCGCCGATATGCGGCGGCTGGCGAAGACCGTCAACTTCGGCGTCATTTACGGTATGAGCGGCTACGGGCTGGAACAGGCTACCGAGTTCAGCAGAGAGGAAGCCGAAAAATTCATCAGCGCCTACTTCGAGAAATACCCGCGTGTGAAAGAGTACATGGAAGAAACTAAAAAACAGGCGCACCAGCTGGGCTATGTGCAGACGATTCTGGGCAGAAGACGTTTGATACCTGAGGTCAATTCATCCAACCGCAACCTGCGCGAAGCCGCCGAGCGCATGGCCATCAATATGCCGGTTCAGGGCACCTCCGCCGATATCATAAAAGTAGCCATGGTCAAGCTGGATAAGGAAATGGCAATGCTCGGACTGAAAAGTGCGCTGCTTTTGCAGGTGCACGACGAACTTATTTTCGAAGTTCCCGAGGATGAGATGAATGAGATGCGCAATCTGGCTGTAAAGGTAATGTCGCAAGCCATCGAACTCAGTATACCTTTAAAAGTGGACACCAAGAGCGGCAAAAGCTGGGGTCAAATGGAGTAACCCTTGAGCATCTACCGCATCGCTTATTTCATGCTGCTCTTCCTGCTGGTTTTTATCATTATCGCTGTTATCTCAGGCATGAATTTCCCGGGTGATACGGCGATAAATGCTTGGATAAACGGAATACAAACCCCTTTTCTCGATTCGACTATGCAGGTTGTCTCATATCCCGGGGCTTTTCCCTACTGCATCATCGCCAGCCTGCTTGCCGGACTGGTATTCTGGCTTTTTAAAAAGAAAATTGAAGCATTGTTTATCGTTGGCGTACCTTATGCCGGTGTCGTTATCAGCTATATTTTAAAGTTTCTTATAGACAGACCGAGACCGCTGGAAGATGGTTTGGAAAACAGCTTCCCCAGCGGGCATACCATATATACCTCTATTTTAATGGGACTTATAATTTACTTTCTGCCGCAACTCGTAAAAAACAAGACATGGCGTATTCTGCTACAGACCTTAGCCGGATTGTCGATACCGTTGATGGGCTTTTCACGCCTCTATTTACAGCAGCATTGGTTGAGCGACATCATATCCAGCCTGATAATCGGCACGCTGGTACTTGTTCCTGCTATAATCTCATATAAATACGTCATGAAAAGAGAAATTAAATGCCTGAGCTTCCTGAAGTCGAAACCATAAAAAACGACCTCGAACCGCATGTTACCGGACGAATTATCAAGAGCGTCACGCTTCTATGGGAGCGAACTCTGCAGTATCCCTCCAAAGAGGAATTCGACCTGATTATCAGGGGGCAGAAGATAAGCGGAATGGACCGGCGCGGCAAATACCTGATATTCGAGCTCGAAAGCGGCTATAAGCTTATAATGCATATGCGCATGAGCGGTTCGCTGATGCTGGGTAAAAATAATCCCCCACCCCACACCCGCGCTATCATTCACCTGGATAACGGCAGCGAAATCTATTTCAACGACCCGCGCAAGTTCGGCAAGATGCAATTGATAAAAGACTGTGCGTGTGTGCTGGGAAAACTGGGAGTGGAGCCGCTTAGTGATAATTTTACAGCACAGACGTTGACCGGACTGCTCAACGGACGCAAATCCCCGATTAAATCTGTATTATTGGACCAGTGCCTGATTGCCGGAATCGGCAATATGTACGCCGACGAAGCCCTCTTTGCTT
>CAYNQR010000023.1:0-18237 GCA_964399425.1 uncultured Dehalococcoidales bacterium | reverse complement strand
ATTCCTTCTCCTTTTATTGATTACTACTATGTAATAATAAATTGCTGAATAGGCATCACCTCCCTTTCCTTAAATCTAATCTTTTCAATTTTTTGGAAAATTTTCTTATTTTATTTTAAAAAAGGATTAAGGATATATTTCAAAAATATTTAACCCTTAATCCCCTCCGAGAATCGAACTCGCTATTTCATTTTCTATTTTCAGGATATCCCAATCCCTCCTTCTAACCAGCGCCTTTAAACGGGCTATAAAAACGCCGTCGTGATAAGGTTCTACCACATAATCGTTAGCTCCGGTTTCAAAAGCCTTTACCAGCACTTCGATATCATGGTCGTCGGATAACAGGACTATCGGGATATCGGAATCGTCGCGGATGTGTTTTATCAGTTCGAATCCCGACATGTCATAAAGCCGTATTCCTACAAGTAAGATATCCTGTTTATGCCCGTTACGAAGCATATTCAGACACTGTTGGCCGGAATCTGTAAAAACAACTTCCCAATCCGGCTGCAGCCTGTTCATAACAAGGCGAATATGTTCGGATAACTCGGAATTCGCATCCGCAACCAGTATTCTCATTGCAAACACTCTCTAAGATACGCCATGAAATAATCCCTTTATCCGGCAAAGCCCGGAGCGAGGCACAAATACACAAGATATAATTTGAAAATCCTGCCGGAAAATAAAACTCGAAAATACAACTAATCGATTATATAAAAGAGTAACACCGAGAGATTTGGATAAGCATTAAAATAAATAATTATTGTATTAGAGATTAAAACCTGGAGATTACAATATTTTTATATGCCTAAAGAATTATTTATCTCTTTTTCGTATTTATGAGGAAGCGACATATACGTTCAATAGATAACAACGTTATGAAATGAAACGGCTGGTGTGCGATAGGCGGGTTATTAAAGAAATGATTAAAGGCAACGTATTTAATTTAAATCTCAGTCCTTGAGGTCAAGGGATGAAGTTCTCGCAGCCTTTTTGGACAGAAGTATCGAGTTAACTTTACCGAAGAATGCAATATATAAGTCAAATTACGGAACAGATTAATACTACGAATCTAATGTCTCAAGGAGAACATCTCAGGAAATGCTTTCAATGGTTTATGAAGGTTTGATTAACATGTAGCCGATACCGGGGCGGGTAATAATCAATTGCGGATTATCGGCATCCTTTTCCAATTTTTTACGCAGCTGTCGTATGTACACTCTTATCGCTTTACTGCAATCGGGATAGGTGTTACCCCAGATATGTTCAGCCAGAGCATCATTGGGCACAGCCATACCTGCATTGGATGCCAGATACTTTAAAATAAGCGATTCGGTACTGGTAAGTTTAATCGTCCTGTTATCTATCTGCACTTTTTGTTCGGAAACAAAAATACGCAGGTTGCCGTAATCAAGACTCATTTCCGCGCCGGATTTGGATAAAAGATGGCTTTTCAAGGCTTTTTTAACCCTGGCAATCAATTCAAGGGGTTTAAAGGGCTTTGTAATATATTCGTCGGCTCCCAATTCCAATCCCTTTATAATATTTTCTTCTTCTCCGCTTACAGTTAATATAACGACCGGAATGTTGGAAAAGAGACGGATTTGCTTGAGTACTTCGAATCCTTCGATATCCGGTAACCCGAGGTCAAGGATAACCAGTTGGGGAGATTCCTTCTCAACCATTTCCAGTCCTTCTTCCCCGTGCCTGGTAGAAATAACTTTTACTTCGGGCCAACCGACTTGAAAAACGAAGCGGATGGATTCGATTATCTTGGAATCATCTTCGATTATCAGTATTTTCATCAGTACACTCGCTTTTTTTATTTTTTACCGGAATGGAAAACTTAAAGGTACTGCTATACCCGTCTTTTTCTTCCAGCCAGATTTTACCGCCATGTAATTCTACCAGCATTTTTGCTAAAGAAAGCCCTAACCCCAAACCCGATTTGTTATTCTTCTTTTTATACAATCTGACATAGGGCTGAAATAGATATTTCCTGTCATCTGCGGAAATTCCACGTCCGCTGTCGGAAATTGAAGTGACAATAAATCCGTTTTCCTCGACAGCCGATACTTTTATCTTTCCTCCCCTTGAGACGTACTTAACTGCATTATCCACCAGATTCAAGATCACCTGCCGCAGGCGTTGTTCATCGGCATAGGTCTTCGGGAGTGTACGTGGTATATCCACTTCGAGAGTTAAATTATCTGCTATGATTAAGGGCATTTCATAATCGGCTATATCTTTGAACAAGTCATTTAAATCGACTTTACACAACTTCAATGTAAGCAGGTTGACTTCACCTTTGGCGATATCCAGTAAATCGTTGACCCTCTGGTAAAGGTCTTTGGCGCCCGATTCGATATTTTTAGCATAGCTCGCTATCGGTTCTTCCAGATTACCAGACAACATTAAATCGATGGTTGCCATTAACGGGGTCAGCGGGGTTTTTAATTCATGTGCCAGCGCCCGCGAGTACCATAACCTTTGTTCCATCTGCTCACGGATTTTCTGAGTCAGTTTACGTTCGCTCTGATATAGTTTCTTCAGTTTTGCTTCGGTTTTCTTGTGCTGCTCTATTTCCTCTTCCAGCTTGACGGTTTTTTCCCTTACCAGTGTTTCAAGCTGGGTTTGATACATCTTGATTTCTTTTTCTATCCTCTTGTTTTCAGTAATATCCCTGTTGAAATGAAATAATATACCATTCATAACATCGACATACTTCAAACTGACAGAAATATCGATAACCTGTCCGTCTTTGCGCCTGTGTTTTACTTCAATGAAATGATTCGGTTTTGCCTCTCTATTTCTCCAAGACTCCATCTCTCTGTTTATTTGTTCTTTCCCATCGTGCAAAGCCAGCAGCCTTACATCAAGATCGTACAGACCCATGGTTAAAAGTTCTTCCCGGCTATATCCCGACATATGACAGAAGGCATCATTTACATCCAGAATATTGGATTGCATGTCGGTAATAAAAAAGCCCTCGGTGGCATTCTGAATCATATATTTATACCACTGGTCTTTAATGCGATAAGTTACTTTTTTCGGTTTCTTTTCTTCCATCCTGTACCTGCTCCGGGTCTTATACGAAAGTAGTTATAGTTATCATAAACTATAAACTTAATGAAATCAATTTATAAAATATCATCCTGATATAAACACAAAGGGGAAACTGTAAAAGATAGTCTTTATATGGTCTCCCCTCATTGATATATATGATATTCAGTTGTATCAGTTAATTTTTCTTCTATAGCATCAGCTAAACTATTGCCAGACTTCTACCGAAATATTGAACCCGCTATAAGTATCGAATGTATCCAGGCTGCTCACAGTAAAAGTCTTTTGTTGTCCGGGTTGTATATCTGCTGTCGTGGTATAGCTTGTCTGGGCTACCGTACCCGAGCTACCGATGAATTCGACAGTTATACGGGCGTTGAGGACTTGATTGCTCACATTTAATACCTGCCCTATCACCTGATACATGGCAATCGTAGTTTTTTCCATTGCCGCCGATACTATCTGCAACTTTCCATCCGATGATGTGGCAAGCGCTGCTCCCGATGTAGCAGTGGTTGTAAAGGTGGTGGTCGTTGCCGGAGTCGTTGTAGATGCCGCTGTCTGGGTACTTGTAATTGTCGATGTTACCATAGAGGTTACTGTTACCATGGATGCCATTGTCTGGGTTATGGTAGTGGATTGAGTTAAGGTTGTGGTAGTATTTACAGTGATGGTTACCGGTTCGGCTTTACAGCCAGAGATGGTGAGCAATAACAGGACTGCTAAAATACATAAGGCTATTCCTAATTTTCTCATACTTTCCTCCATTTTATATTTTTAGTCTCATAAGATGCGTATTTCCCAGAAAGAATATACAGCATCGGCATTATAACAATATGACAAAACAGGGGAAATATATAACTTTTTTATAACATGAGCGTATATAAGCAGTGGCAAACAGGATTAATCTAATGCCTTAGACCTGATGAAGAGCAATCCGTTATCAAAATGTTATCAAAACCAGAGGGGGCTGAACGTAGGCCGTACAGGTCTCGAACCTGTGACACCCTGATTAAAAGTCAGGTGCTCTACCAACTGAGCTAACGGCCCGCGTAAATACTAGTTTAGCAAAAATACCTCTCAATGCGCAAACTTAGTAATTATTTTTCGTATCACTATTGACAATTGTAGTTATGTAGCAATATACTATATTACTACAATGATAAATTTCGATAACAAGGATAAAAAACAGCGGATTCTGGATGCGGCTTTAACGCTCTTCAGTAATACCCACGATATCAAAAAGGTCAGCATCGAAGCTATTGCCAAAGAGGCAAAAGTGTCCCCTACCACCGTCTATAACAATTTCGGTACCCGTGAAAAGCTGGTTTACGAAGTGATTAAGCTATTGTTCGAAGACAATATCGAGCGTAATCGTAAACTCTTCTACTCCGATATCCCCTTCCCTCAAAAGGTAATGGGTGTCATCAGCGGCAAAATGGATATGACCTCCAGTTTGAACAGCGAAATCCTGGAGAAAATTATAAGCCAGGATGAATCGATCGCGCCCTATATTGATGAGGTCTATATAAATGAAATCCGACCTCTGTGGTTAAAGATGCTGGATGATGGTAAAAAAGAGGGGTATATAGACGAATCGCTTGACAATGAAGCCCTGCTGTTATATCTGGATACGATAAAAGCGGGAACGGCCGCCAATAAAGAAATCTGGAAAAATTATTTAGACAAAATCGAACTCATGCAACAGATTACGCATATCATGTTTTACGGGTTCTTAAAAAAGGAAATAGACCTGTTCAAAAAGGGAGGAAAGTAATATACAATGCAAAAATCGATTATCGTCGAAAACCTGGCGTTCCGTTACGGCAACCTGCTGGCAGTCGACCACATCAATTTCGATGTCAAGGCCGGAGAAATCCTCGGTTTTTTAGGACCAAACGGAGCCGGCAAAACCACTACAGTCAAGATGCTGACCGGTCAACTGCGCCCGTATGCCGGTAAAGCCGTCCTGCTCGGCTATGATGTAATCAAGAATCCCGACAAAGTACAGTCGCAGATCGGTGTTTGCTTCGAACAGACCAACCTCTATGAGCAAATGAGCGCCATTGCCAACCTCAATCTATTCGCTGCATTGTTCAACGTCGATAATTTCGACGGTTATGCGCTGCTTGAGAGGGTGGGACTTGCCGGGCGAGAGAAGGATAAAGTCTCCGGCTATTCCAAGGGCATGAAACAGAGATTGATGATTGCCCGCTCGCTGGTAAACAGACCGCAGATTATCTTCATGGACGAACCGACTTCCGGGTTAGACCCGGTATCTTCAGAGGCAATCGACAATATCATTCTTGAAGAAAGAGACCGCGGAGCGACCATTTTTCTCACCACGCACGATATGTGGGAAGCGGATAAGCTGTGCGACCGTGTGGCCTTCATGAACCAGGGTAAAATCGAAGCCCTCGACAGCCCGCGCAATTTAAAACAAAAATACGGCAAGCGTTCGCTGATAGCAGAGGTGTCCTCGAACGGCGGCACAATCGAAAAAAGGGAAATCGACATGGACGCACCTGATACGGCGCAGGCAGTCGAAAAACTGTTCAAAACTGAAAAGGTAATCACCATTCACAGCGAGGAAGCCACTCTGGAAGACATCTTTATAAAAGTTACCGGACGGAGGTTGACCGAATGAACTTCCGTATTGTTAAGGCGCTGCTTAAAAAAGACTTCTCTCTTTTTATGAGCAACCGCTTTTATATGCTGATAACAATTGTCGGCCTTATATTTTATATAGTTATATACTTCCTGATGCCTTCGGAAGTAAAAGAAGAATTAAACCTGGCGATTTATGAAAGCGCCAACTCTGAATTGTTCTCTCAGTTAACAGGTGGAGAAGGTTTCGATATCGAGTATTTCAGCGATGTGGATTTGCTAAAGCAGTCGGTACTGGACGGGCATTACCATGTCGGCATTACCATACCTGATAATCTGCTTAACATCTGGCAATCCGGGGGGATACCTGATATCAAGGTGTATTATTCTGCATCGACCGCACCGGAGATAAAAGATGCCATCGTTGCCCTGATTGCGGAACTGGCATATATGCAAACAGGTCAATCAATTAATTACAATATCTCGCAGGAAGTAATGGGACCGGATATGGCCGGTGCTCAGATACCCCTGAGAGAACGTATGCTACCCCTGCTGGCAGTTGTGATACTGCTTACGGAAATACTGACACTGGCAAGTTTAATCAGTGTGGAAATCGAACGGGGAACGGCTCGCGCGCTCTTCGTAACGCCGATGCGCACTTCCGACCTGTTTATGGCGAAAGGCATACTGGGTGTCGGGCTGGCTATGCTTCAGGCTGTGCTCTTCCTGCTTCTGGCAAACGGCTTCGACCATCAGCCGCTGATAATGCTGACGACGCTGCTATTGGGCAGTATATTTGTGGTCGGTCTCGGCTTCCTGCTGGCATCGCTCTCGCGCGATGTGATGGCGGTCACCGGCTGGGGAATGCTGATATTTATCATTCTGCTGATTCCGGGATTCGGAAATGTCATGCCCGGTCTGCTTTCCGATTGGGCGAAGGTAATCCCGTCTTATTACCTGACGGATACCGTTAACCGTGTCGTTAATTACGGAGCCGGCTGGAACGATGTCGGAGTTAACCTGGCGATTCTGACAGGAATAACTGTATTTGTCATATTTGCCGGTATGGCTGCTTTAAGGAGGCGCTATCAATGAGTTTCAAACGCATCCGTACGCTGATAAAAAACGAAGTCTTTTACGGGCCGAAGGACATCGTGCTGGTGATGTCGCTGGTGATTCCGGTTCTGCTGGCATTATTTTTCAATCTGGCATTCGGCAACATTTTCAGCGACCGTGCCGCTCTGGGATTACTGGACAAAGGCGATTCCGAAATGGCAGGGCAGCTTCAGTCTTCAAGCAGCATCAATCTTAAGGTATACAACAATGAAGACGATTTGAAAGCGGCGGCAGCAAACGGCTCCATAGATATGGGGATTATACTGCCCGCTGGTTTTGATAACATGATTCAATCCGGTAATGCCGAAATACAGGCTTATACCTGGGGAGAAAGCATGATTAAACACCGTGTTATTATCGGTACTATAATTAATGAAGCAGTTCACAAGATAAGCGGCTCGACACTGCCGGTTAATATCGAGACGATTGCACTCGGAGACATATCCAGTGTTCCCTGGAACGACCGCCTGCTGCCGCTGGTGGTACTCACCGCCCTTTTCTTCGGCGGGATGATGCTGCCGGCTGCTTCCCTGATAAATGAAAAGAATAAACGTACGCTGGAAGCGTTGAGCGTCAGTCCGGCCACCATCGGCGAGATATTTACCGCCAAAGGCACCATAGGAGCTGCTCTGGCGCTGGTAATGGGAGTGCTGACACTGGCAATCAGCGGTCAATTCAATTCATCTTTCCTTTCGCTGATACTGGTGATGGCGCTGGGTTCGATTATGGCGGCACAGCTGGGTCTGATTGCCGGTGCATATATCAAGGATATGAACACCCTGTTTGCCCTGTGGAAATTCGGCGGGCTGCTTTTATTCGGACCGGCCGTAGTCTATATGTTTCCGCAGATACCCCAATGGATTGGTTATATCTTCCCGACTTTCTACGTTATTAAACCGGTGGTCGATTTAACTATCAACGGGCTGGGTTTCGGTTCGATATTATTGGAACTGGTTGTTTTGATTGCCATAGTCGCTGCAATTATGATTATAACCAATCGCATCGTGGTAAAGTTAAGCAATCAGGCGCTCAGATTGGACTGATAAAAATCTTATTATATAGACAAAATAAGCCCCGCACTAATAGGGGCTTATTTTATATGCAATCAAAACAGGAATAGCGAGGATGAAATAAATGCCTGCGCGAAACTAATCGGATGGATTGTTTAAATAATCTGCTCGATTGGTTCCTGTTTTTGCAAGTAATAAAAAAATACCCGGACCGGCAGACGGGGTACTGTTCAGGATTACTGAAATCCGAAATCCTGATATAAAGTTATTCATGCGCCGATATAATTAATTTACATTTGGTAACAATCGAGGGGTTATCGGTATAATATGGAATCGCAATATCAATCGACCTGTGAGTTTGCGATGCATCCAGTTTGTAATTGGCATCATTGGTATAAATCATTGCACCGGTAGCATCGTAGAATTCGCCGACAACTGTAATATGGGGGACAGCAATTTTAACTGAAGCCAACACCGCTCTTAGCGTAACTTCTTTGGCTTTAGTAACCACTTTAAACTCAAATACAGCTACAAGACTTTTTGTTTCATTGTCCAATAACTCATACTCGGCTTCTATTTCAACAGGTTCGGTAACTGAATTAGTAGTTTCGGTCGATTGCGTTCCTGTCGTCGTGGGCTTCGTATTATTATCTCCGCAGCCGCTCAAAGAAACTATAAGTAAAATAATAAATATTAAACATAGAATACTGATTTTCTTCATTTACTAACCGCCCCCGATTAACATTTTAGCCCAGCAGATGACGCCTGGCAAAAACCAGCCAGAATGGAATTGCGGCAATCAGGAAATAATGAGCAACATAGTGATATAACTCCTGCTCTTCGTGAATTTCCTCCATATATACTGTATCCAGTTGGCTCTCGATAAATTCCATTAGTCCGGTCAGATTTTGTTCATAGTAATATTTGCCGTTGGTTCGCATAGCTATATCTCTTAATAGTTCACCGTCGTAGAAAAAAATAAAATCTACTCCCTTTTCTTTTTGCGCATAATTTCCGGTAAAATTTCCCTGGCTGTCATACAAAGGAATTTTTGCCCCCTCCCTTTCCCCGACACCGATGGTTATTATGGTGACATCCTGCTCGATTGCAGCCGTAATTGCATTTTCGATGGATTCTTTTTCCTCATCTGTAACTCTCGATACTCCCCAGTAGAAAGGGTCTCCATCACTGACCAGGATTATAGTTTTCGAGGTGGCATCTTCCGAAAACTTGGTAATAGCATTCAATATCGGATTCCCCAGGCTGGTGCTTCCACCGGCGACGGAATATACACCGAGCACCTTTTTTATGCTTTCAGCAAGATACGAATAGTCTTCCTTCCCTATTATAGGCACATGCGACCTGGCTATACTGGTAAAACCCCAGAGTCCGATTTTTACCTGTCCCAACTCTTCCATTCTCTCTACTATATCCAGAAGAATCGGTTTTGTTCTATCCATCCTGGAAGAAGCATACGGCTCGGGTTGCGCTGCCATACTACCGCTGACATCGACAAGCAAAATAATCTCGCCGCTCTTTTGTTCAACCGGTGGAGCGGTGTATGCCACCTTTGGTAAAGCCAGCGCAAATACCAGCAATGCCATCAGCACGCCTGCCAATATATATTTCTCCAATTGTTTCTTCCATAAGTTGTTAAAAACCGAAGGAAATATGGCAACGACTACCCTTTTCCTTCTCCACCCCCAAACACCCAAAATAAGGAGAAACACAGGCAATGCCAATAACAACCATAATAAATCAGGGTTCTCAAAAATCATTAGTCGCCTCTTTCAAAAGCCCGATTAATATCCCTTGTAGATTACACCTGAAGAATAACCCGACAAACCTCCCAGCGAACCGACCGCGGTTTCAGTTACAGGAATTCCGCCGACCGGCTCCAATATGGACTGTACTTTTTCCAGAAGTTCCAAATTATATTTGGCAGCTTCGTTATCGGGGTCGAGTCGCACTGCTTCCGCCAGTTTAGCGATTGCCTCTTTAATGACAAACAGCGGAGTGCTGGCATCAAGAACTTTTAAACCCTCGAACCCCATGATAGTCCCCGTGTTATACTGAGCTAAAGCCCGCAGATTTTTATTGTTACTCTCTGAGTATGCCTGCTGCAAATATGCCACTGCCCTGATAACAGCCTGTTCTTCCAGACGGTCGCCGCTGGCAGGCAATAATTGACCACTGGCGCTATATGCTTCCATACCGGCATTAAACAGGCTGACATCGGTCTTGTTCGCCCAATAAGAATTGGAATTAAAATAGACGCCGACACCTACCATCACAACGGCAATAACAATTAATAAAAGGCTTACCCATGCCTTTTTTACAAAGGAAACCATATTACCCGTCAAATTGGTCTCTTTCCTTGTCGCTTTCTTCATCTTTTTTCCTCCATTATGGTATTTTGCGTAAACCGGTTTCGCCGAGAACAAGGCAAAGCCCCAACAGTCCCAGCGCCGGCATAATAAAATAGGGTATTAAACTTACTTTTAATTTACCCACATCTTCCCTGATTAAGGACATCTGCATTGTCATAATATCAAGGCATATTTCTTGAATGCCTTCCGTGTCGTTCATAGCAACTATATATAAATTACTTGCCTGTGTAATATCGATTCCCCCGGTTCTGCCGATGCCACCACCCGAAGCTGCGATCCTGGCTACGGTTGCGGCATCAAACGGGGTAATCATATAAGTCCTGATGCCTTCCAGTTTCATTTTGTTGATTTCGGAAATAACTTTCTGCCACTCCTGCGCACTGGTATCCATATCGCTGATGAGAATAATGGCTCCCTCGCCGTCGATATGTTTTGTCATAAAATCATGGGCTACCAGCATGGCGCCGCTGATTTGCGTTCCCGTGGAAATTTGCAGAATTTCCTTCAGGTTATCGAGAGAGTCATAGAACAGCTCATCCTTATTTGCAAAATATCTGGCGATATACTTGTCGGCAGAAAACATCAACAGACCGAAATTGATGTCACCTCTTAAAGAAGTCAGGCTGTTGAATATCTGAAAGCTATATCCGAAAGGCGTATCGAAACTGTAGCCGATACCCATACTGCCGGAAATATCGACCACCAGCATTACCGGATATCCGTAAATATTGGTTACCGTTTTTGTCGTAACCTGGGGTCCTGAAAGCACGCCTGCCATCAGAATTGTTATAATAACCACAGGCAACGACATTATCCAGTATCTTTTACTGTTAAATTCGACCTTATCTTTCCAGTAGCGCAGGTCTAATGCCAGCCCTCTCTTTTTTCTTATCCACGGTAAGAAAATGAGCAAAAGCATCGCCCCGCCGGCAATCCAGAAAGGAAGCGGAGTAGCAAAAGTACAGGCGTTAATAAACTCGATTAAACCGTCCATTCCTCCATGTCCTCTGCATAGTAATACTTCAATACATCTTCAAGCTGTTTTGCCGCTTCTTCGGCTTCCTGCTGTGTTATTTCCTCGTTTTTGTACGATTTTGCACATTTTTCGAACAGTGAGATAACCGTGGGCTTTATTTCGCACGGCACCTTTTCAAGGTCGAGCTCCTGCAGCAAACCGACCCTTTGCTCAGGTGAAAGAATAATCCTATGTATATAGTCTATCTGGTGAAGCAGAACTGCCGGTTTGGCACCGTTGGACAGGTTGTCACGCAGAGAGCCGTATACTTCGCGCAGAACCGCGCTCATATGCCTGCCTCTTTGCTGTCTTTCCTCTTCTTTCCACTGCGGAATTACACGGGTAATCAGATTAACAACCAAAAAGACCAGTAAAAGTCCGCCGACAATCCACAGAATCCATGAGGCGGTATTCACTCCTACTTTCTTTATGTTGCTTTCTACAGGTTGCAGTGAATATGTTCCGGCATTCAATCCGCTGATTATAACCGCTCCGCTCGAAGGCAATCTGGGAGCGACATAGACGGATTCCGGCATAGTGGGTGTTTCAGCATATCCGTTAGTCGATTTAAGCTTGTACTTTACCACAATCGACGGGAAATCATACAGGCGTTCGACATTCCCGCTGACAAATTGAACAAGGTATAAGCGCTGATACACTCTTGTTTTGGAATCCAGTTTAAATGTTCTCTCGGTAATGCCTTTTATCTCAAAGGGGTTTAAGTTAACATTTTCATCGAGGCTAATTTTATCGATTCCGGATACATAATCGGTATTATAAACCACTTCGACCACATAATAAAAAGCATCACCCTTTTGGACCCCCTGTTTTTCGGGCCAGGCGCTGGCTAAAATATTTTTCCCCTGCGGCAGCGGCTCTGCCCTGGTTTGAATTGACGATACGCTGTTCGCATCCGGTAATACAAGTACCAGCACGACCACAGCCACCGCAACCAAACCTGCAATAATCCAGAACAGTTTTTTCTTTATCATGATACACTCCCTTTTTATGTCGGTGTTTTTATACTCTTATCCTTTTCCTGCCTTCAAAAAAGCTGGAAAGAACCCTGTAACAATCATCTATCGACGGGGAATCCAGTACAACATGGTCGATTCCCACTTCTTTAAAATGCCATTCGAGGTGCTCGAGATGCATGGCACTGGCCTTCTGCATTTCCTTCAGTTTTTCAGGGGTAAGATATATCTCTTTGCCTTTACCCCCTTCGCTATCCCTTACAGTAACGTTGATACTTCCTTTTAAAGAAACATCCTTTTCGATGGGGTCTCTGATAATAATCGGAATGAAATCGAATTTTTTGGCTACCGGCCTTAATAAATCGCTGAAATCCCCTTCGAATACCGGGTCTTTAAAATCCGAAATGAAGAATATCATGTTTTGTTTATTGACGTTTTCAAAAATGTAAGAGAACACCTTGGGGATATCAGCCTCAACGGAAGCCCCTTTATAGTCTTCGTCAAGCACCGTATTCATTATTTTTATACAGCATTCCTCTCCGAATTTCGCCTTTAGGAAACATCTTATTTCTTTATCGAAGGCGCATAATCCTATCGGACTGTAAACATTGCAGGCGGAAAAACCGATTAACCCGATAGCAATATCACGGATATCCGGTTTAGAGGAGAAAAACATGTCCTTGAAACGGCGCATCGAGCCCGACATATCAACCAGGATATACATCTTCATCTGGCGCCCTACAGCACGCAGAACAACCTCTTCATCCCCGGTTTGTATCAACGTAAGCAAATCCAGGTCGCGCAGGTCGTCTCCCGGTTCGTATGGCTGGATATCGGCAAATTCGATGCCTTCTCCCTTATATATGCTTTCCCACTCGCCGGAAAAAATATTCGTCAGCTTTAAGCGCGTGGAAAGTTGTATCTTGCTTTGCCTGAATTGTTTATATTCCTCTAGCCCCATCTTGCAATACCTTTTCTACCGCTGCGGCAATTATTTCCTGCGCTTTATTCACTTTTTCCCTGTCATTGGAGATATGCTGGAAGCCAAGTCTGTGATTCAATATCGGGAAAGCCAGTGTGGCAATATCCGAAAAATCGACATATTTTCTTCCCTTCAGGAAAGCCCTGGTTTTCGCGCCTCTTTCCAGGAAGAGGTATCCGCGTTCGCCTTCCGGCAGCAGATAGAAATCATCCGGATTAACCACCCCGCCCTCCGGCCTCAGATAACGAATAACACGAATGATATCCTTCCTCATCTCAGGACTGACGATAATGTTCTTCCTGATGAATTCCCTGATTTCGAGTACTTCTTCCTTTGAAATAACCTTGTTTATGGTGGGGTCTTTTTCCTGATGCGAATCGGCAATGGTCAATTCTTCTTCTTCGCTGAGTGACTCCGAATAAATCTTCATCATAAACCTGTCCAGCTGCGCTGCACCGAGCATGAAGGTTCCTTCGACATCGACAGGGTTCTCATTCGCCATAACGAAGAACGGTTCATCAAGGGGATAGCTTGTCTTGCCGATGGTAACCTGTCTTTCGCCCATGGCTTCCAGTAAAGCGGCGCGGGTTTTTTCGTGGGCGCGGTTTATTTCATCCGCCAGCACAAGGTTGGAGAAAAGAGGACCGTTGTGAAATTCCAGCGTTCTGTCCTGATGCTGTTCCACGATTCTTACCATATCCATCGGTTTCAAATCCGGTGTAAATTGTATGCGGCTGAAGGTAGCTCCCGATATCGTCTTGGAAAACGCATCCAGCGTGGCGGACTTTCCCTTTCCGACTTTTCCTTCAATAAGCAGATGCGGACTCAGTTTTCTTTCTGCATGGGAATAGAAACAGATCATCAGCGATTCTATCAACCCCGAAAGCCCGATAATACGTTTTTGAATCTCTGCTCTTTGCCGCTCTATTTTATCTCTATACTCTTCAAATTGGTTATGGGATTCTTTCATTTAGCTTCCTCTCCTTTAAAAAGCTTTGCAATTTTATAAAAATGCGAAAACGCAAGATAACAAATTATTAATTGATATTACCCGGGTGGCTAATATTAAGCAGAGTTAAGTGAAGTTGGAAAATTCGATAATTTGAGATATTACCCGAAACCGACTCAATCAAACCCTGTAATATAGTCGAACAACTGGGTAAATATCAATAAAAGGAGTTACAATTTAATACTCTAGTACAACAGAATTCTTTTGTCAACAGCGTTCTATACATAATTAATAATGACGAATAAAATATTTTTTCAGGTTTATTTATTGATTTAAAGAGCATCGTAGTTTATTATAATAAAAAGCAACTGCGATTATCCCGAGATATCCTTTACGAAGGTGTTAGTATGGATGGAATAAAAGTAAAGAAAACTGGAAACCGGTTGAAGCAGGATTTGTCTTCAATAACGAAAGATACACCAAAAAACTTGCCCGATAGTACCAAAAATTACTCGAAAATACCCTCTGATATCAAGGATAAGTGGTATAAATATATCATTCACAAAGCCACAGAAGGCTTCTTCATTACAGATATGAATACAAGAATACTGGATGTGAACGACGCCTTTTGTAATATGTCGGGATACAGCCGTAAAGAGTTGCTTAATATGGGTTTATATGACCTCGATGTCAAGTATCTGAATTCACCCAACGGCAAACAGGAAATGATTGCTGTATTCAAAAACCTCATAGGCTTTGAAACAAAGCCCAACGAATTCTCAATGGTACAACACCGTCGCAAAGACGGCAGAATCATCGATATTTCGGTCAGTTTGAAATATATGAACGTCATGGGAGGGGTATTCTTCCATTTCAACCGTGACGTTACCATGCAGAAGCAGTTATACCAGCAGCTAAAAGAATCCGAAGATATGTACCGTACCCTGGTAGAGCTTGGCGACCGCGTCGGTGAAGCCGTCGTCATGCTCCAGGATACGGAAAAAGTGGAGGCCTTGCAGACATTTGTCAGCGATGAGTGGTGCCGTATTACCGGTTATGACAGAGAAGAGTTGCTTGAAAAGTCTTTTTTCGACATCCTGCATCCGGAATACCTTAAAAACTCCATAGAAAGACACCGCAAGAAAATGGGCGGGTCTGTTATTCCGCATTATTTCGAGATGTATATCATCAACAAGAGCGGGGTTGAGATACCTATCGAGCTCACCAGCGGCCATACCAATTATAATGGCAGCAGTGCTATTGTCGCCTATATTAAAGATATCAGTGAACGCAAGAGAATGGAGAAAGAACTGGAACAGTACAATATTAACCTGGAGCAACTGGTGAAGAAGAGGACTGTGGAACTGGAGAACCTTAACCGCAGTTTGATATATTTTAACAATAACAGGACAAAATTCATTCAATCGGTCGTTCATGAACTGAAGACCCCGATAACCCCCATTCAGGCAGCCTCTGAAATCCTGGCGGTCGAATTGCCGAAAGGGCCGCTCAGGGAACTGGCAATACAAATCAATCAGGGGGCGAAAAACCTGGACAGAAGGGTCGATGAGTTGAGAGATATCGCAAAAAGTGAGAGAGGCGTGTTGCAGGTAGAACTAAAACTGGTAGATATCAACAGGGTCATCAGGGATGCGGTGAAATATATGTCGCTCGAAACCGACCGAAAGAAGCTGGCGCTGTCGCTGAAAATGCCGCAAAAACTGCCTAAAATACTTGGCGACCGCGACCGCATCCACCAGGTTATTTTGAACCTTTTAAGCAATAGCATCAAATACACCCCTGCAGGCGGGAGAATCGATGTGACCGCCGGAACAGGTGAGGGTGAAATAATCGTGGCAGTACAGGACAGCGGATGCGGGATGACAAAGACACAGATGGAACATATTTTCGATATGAATCCCAAGCCGCATAACAAAGCCGACGGATTGGGGCTGGGATTGACAATCTCCAAAAATATAATAGAACTTCACGGCGGCAGGATATTCGTTCAAAGTAAAAGAAATAGAGGCAGCACCTTTACATTCACGATTCCGCTGCCGCAACAGGGGAAAGAGAAATGAAAGTATTGATAATAGAAGACGATAAGACTATTGCGGAGACTTTTACGCTGGCATGTAAAATTCGCTGGCCGGAGCTCAACGTAGTTCACACTACGAAAGGCGAAGAGGGCATCTTGCTGGCAGAGACCGAAGCGCCGGATGCCATTGTTCTCGACCTGGGGCTGCCGGATATCGACGGTCTGACAGTTTTAAAGGAAATACGCAGTTTTTCGGATGTTCCCATAATGATTTCCACCGTAAGGTCGGGCGAAATAGATATTATCAAAGCCCATGAAATCGGCGCCGATACATATGTTGTAAAACCCTACAGCCAGCTGGAGTTTCTCGCCCGTTTAAAATCACTGTTCAGAAAAAGCAAGAAAATCGACGAATACGAACCGATTACCAGGGGCAACCTGCGGTTTGCCCCTTCAATGAGCAAACTGGTTTACAACGATAAGGAAATCGACCTTACGAGAACAGAAGGTCTCATTCTCTATGAATTGATGAAAAATGAGGATATCGTTTTAACCAGCACCCACCTGGCGGAAAAAATCTGGGGCGATTATTATAACAGTTCCGACGAGAATATCAGAAGTTATATCCTGAGATTGCGCCGCAAAATCGAGGATGACCCGCGTCATCCTAAATTAATAAAAACCAAAGTCGGGCAGGGTTATTATTTTACCAACAGCGACACTGTAATCTAAATTGCACGCATTTAATATTATCATCATATAATATATATTGAATATTTTATCGACATTGCCGGCTTAACGGTCTGATTATATTCAGCCGAGATTTAGCTTATCGTCACTGCTGCATCAGGAGTGGCTGATTTCCGGTTCATTCATCGGAAATATCCTCTGCCAGTATGCCACTATTTCTGTTATATCGTCCGTAATTACGGTCATGCCGCGCATACTGTTCAACGACCGGATTTCGATACGGTGTGCTTCAATTATTTATACCGTTTTTTCACATCTTTTTCACATTAAATGCTATGTTTTGCAATTTCACTCAAAACGTTTCCATTTTCTATTAATACGATATCTGTAGTATAGAGTAGCATTTTCAGTTTATATCTAATGAGTCATATGAAAATAGTTATTGCAGATACCGATAATGAGACTATCGAAAATATATGTTCCCTGTTAAGCTCGCTCAAGCCCGATTGGCAGATATCGGCAAGTAATTCGGGCAAACAGTGTTTAAGTTTATTAAAAGAAGGTGACTGCCCTGATGCGATTTTGGTGGGCATGCTGTTGTGCGATATGCCGGGTTTGGATTTGATAAAGCAAATACGTGACGACTCCGATGTGCCTATCATCGTCCTGGCACATGAAAGGGATGTTAAAACTATGATAGCGGCTTTCGATGCCGGCTCTAACGATTATGTTATTCAGCCTTTTAACGACAAGATATTCATTGCCCGCTTGAAAGCTTTAATAAGAAGAAGAGCATGGGATATGCAGGCAAAAAAAGAAAAGCTGGTAAATTCCGGTTGAAATTTATGCAGAGTCCCTCTCTTTATGTGAAGAATTATAATATCCGGTTCGAACATTAACAGCTATTAAATACCGTTTTCTTCGGCTCGTTAATTAAGACGTTACCTGTAATTTGTATGGCTAATTAACACAGGATAAACATTAAAAAAGGGAGGTGGTGCCTATTCAGCAATTTATTATTACATAGTAGTAATCAATAAAAGGAGAAGGAATTGAAAGAAGAAAAAGAAAAGTTACCTGTAGATGAGACCAAGCAATCCGGCGAAGTAACGAGGAGAGACTTCCTTGTAGGCGCCGGAACCGTAGTTGTCGGCGGCGCCATCGGCGCCGGACTGCTCTCCAGCTGCAAGGGTGGCGATACGGTTACTACCACAGTAACCAGCACCAAGACAGTTCCGACGACCGTAACAGCGGCAGCTACCACAATTACAAATACAGTTACTTCCACCGTAGGTGGAACAGGCGCGATTACAGTTACCCAGACAGTTACAACAACCGCAGGCGGCACCGGCGGCGCAGTATTACCGGCATTCGAACCGGAAGAAACGACTCTTAAGGTCGGC
>CAYNQR010000022.1:0-19959 GCA_964399425.1 uncultured Dehalococcoidales bacterium | reverse complement strand
ACTCAAATCTACCGGGGTGAGAGGATTTATATCTTCTCACCCTTTTGTGTTTAATTTATATAATATCCTGACAGAGAGGCTACGGGAAGCTTAATTATACTTGATATATAAATGCTATATTGCTAAAGTTTAAAGAGTTATCTACACAAATCGGAGGATAGATATGAAAGCAACCGAAGGAAAAATCGGCAGGGTATTTATTTTAAGGCTCGAAGACGGGGATATGCTTCCCATGTGTATCGAGAAGTTTGCCTGCGATAATAATATTTCGGTCGGACAGATAATAATGGTCGGCGGTATAGGAGGCGGGCAGGTGGTCGTGGGCCCGCGTAAATCTGATGAAATGCCTCCCGAAGCAATGCTTTTACCGCTAGACGGGGCGCATGAAGTTGTCGGCGCCGGATCGATTGCTCCCGATAAAAACGGGAAACCGGTAGTACATATACATGCCGCACTGGGGAGAGCCGGAAAGACAACTACGGGTTGTTTGAGACCGGGTGTAAATACGTGGCTGGTGGGAGAAGCATTCATCTACGAGATACTTGGAACGACAGCGGTTCGTGCCGAAGATAAAAGATCCGGTTTCGAGTTACTGGATGTGTAGCTATAAAGATTTATTAAAGAGTTTGTCATCTCTCAAATAATTAAATACAATTAAAGTATACGCCGCCTTTATATTAAGAACCACTGTAACATTATATGTGAAATCTTCCAAGAGGCTGACAATATATAATTTCGATACTTGTCACATATCAGCCGGTGGCTATTGCAATGCAGTGCTATATATACGGACAGATTATCATAGTCCTGCTTTTTTCCTTTTTTCTTGATAAAACCGGTCTTAACCTATATTATTAAAGTATAAGATTGTAATATCGATTCATCCCTTTTAACCCCTGGTGTTTTTACAGGTTATAGTTACGGTGATATACCTGGTATCAGGTTATTAACATAAACTAATGGAGGTGTATTATGGCTAATGATTGGGGTCCTCACTATATCGTTCCTTCCGGGGCAATAGAGAAATATTCAGGGTTCGTACAGTTGCGAGAGAGTTTGGATGAAGATCTGCTGGATAAGGAATTGGAGGAGTTAGGGATTTTATGGCCTATAGTTAAGATAAGCAATCCATGGTATTATCGCAGAAAGGGCGCTGAAACATGGATAAAAATAGGGGAATCCGAAGACAAGCAGGGGAATTTCCCTGTAGGATGGGATATTACTGCTCTGGAGAACGGGCAATACGAGGTAATGGGTTTGATGCATGTTTTCGTGAAAAAGGGTGGGGAGACTGGTGTTATTGCACGTCAGAACATTGTTGAAATTACCGTTGAAAATTGAGGCTTCGGAAATATAAAAATAATCAATATCAGCGAAGATATTTGTTGACAATCGCATGCTATGTTAGAATTAACATAATATAGCGAAGTATGAGAACGAATTATAAAAGACGCTTCTATACATTTTGTGATAGTTGCCGAAATTTCTTAAGCCTTTCAGATAACGGTTTTATAAGCGGTTGCTTCCCGTCCTGAATTCCATTCCGCTTTTTAGATTTGTATTCGGTCAATAAAATAAGGAGAAATGACTTGCAGATAGTAACAGATAGCGGCACAGATGTTTCAATGTCTTCCGAACAGTTGAAAGAGTTAAAGGTTAATGTGGTTCCTCTTAACATAACACTGGACGGAAAAACTTATCGCGATGGGGTGGATATTAAACCGGAGGAGTTTTATCCGCTGCTGGCAAGCAGTAAAGGTCTGCCGAAAACCTCACAGCCTTCACCGGGGGATTTCGTTAATCTTTATCGAAATCTGGCAACAGAAGACCCTGAAATTCTCTCTATACATATGAGTTCCGGTTTAAGCGGAACTCTGAATGCGGCACAGGTGGCAGCCAGGATGGTTCCTGAAGCCGATATTACACATGTCGATACCAAAACTCTATCGGTTGCTTCCGGCTGGCAGGTGGAAGCGGCGGCCAGGGCGATTAAAAAAGGCTGGCCGAAGGAAAAGATCTTAGACCTGTTGAAGCGTATCGGGGATGCTACGGAAATCATTTATACCTTAAAAGAGTTGAAATATCTCATTCACGGCGGACGCATCAGCCATATAAAGGGTTTGATAGCGTCGGTATTAAATATAAAACCGTTTATCGGGGTGGAAAAGGAAAAGGGTACTTATATTCAACTCGGTCAGGCGATAACCTTCGAGCGTGCTATTGCGGGGGTAGCCGATTTAATTGCCAAACAACATCAACAGGGCAGCGCCTTGAGGGTGCAGGTAATGCATACTTTTAATCCCGAAAGCGCCGCCGTATTACGGGATACGATAGATAAAATCTTCAAATGTGCCTGGCTTCCGACAGGGAGTATCTCAGTAGCTCTCGGAGCGCACCCCGGTCCCAGCATGATAGGCGTGGTTTTTGCTCCTGCAGCAGTTTTCGACGAGATACCCTGATAATCAATTTTCCCCTTTATACTTATTTCCTGATTATGTTGTATCATAATATGATAAAACCGCATATCCGGAATATTTCTTATATTCTGCGGATAGAGGCTGATTTCATTCACTTATAAGAGGTAAACCCTATGTCTAAAGAAATAAAAGTAATATTAATCTGTTTATCGATAGCGCTGGCTATGGGCCTGTGTTTTCAAACCGGTTATTATATGGGTCTCGAGCAGGAGAATGTCCCCCAGACGGAAGACCCTTATTTAGCCAGTGTCGAAGAAGCATGGAATAAAATCAGCGCTTACTATGTAGAGAACAATGTCATAGATTACGAGTTATTGAGCCAGTATGCTATCGAAGGGATGCTTGAATACCTTGATGACAATCATTCGGCTTATTTTGACCCGGAGGCATATGCAAAAGATGCAGAAAACAGAGTCGGCGGTTATAGCGGTATAGGGGTGCTGGCATCTCAAGTCGATGACAAATTTATAATCATCAGGGTATATGACAATTCGCCTGCGGCACAAGCAGGATTACTACCGGGGGATACTATACTGGCTGTCGATGGGGTTTCCACAGAGGGGATGTCGTTTGCCGAATTGGTTTTAAGGGTGCGCGGAGAGGTTGGCACCACGGTTACTCTGCAAATATTGCCTCAGGAAGCTTCGGAACCGCGGGACATATCTGTTACGCGGGCTGAAATAGATGTTCCCAGCGTGAATTATCGAATGATTGGAACAACCGCTTATATTATCATCGACCAGTTTTCTCAGGATACAGATGAAGAGTTCAGCAGGATATTGAAAAACAGTATTGATGCGGGGGCTACCGGAATTGTACTGGACCTGCGCAATAATCTTGGCGGATTGTTGAATACACTTTTGAACGTTGCCAGCTGTTTTTATTCCGAAGGTAATATACTTACCGTTAAAGAAAATGACGGCACGATAATTAAATATAACGCCAACAAGCAAGAGGTTACCACCGACCTGCCCCTGGTGGTACTGGTTAACGGATACAGCGCCAGCGCCAGCGAGGCATTATCGGGCGCATTGCAGGACCACGGCAGAGCATTGATAGCGGGAACTACCACTTATGGCAAAGGTAGCGTCAATGTCATGTTTGCGCTTCCCAACGGCGGCGGATTATATCTTACCACTGCCAGGTGGTTTACTCCCAACGGCAATATGATCGAGGGTGTCGGTATCACTCCCGATTTCTTAACCGATTTGACAGGGGACGAACTGGTACAGTGGGCGGTAGATTATCTTAACGGAAATGCCGGTTAGAAGACGATAATTTTCAGAATCCCAATCCCCATGTATTTTTGAGTATATGGGGATTATTTTTTAGCATTGGGCTTTCCATATCAATCGTTCTGATATCGGCTTGCAACGATAAAGATTGATATATTCGGCATATCCCTATAAAATAGGAGATATCATGAGTAACGTCGGGGCATTATATCAATTACAGCAAGTGGAAGTCGAAATCGAGTCTTTGAAAAAGACCCTGGGTACGTGTCTCAAGAGGATGGGGGAAAACGAAGAACTAAGCGCGGCACGCTCCAAATTGATTTCAATTTATAACCATCTTGAAGAGTTAAAGAAAAAGCAGCAGGAAATCGATTGGGCAATAGATGACATAGAAGCGAAGTTGAAAAAATCAAACGATGATTTGTACAGCGGGCGCATCAATAATCCTAAAGAATTGACCAATCTGCAACAGGAAGTAAAGATTATGGAATCCCAGCGTAAACAGCAGGAAGATGCGGCGCTGGAAGTTATGGCTCAAATAGAGACGGTTACAGCCGAGCAGTCGGCACAGGCAATTTGTTTCAAGGCGATTGAATCGGAATGGCGCAATGAACATGCCGCCCTGATTGGCGAAGCGCAGCGCTTGAAAACAGAGATTGCAAGGCTCAAGGATAAGCGGGAAGCGACAGCGGACGGAATCGTACCTGAAATGCTTGAATACTATAACCAGCTTAAAGAAAAGAAGGGTTTGGCAGTCTCGAAAATAGAGCAGGGGATGTGCTGCGGCTGCCGCATATCCCTGTCAACGGCTGAGCTGCAAAGGGTAAGGACCGGGCAGGTAGTCGAATGCAGCAGTTGCCATCGCATCCTTTATCTGGCTTAATTTTGATTAAGGACGGTTTATAGCCATAAATAAAGTAATTATTCATACGGACGGCGCATCACGCGGGAATCCGGGGCAGGCAGCTATCGGTGTTACCATTAAAGATGAAAAAGGGAACCTGTTAAAGTCAATTTCCCGCGCAATCGGTATTACCACCAACAATCAGGCAGAATACAAAGCAATAATAGTTGCCCTCGAGCAGGCAATAAAACTGGGAGCCAGGCAGGTTGAATTGAATTCCGATTCCGAGCTTGTGGTTTTTCAGCTCACCGGCAGATACCGCGTAAAAAAGGACACGCTGTTACCCCTTTTTCAACAGGTAAAAGAGTTGTCGTCTCGTTTTGAGTCTTTTAAGGTCAGGCATATTCCCCGCGAGCGAAACAGTGAAGCGGATGCCCTGGCGAATAAGGCATACGGATAATCGGTTCAGAGGTTAATAATCGATACTTCTATGGTTCGACAGGTCACGACGTTTGCCTTTCCATGCTTATATGATTTTATAGTGTTATGAAGGATTATATTTATTGATAAATTATATTAACCACCAAAAATTTGTACTGCATATTTACCACATATTCCAACTCCTATCTGGGAAAGACTTGGATCTAGAATATTAGCTCTGTGCCCAGGAGAATTCATCCACATTTTAATAAAGCTTGAGGCTTCATATCCTCCGCCAGCACAATTTTCAGCTACTGTTCGAAATCCCGAGTTAAGTACAATATTAGCACGATTATTAAAGCCTGAATGGTCTACAGATGCTCTATTGTACATATCCTCAGCATGTTGTTGAGCTAATTGTTCTAATACAAGATTTGTTGTGAATGGTTTCAAACCGTATTTAATTCTTTCTTGATTTGTTACTTCATATAACGCTTGAACTCTTTTTTCTATTGATTCTTCAGATGTTCCAGATAACCATGCTGAAAGGTTATTTAATCCATATTTTAATGACGAGAAAATATTTTCTATTCCGGGTTGTGTATAATTAAAAAAGTTTCGGCTATAATCTGAAAATGGTGTTATGTTACAAAAATGAAAGAATACCAAAACAATGACAAGAAAAAAGGTTGTCAGTTTCATACTAGGTTTTCGCCATCTGTTTTTTATTACAATTCTAGATAACCATATAAACAAAATTATTCCAAATAATAAAATTACAATATTAATCAGTATATACATATCGTTCTGCTTATATATATTGCCATATATAAACCAGATTAGAAATATTAGTAAACATAATAATGAAATATTTATTATTAATCTAAAGAATATCCCAAAAAACTTTGAGGATTTTAAGTAAAAAAATAACCATTTATCAAATGAAAAAATAAGTGCAAAGCCAAGTAATAAAAAAATGGGGAAGATCTTATCTATTAATAGATTTATAGTTAATCCTATAATAATAAAAATGAAAATAAATGATAATGCTAATAGCCATTGAGGTATCCTAATTCTGTCAGTGCTATAACTTTTTCTTGGTAATTTTGTTTTTATATAAGAATTTGAGTGCTTGTATGTTGTATTAGTATGTATTTTGGAAGAATCTTTCGGTATGTTATTTGAACAATTATCCGTATCTTTTTGGCTGAATGCCTTACGAAGATTGTTTAACTCTTCTTGTGTTAATTTAGAGCTTGAAGAATTAATCCGATTAAGTTTTTGGTTATTAAAAACTCTTTTACAATGACAATTATGTTCGCGTGCCATTTCTATGCTGGATAAATGCTTCCCACACTTCGCGCAAATAATGTCCAAATCACAAATCCATGAGTAATTATAATCCAGAATAACTTTCCTTAGATTATAATCCAAAATGCTACAATGTCAATACATATACGACAATTATTATGATAAAATCTACTAAATATGCCTAAAGAACGAACAATGAATAGGACGTAAAAATTATATGGTACAAACTCTTATTACGATGCTTGCTTTTCCATGTATATAATTTCAATATAATCAACTATGTGTAGTTAAATGCCTAGTAGTCGAAGCTAGTCATTTTTATCACGTAGCGAAGCTATTACTATAAAACCAATTGGAGCTAAGATGCCGAACAAAGAAAACCAACCAGAACGTCTTTTCCCTACAGACCATAGATAACAACCCACTAGTGATAGAATTAAAGCAATAGTAGTGATTATAATTAACGTTTCAAAACTTGGAGCTAATCTTTGCCCAATCCATCCAAATAATGCACCTGACCATGCCATCGTAATACCTGTATTCTTTATTGGTGTCACTCTTTCAGTATATCTCTGAGTTTTTGAATAGTCTTGTACGGATTGTTTATATTCAATTGTATTTGTTTGCTTGGTATCAAATTCGTTTCCTGTAGCTGCATATATTAAGTTGTCTTCACCACGCACTATGTAAAATATATGTTTACATGAAGGGCAACGGTGTTCTCTCGTAGGTGCTTTAGGTAGTTTTCCAGAACAGTAGGGACATCTGGCTGTTGACGCTAATACACGAGACATTGTGTTCTCCTTACTCTAAAATTAGACTACTGTTACTTATACTATTATGTTTTGTACTGTAGTTATTTGCCCTGCAGAAACAGTTACAATGACATTTGGAGGGCCACTTATACTACCAGAGGGTTCGGTCTCGAATACATATATCTCATATTGGTCAGGATTAACATTATTAAAAATATAATAACCATTTTGGTCAGTATATGTTGAATTGAAACTAATTATAGAACCGACAGCAAACCTGACAACGTAATACATATTCACAGGATTACCATTAGTATAAATTACTCTACCTAATATTGCTCCATATCCAGCATCGTACTTTGGAATTGGTGCTGAGGGAAAACCAGGAATAATAGTGGTTGTCGTTGTAATTGCAGTAGTTGTTGTCTTCGTAACCGTGGTTGTCTTTGTATTGGTTGTTATAGCTGTTTCTGTGTTTGTCACTAGATTAGTCGTATATATTAATTGAGTGCTTATCTCTGTTTTTGTACTGGTTGTCTTCTCGGTTATAGCTGGCAAAGTTGTTGTCGCTGTAGATGTAGTCATATTAGTAATCGTTGCATAAGAAACTACAGTTTGCGTTGATAATATCGTTTGATTAACGTAAACCTTTTCCGGTTCACAGCCCGTCATTATAAAGCATAGTATTACCGACAATGACAAGATAAGGAGTTTTTTCATTGCCGCCTCCTTAAATATTCGCTAATATTGTGAGATTAGTATCATACAGGGGATATAACTCAATATAGTACTTAGACTAGCACAATTATACTATCTTATGAGATAAAGTCAATACATTATCTTGAATAGGTGCTAAAATATATGGAAATATGATGAGAAATCTCCACAAAGCTTTTTAACTACCCCGCCCTGAATAATTTATGAAATAAAACCCTCTTCTGAAAACTAATAATACGGAAAAATCATGACTATATTTACTGGTAAAGATTGCTTCATCCTCCTTTGGAGTTTTCGCAATGACACTATGTTCCGTTTGACTAATGCATCTTTCTATATTAGAGTATAGTTGGGCTAAGTAAACCGGGTGACCGCCCCGAGTAATCGGGGAGGAAAGTCCGAGCTCCTCCGGGCAGGATGCTGGGTAACACCCAGGAGGGGTAACCCTACGGAAAGTGCAACAGAAACATACCGTCCCGGGTAACCGGGATAAGGGTGAAATGGTGAGGTAAGAGCTCACCGGCAGCCGGGTGACCGGCTGGCCGTGCAAACCCCATCCGGAGCAAGACCGAATAGGGGGATAAAGAAGCCCGGTCTGTCCCCGGGTTGGTCGCTTGAGCCTGGCGGTAACGTCAGGTCTAGATAGATGGTCACCATTCCAGTTTACTGGAATACAGAACTCGGCTTACAGGTTTACTTAGCCTGCTAAAATCGCTATCGATTATGGCAATAAACGAAAAGGGGGATGCGAAATATTCCGCATCCCCCTTAATCTTATCGAATTTGTCGATTATTTTTAATACAATGTCCAACCGGCCTTTGTTGTTATTATCGTGCCGTTAATGGAGTTGGTTCCATCTCCGGCAAAAAGAATGGTGATGCTTTTTCCCATGCCAGAACCTGCTCCTGTTACAACAATGACCTTTCCATCAAGTTCAGGCATTTTTAATGCAACTCTCTGGAAAACAATCAATATAACAAAAGGAGAAACAATGAAAGATACATAAATATACTAACATATTTGTAATCTGTAGTGCTAGTAAAATGTAGGTAAAATACTTACAAAATCGTTATTTAAACATAATAATTTTGATATAAATCGGGGTACGGATATATAATCCGGACAGTGATGCACATAATGCGTCCTCTAACTGAGGTATATATGAATCGGGAAAAACCGGAGGATGGCAATTGTGCAGTAAAAAGGGATTAATCATTTACAGGTTTTTAGCCCTGCTTTGTCAATATTCTAAATTTCCCGACGGATTATCTTATCCGCTAACAGCTGCATCTTCCGGGCTTTCTTTAATGTTGGAGATATACTCCCATTTTTCACACCGTCCGCCCCAGCGCGCTAATACCTTGTCTCCCAGTTTGAGCTGCGCAATCTCGCACTGATTGGGGCAGCCTTTGCAGGTAAAGGTAGATGTTTCATAGCTGATATCGCTGATTGAAAAACCCTTGAAATGCGTCTTTTTAGCGCTAGCGTTATAATTCTCCCAGGCAATGATGGCGGCGCCGATAGCTCCCATTACTTCGTGGTGCTTGGGTACCATGATTTCAGTCTGTAATTCCTCTTCGAAAGCGCGGACGATTGCCTGATTGAAGGCGACTCCTCCCTGAAAAATAATCGGTTTCTCGATGGTCTTGCCCAGTCCGACGTTATTGATGTAATTACGCACCAGCGCCTGGCACAATCCGTACAGTATGTCCGGTGTGCTGTGCCCCATCTGCTGCTTGTGAATCATATCGGATTCGGCAAAAACGGTACAACGTCCGGCAATACGAACGGGATTCCTGCTCTTCATGGCTTCAGCCGCGAATTCATTAATGCTGATACCCAGTCTTAAAGCCTGATGGTCTAAAAAGCTGCCGGTACCGGCGGCGCATACGGTATTCATACCGAAATCGGTTACTATCCCGTCGCGTATAATGATAATCTTGCTGTCCTGTCCGCCGATTTCGAGAATAGTCCTGACGTCGGGATAGAAGTGCGTGGCGGCTACGGCATGCGCGGTGATTTCGTTTTTTATGACATCCGCTCCGATGATTTCCCCGGCAAGGTAGCGGGCGCTGCCGGTGGTTCCGGCGCCGCCGATTTCGCAGCCGGACGGAATCTCGGTATTTATTTCGCGCATTAATTTCTGTATCTGAATAATCGGTTTGCCGCTGGTTGGTATATAACGATGAGCGACCAGTTGCATATCATCGCTCATTAAAGCGCACTTTGTGGTTACCGAACCGACATCTATTCCGAGAAATACCTTTTTACCCATTGCTCCTCCAGTTAACGGTTTGTACTTGCCGCTTTTTTCATCGATATCATATCCGTAAATGCCTCAAGCCTGGTAAGCATTCCGGCTTTAGAGGTTTGTTCATCGCAGTAAATTGCCAGCACCGGTAAATCCTCTTTTGTAGAAGGCATTATACACTGGGCGGTTCCCTCCGGCATGCAGGTAAAGGGAGCCAGGTGTACCATTCCGTCGTAATGCCCGCTGCTGATAACCTTTTCGCCGACCGTTTCCCAACCGTCGCCGCCGATATCGCGTTTGAGGTAGGGCATGGCGGCTTTATGAACATCGCGCCACTGGTCGATTCCCAGCGGATTGAAGAACAACCCCTTTTTAATCCAGCGCGAAAGATAAAGGCTGCGGTTGGTAACCACCCCCAGTTTTCCCAGTTCCAGTTCGACATCCATATTGGCATACGGGTCGAGTACCACATATATCTCGCCGACGACCAGTATTTTTAGCGGTTTATAATCCGGGATTACCTCTATTTCATTAATTTTTTCGCCGTATTCTTTTACCGTTTGCTTCAGTGAGCGGTAATCCGAAGCGTCGTCGATAGCCTGCAAACCTTTCCGATAAATCGGTGTAGCCGTGCCCTTGACCTTTTCGATGGCGCGCATGTTATTGGCCATTATTTCTATATCGTCCAGCGCCGTCATCTTGGCTATTCCGAAAGCAAAAGACGAAATAACCTTAGTCCAGGGCGCATTGTTGGATACGCTTCTGAGCAGGTTTAAAAATCCTCTCAGTTTGTGCTCGGACAATCCGGTCAGCATCATCCTGACGTCATAACCCATATCGCGCAGGATTTGTTCCTGCACTTTAAAATAGTATCCCATGCGGCAGGTGCCGTGGCCGGTTACGTTCAAGATGTGGTCTGCCCCCAGTTCCACGGCTTCAATCATGTTGCCGAGATTGAGTTTGAATGGAATGCAAACACCCTCCGGCGAATATTTGGTAGCCAGCGACAGGGTTCTCTTATTGCATTTAGGAGGAACCACATAATCGACTCCCAGCGGGTCGAGCATGGCTTTAACGGCTATATAGACATTGCCGATATGCGGAAAGGTTATACGCATTGTTCTTTCCTTCTCTTTGCTCTATATATCATATCTAAAAATGCTTCCAGCCTGGTAACGACGCCTGCTTCCGCGGTATGCTCTTCGACAGTCAATGACATAAAGGGAATATTAGCCAAACGTGCCTGCCTCTGCACCAGGTTCATCATCATGGAATCCGGGCCGCAGGCAAAAGCCATGATACCGATTATCCCGTCGACCTTGATACGGGTATAATAATCGCCGGCTCCCACCACGTCTTCCTCGGATTCCCAGTAATTTTTAGCCAGTCCGGCAAATTGCGTGTGACCGTTGCCGTTGGAATCGGGGGCTTCGGGCGCCATTTCGGGGGTTAAAACGGTTATTCCTGCCGCACGCAGCCTTTTTATAAGGTTATGACTGACCTGTTCATCGTGCAATACATAAGGATGTCCGGCAATGCCGATAGTCAAACCGTCATTTTTGTTTCCTTTAATCTCGACCGGTTTACCTGTGTGCAATAAATCGATAGCCTCTATCCTTGTAAGGTGTTGTTGAATCGTAATCTCGTGGTAATGCCGATGCGTTTCCCAGGCGTATTCGGCTGCATTTTTAATCTTAAACGGATTGGCCGTAAAGTTTTTACCCAGGGAATAGATCTGCCGGTATAAATAGCCTGTGCCGCGGCTGTAATCGAACTCTATTTCCAGTATCGGCGGAACTCCGGGTACCACCGCTTTAGCCAGGTCGGGCAGAGCCAGAAATCTGGAACAGTTATAAACCTTTTTGGCAGTGCTGCGTACTACCGGAATCAGCAGCCTGTCGCATTTATCGCTTAAAGAAAGAACATGTCCGATAAACACCTTAACTGGCAGACAGGTATCGGAGACGACCAGCGCAGCGCCCTGTGTAATCAGCTTCTGGTTGGTATTTTCGGACACGACAACTTCGGCGCCGAGTTTTTCTAAAAAAGCTCTCCACATCGGGAAATATTTATAGTAGAGCAGCGCCCTGGGAACCCCCACTTTACAGGTCATATCCGCTTCCCCTGAATCGTGATATTAATTAAACCGTAAAAAACTCTAGGCATGATTATTATTCTGAATTCCGTTTAAAATACTGTCTATGGATTCCTCTATGAACTGGTTGTCGCTGAGATTACTCGATTTAAAGATATCCTTTGTAAAATTGAACATAAATAAAATGGAAAAAAGGCAGCGGGCGGTAACCTCGGTATTGTGCTGCTTCAGTTCCCCTGCGGCTATCCTGGATGACAAATACTGCTGCAATATCAACGAACCCTCGCTCGATAAACTATCCCAGACCTTTTTTACTTCGGCATTGGAATGTCCTTCCTGGAGCAGTATCCTGATGGAGTAATTTTCCTGCTTCAGTAAATCCGAGAACCTGACGGCGATTTTTTTTAAGACCTCGCGGCAGGGTTCGTCACTCCCCTTTAAGATTTCTCTCAGCTGGGGTAAAAAGCTGTGCTTTTCAATTGCTGCTTCCAGTAACTTTTCTTTGCTCGGGAAGTAGTGATACATAAGACCGTTCGATATGCCGACGCTTGTAGCGATATCTTTAACCGTAGTTTTCGCAAAACCACCCTCGGCAAACATCGACAAAGCGGTATCCATCAAAAGGAGCTTCCGCTTTTCCATTTGAGTTTTTCTGGAATTTGGTTTATCTAGTACTGTTTTCATTGAACGTCAATTCAATGAAATAATATCACTAAGGATATTGACTGTCAAGGCTGGCGTGCCTGAATATGAAATCGAAAGCCCGATTAGAAAGTACTTTTTCAAGGATGGAGAAGATGTTTTATGCAGTCGATCACTTAAGTTAATCGATGCTATTCGTATTCCTTGGGCACAGCGCAAATCATCACGAAATCATCGTTTTCGGATGCATTTTTATACTGGTGTTTTTCACCCGGCAGAACCAGAGCAAAGTCCCCTTCCTTGACGTGATGCTCCCCGTTTTGGGTAACCAGTAGCCCCGTCCCCTTGATTACATAGTTCATATGCTCGAAGGGATGTTCGTGGAAAGGGGTGTTTCCTCCCGGTTCGATGGTAAATACACGAAAA
This sequence comes from uncultured Dehalococcoidales bacterium, assembly GCA_964399425.1. Classification (GTDB taxonomy): domain Bacteria; phylum Chloroflexota; class Dehalococcoidia; order Dehalococcoidales; family UBA5627; genus UBA5627. The sequence continues at coordinate 6,785 of CAYNQR010000022.1, read as the reverse complement.
GAGAATGCGGGAGCGCCGTCGTTTTTCGACAGGGGAACCTGTTTGTAGATATTTTTTGCTCCTTCCATCCTGGGGATAATCTTCTCGACTTTCGATAAATCGGTGATGTACATCTTATTCTCCTTCCAAAGAAAAAGTATTTACGAAACAGATTATACAATCAATCAGCAGGATGGACAAAAACGGTGTATTAATCTAGTTGTTATTATCGAACGTTATAGCGTAAATAGCTTCGAAATCATAGTCACGGAATGTCAGCGTGCACCGGTCTCCGTCCAAAACAATATCCAGAAAGGCGAATTGGCCGTCGGCATACCAGACGCTAGCCGGGGAAGTATAGGTGCGCTCGGGATCTGGCAGCCCTCCGAAGGCGCCGCAGACGGCGTATTTCACGCCGTTTGCTTCCAGCAACTCCGTAATGTGCATATGTCCTGAACATACCAGGTCGACTTGATATTCATCGAATAGAGGTGTAATCGCATTGATGGTCTCCTCGTTGTCATACCACTCCCATCCGTGAGAGTAGATACCGGAAGAATAGTAAAATCCGTGGCTTAAAACGATTGTCCAATCGTCTTGTGGGATATCTTGTAACTGTTCTTCCAGCCATTCAGCCTGAGCCCCGGTATAAGTTTCGGCGCTCCATTCCACGTCGAGCACCAGAAAATGAACGTTGCCGATATCGATTCTGTACCACAGGCGCGATTTTATATTCGAATCGACTCCTTGCGGAGAGCAGTAATTCAGGTAATTATTCAAGCCGGAAAAGAGGGTATCATGATTGCCGGCGGCATAACCGGTGGGAATAATAGAGGTGGCTGTATTGAGAGAGCGCAAAGCTTCGTCCCACTCGTTGTCGTTGAAGCCGTATTCGACCAGGTCGCCGATAAAGAAAAACATATCGAAACCGTTATCGGGGTCAGCAATTTCCGCCAGCATATAGGATGTCAGGTCGTTCCGTGAATTTGCCGAACCGAAATGGGCATCGGAGGCTACTGCAAAACGCAGCTGTCCGTCGATTGACGGTGTTGAAAAGTAAATGTTGTCGCCATCATTAATCTGATAATAATACTGTGTATCCGGTTTCAGGTCGCTCATGATAAACAGGTGCTGATTTGTTTTTTTATCTTCTGCAAGCGTGGTATTTCCGTTGTCATCTCCCCATGTTAGCGTGTAACCTGATACAGCCTCCCCGGTGGTAAAATAAACAGCCATATCCGGTACGCCGTAATCGCCGGTATTACCGCTCAGGAGTAGTTGCGGCGGCGTATCTATGAATGCAGGAGAGAATATGCCGCTTAAATATGAAAACGCTGCAGGGGGAATAATAATTGCCGGCAACGCCAGTATTATGATGAATACGGAGAACCACAGATTTCCGGCGGTATTTTTTCTTGTTTTAATCCATAGATAAGCCAGTCCGAGAATTAAGAGTATGAATCCGAATATTCCGAATGCGATAAATACCATTTTGAAGAATCCGTTGACGCGGAAAAGCCCGATAGTTGCGTGCTGACTGAAAGCCCATATGAAGAAGGCGATAATGAAAACAGCCCCGACAAGGGCTATGATTTCAGGTACGTGTTTTTTAATATAGTTCATCGTTTTGTTTATCAGGATATTTTTTACGTAATCTGTATAGATACATAGTAAATGCAGCCGACGCCTGTGTCAAGGATTGTCCTTTTGCAATCATCATTGTTATCTATTATTTGTCATACTGGAGTTCCGTTTTATCGGGACGAAGTATCCTGGTAGGGGTAATATTATACGCCCAGCCCCTCAGATTCTTCAGTCGCTTCGCTCCTTCCAGAATGACAGTTTAATAGTTAACTCCGTAGGGACGGGCATTGCCCGTCCGCCAAATACGGAAACATAAATACGGACGACCATTGGTCGTCCCTACGTTTTTTATCATGCTGAGAGCTTCGTAGTGGTCAAAAGAAATCACGCTCTATCGGGAAAATATCTTTAAAAAAGGAGAGCTTGAATTTATTAAAGATATTTGGTAATAAAATCCTATTGTTAACAAGCTCGTAATCTGTTAAAGTAGCCTCGATGATAATTAAAAACAGCGCCGAAATCGGTTTTACGCCTCTGCGCCGGCACGCTATAGAGATACTGGAATGCGGAATCGGAGCGGTTTTACCGTCCCATGTCCTGCCGTCAGCGCTTTCGTATTACGCGGGTCATGGTATGTTGGCGGTCAACGGACGCTTTTATAATCCGGGCAAGCGCATCTTCGTTATCGGCGGCGGAAAAGCAAGCGGAAGAATGGGCGAAGTCATCGAAACAATTCTACCGGAATCGATTCTTATCGATGGTCTTGTTATCGATAAAAGCCCGGATTTCAATACCCGAAGGATTAAAGTGGTTTCAGCCGGGCATCCCATCCCCGATAGCCGTGGAGAGCAGGCGGTTAAAGAAATGCTCGCCTTGAAAGAAGAGCATAAAATCGACGAATACGATACGGTTATCTGCCTGCTATCGGGCGGCGCTTCGGCGCTGATGCCTTATCCGGCAGAAGGCATTACGCTTGCCGATAAACAATGCGTTACCGCTAAACTGCTGTCGTGCGGAGCGGAAATCGCTGAAATAAATACCGTTCGCAAACATCTGTCATGCATAAAGGGGGGCTGGCTGGGACGCTTTTTTGCGCCTGCCCGCGTAATAACACTGATAATATCCGATGTTATCGGCAACGACCTTTCGACGATAGCATCCGGCCCGACGTATGCGGATTTTACGACTTATCAGGATGCTCTTGCGGTTCTCGATAAATATAATCTTATTGATGAATTGCCGTCGAATGTAATCGCATTGCTTCGCAACGGAGCGAAAGGCAAACTTCCGGAAACGCCGAAACACCTCGATAACTGCGATAACTTTATTATTGCCGACAGCAAACCGGCTCTTCAAGCGATGAAGCAGAAAGCTATGGAATTGGGATTCAATCCCTTTATCATCACATCACAACAAAAAGGAGAAACAACGGCGGTTGCAGTAAACAGATCCTTCGAAATATTAAACGGGAAATACGGAGAATACGATGCCCTGATTATGGGTGGTGAAACGACTCCGGTACTGCCCCAAAATTGCGGCATCGGCGGACGCAATCAGCAGTATGTTGCTGCATCCTTGTCTATTTTAAGTAATCTGACTGGGGAATGGCTGATTGCCGGTATGGGGACGGACGGTTCGGATTATATGCCGGGCATTGCCGGAGCGATGGCGGATAACGATATTGTGCAAAACATTCAGAAATACTCTTTGGATATCGGGTCGTATATATGCCGCTATGACAGCAACACCCTTTTTGAATCCGTCGGCAGCAGTCTGATAATTACCGGAGATACCGGAACGAATGTCGGCGATATCATGCTTCACCTGTTTAAGAAGCAGGGCTAGATGGTCTGTTTACGATTTAAGGAAAGACAGTATATCTGCCGCAACGGGTTTTTTAAGATAAACGACATCGGCAGTTCAATGCCATACGGCGGTTTGTTTAACCATACCTGGTAAATGTGATACTGATGTTGTCGATATAATAAGTTCTGGCAGTTTCAGGCAAACCAAAAACTCCGATGTTTACGTATAGTTCGCCGCTGGAAAATGTTGTGGCTATGAAATCGTAACTTTTATGGAGCCAGACAAAACCATCCCCGGCAGCGGCGCCGTTACGCGTATCTTCCTGGTAGGATGCCTTTATTTGCGAAGAACCCGGTAAAACGCTGGTTATAATAGTCCACAGATTCTCTTCCGACCAATCTGCGCTGGCGAAATCGTATTCGAGATGGATGTTGTACCTGCAATTCGGTTTGAGATTGAAATAGCGTTCAATCCAGACGGCGCCTTCTTCGACAATATTGTTAAGGTATAACATTACCGAATAATCGCCGTCGCTGGCGATATCATCCGAAACTTCAATAGACCAGTCTACGAGCGGCATATCCAGAGAAATACCTCCTCTCACCCATCCCTCAGCGTTTTCAAAGGAAAAAGTGTACGTTTCCGAAAGCGGATATTTATCATTATTACAGCCCAGTAAAAGCAATAATGAGCAGGCAATAACGCATATAATGATCCTCGTCGTTGCGAAGTTTATTTTTGAGTCTCTTTGTAATTCGATATTACCTGTAACATTCATTTTAAGACTTCTTAAAACAGTTATATATAAACTAACGATTTTATTAATAATATTTTATTTATATTAATGTGTTGTTCGTTATATGTATTTATACATATAACGTGATTTATTTATATGATAACAGCCGATAGTTAAATATCGGTTTAACGCAAGTTGAAAGACGGTTAAATAATTATCGATGCGTCTTTGTTTCAATCTGTATCATTTATAAAAAGCGGTAAATTAATAATGACTGTAGTGCCTCTGCCTTCAACGCTTTGTATTTTTAAGCTGCCATTGTGTACATCCACTATTTGTTTTACGATGGCAAGGCCCAGTCCGGCGCCTTCATGCTTGTTACCGGACTTTATTTTATAAAAAGGTTCGGTTACGCGGGAAATATATTTCTCGGATATTCCTGAACCGGTATCTTCTACCGTAATTACTGCAAATTGCTCTTCGCTTTTCAGTTTTATTTTTACGCTGCCGTTTTCCGGTGTATATTTAAAAGCATTATCTATAATATTAATCAGCATCGGTTTCAACAAATCATAATCCCCGGGCACAAAAATAGATGTCGAAGCTGAGATGCTGAAATCCAAACCTTTTGATAGTATACGCATATCCCTCTCGACATCCTCCAGCAGTTCTTTCAGGTCTACTTTCCTGAACGTTATTCCAGGAATTGCTTCCAGTTGTGCATTAAGCAATAGATTGTCGGTCATGCGAACGAGTCTGTGTATTTCCTTCGACATTCTCTCTATACTGTCGGCGGTTTGGTCATCCAACTCCGGCTGCATTTGCATTACTTCTATTTGTCCCTGCAACACGGTGAGCGGCGTTTTCAGGTCGTGCGAAATTCCGGCAATGAACATTTCTCTCGCTTTAAATGCTTTATCAAGTCTCTGGAGCGTATCGTTTATGTTATCTGCCAGTTGCTGTAATTCAGGCGGGCGTTTTTCTTTTTTAATACCGGTGCCGAGATTTCTGGTACCGATATCTCCTACCTGTTTTATTATCTTATAGAGGGGTTGCAATCCATGTCTCAAGATTAGTAATCCAATGACAAGAGCAACCATAATACCGCACAATGCCACTATCGATGTATATTCCCATAATTCACCCTGGGCAGCTGAAATCGATGCCAGGCTATAGCCGGTTTGTATAATAATTACAAACTCCAGCGTATCCGGATTATATATACTTACAGTATAAAGGCGCATGGCGTCGAACCCTTTTGTTTCTATAGTCGCAAAACGCCCCGCTTCGATTTGCGGGAGTAACAACTGGCGGTCCATAATAGGTATCATCAGGTCGGTAATATCGCCGAATGTTGCCAGTATATTACGTTCGATATCACTAATCCTGATTACGGCAGGTAAAAATCTGAGCTCGTGTTCGGTTAATTGTTTGATTAACGACTGGTATTCTTCCTTGCTCGATATCGGGTTTGTAATAATTTCTTCGGTTACAATCTCGCTTATTTCGACCAGTCTTTCATCTATCGTAGTGCGCAATTTATTTATCATAACCTGCTGGGCTGTAAAGGTTATGACTATCATGAGGGCAGTTATCGACAGCGCATACCATAGAAATATTCTGGAACGCAAACTCATTTATTACTCCTCGATACTGTAACCGAATCCGCGTATAGAATGAATCAGGTCTTCTTCATCTGTAGAGTTCAATTTTCTTCTGAGGAATTTGATATAAACTTTAACCGGGTCTGTTTCTCCTTCGAATTCGTATCCCCATATGCGCTGGATGATAAATTCCCGTGATAAAGGTCTCCCTTTATTTTCTGCCAGCAGTTTTAAAAGGTCGAATTCCCTGGTTGTCAGTTCTATAGCGCGCTCTTTTCTAAATGCCTGTCTTTTAGCAGTATCTATTACAAGGTCGCCGATGCGTATTATTCCCTCGATTTCCGGGGAGCGTCTTCTCATAACAGCCTTGATACGCGCCAGTAGTTCTTCGAATGCAAACGGCTTCGGCAGATAATCGTCGGCGCCGGCTTCGAGTCCCCTGATACGTTCTCCGACTACGCTACGGGCAGTCAGGATAATAATGCCCGTGTCTCCGCTTTTTCTGAGTTCACGGCAGATATCGATTCCGTCGGAATCGGGGAGCATTAAATCGAGTATCACCATGTCGGGATTACTTTCCTGCGCCAGTTCCAGTCCCTGACGCCCTGTATTGGCGACTAACACCTCGAATCCTTTTAACAACAGCCCGCGTTTAATAAAATCGGCGATATCGGGCTCGTCTTCGATAACCAGTATCTTAGTCATAGCTGCCTCTTAATTATATCAGGGAATTCGGTTATAGATTATTTCTTTGCCTATAAAAAATTTAATCTCTTTATATCATAAAAAATTCATTTTAACCAGTTTTAAACCTGTATTCAACTGTGATTTAACCGCATTATACTAGAATCTATATAAATATACACAGGAGGGATTATCGATTCAATAAAATTCGTAATCCATGTGCTACAGAAGGAATAGTATGAAGAAGGCATTGATAACGGGAATCACAGGTCAGGACGGAGCTTATCTGTCCGATTTTTTATTACAGAAGGGATATTCTGTCTTCGGCACGTACAGGAGAACATCGACTCCCAATTTCTGGCGTCTGCATTATTTGAATATTTTCGATAAAG
>CAYNQR010000021.1:0-20487 GCA_964399425.1 uncultured Dehalococcoidales bacterium | reverse complement strand
ATCCTGTCCAACTCCTTCGCCCATCCTTTGAACTCGTTTCTTAAACTATCCGGCTCCAGAACTTCAACATCCGGCCCCCACCCCCGAATCCACGGCGTCATCTCCAGCATACTGCCGACGCGGACGGTCATGATACATCCGCCGTCCGGTAAGTCTTCGATAACCTGTGAGGGATGCCATATCGATTCCTTTACCCTTCGGGTCACCTGCGGTGAGAATCTAAGTCTAACTGCTGTTTCTTCTCCCCACATCACCCCCCAACTGGAACTCAATAATTCATCGAGCTTGAGTCCATCGGGAATATCGAAACTATCTTCCAGCAATCGAACCTCGCTCATGCGGTCGAGTTTGAAGGTAATGATCCCTTTGCGTTCCCCCTTGATCACCTTGCCCAGTACATAAGTGGAATAGCTTGTGCCGGTGATTTCGATGAAATAGGGCGCGATTATCCATTCCTTTGTTTTACTGCTTTTGAGCGAACGGTATTTAAATTCCAGACATCTCCGGGTACTCCAGGCAATTGCCGCTTTTTCGAATGTTCGTAAGTATTCGGAATTAGTCTTTTTGTTACTCAGGTATTGGATACCCTGTTGCAACTGTTTGGCCACAGATAGAGGCAGAATCGAACATAGTCGTTCGAGAGCGGATTCTATGTGTGGGTTGCGCTCATCTGTTTGCCGGATTACCAGGCGGGCTGCCAGAAACAATCCCACCGCTTCATATATAGAGAGGGAAATCGGAGGCAGAAAATATCCATCGGGCAGGCCATAGCGGTCATAACCTTTTTTGATAACAGGGAAGTTGAGTTCTGTTTGTAGAATGAGTAAGTCACGTTGAATAGTACGGAGACCTGTTCCGCATAGTTCAGCCAGTTCGTGAACCGTGATTCCAAGAGGATTTCTATATATCAGGTGTTGTATTTGAATCAGACGCACGGCACGCAATGCAGTTTTGGTCATAATAGATAACCTCCGAGGGTCGGAAAATTTCAAAGTACTACAGTGATTATATCACATAGGAAAGTCAATAAAGGACGTTTTGAAGGGGAGTGTAAAAAATATTTTGTTTTCTTAAAAGAAAGGGAAAACATGACAATTTTCGTCACTTTATTAGACAGGAAAGGCACTCTGCTTGACTTGGAGGGAGTCGGCTTGAGAAAATGTAGTTGAATTATGCAACAAACTTAACGCTGGTGTGGTCTTAAGAAGTATGACAACAAGTGATCTCTTTGGGGAATCTGGCAATCTGCAGGAGGTTCAATCTGGCCTCGGCCTGGATGATGGTGCCGGACTTCGCGTAGTGAACGCCAGATTCCTGGGCGAGCAGAAGTTCGATTGGGAACTGTTCGATGGCTATGACAGCCTCCGTGTGCTAACTTATTCCGCAAGCGCCAACGCCATCGTCAGAATGCTCGATAAATATTCATTCACCAGTTTTGAATGCATGTTTGGCTATCAGGGAGTATTGCGCGATATAAAGGACATCCTGTCGTTCCAGAAGGTTGTCGTCGGAGATACTCGTGCCGCGATAATGGGACTGAAGGACGACCGGCACATATACATCCTGGAAAAAGTGCACGCTGGCCGAGTGCATTTCTATGTCCTTAAAAAATACATCGCCCATGCAAAACTCTATCTGTTATCCAGAGCTAACGGACATACCCGGGTTATCATCGGTTCTGCCAACCTCTCAGAGCGTGCTTTTTCAGGGAAACAGCCAGAGACACTGGTCAAATTCGACGATGATGAGGACGCATGGCGTCACTATAACCGAATGTTTGATCGAATAAGAGATGCCGCAACCGATGAAATTCAACTGCCTGATAGCAGGATTTCCGTGGCTGAGATTGAAATCTCGGAAACGCCGGTGATGTCCAACAAATCGACTACTCTTGTTATTGAATCTCCTTCATCCGAGGAAACTGAACTGACAGCTCCGGTACAAATATCCCGTGTGGAAAAAGTTGCAGCGGCGTTAGCTACCAGCATTGCTGCGGCTCTCCCTCCAATACATAGTGGCAAACAGAGGATAACACCCGAAATAAAGAGGGAGATAAGCCGGATACACCTGGTTAAATCCGCAGATGAGGCTGACAATCGTTATTTCTCACTGGACAGAGTGAACGGCTCGGCGCTTCTATCAGGTAAGCCATTTACCATGGAATGGAATAACAACGAAGTCAGAATGGATGCAGCCCTCCTGATCGACTATTTCAAGAACTACGAAGGCGCATTTGAGGGAAATGTACCGCGTCTTCAGCGTGACTACTTTACCCTGATGTCCTGGCTGTATTTTTCACCATTTATCTGTGATATGCGCTCTCTTGCCCTTTTGCAGGATAGCGATGTGATCCGGTTTCCCTCGTTTGCTATAATATTCGGCAAATCCAATTGCGGCAAGACCTGCCTCGTAGATACGTTGTTGACCTCTATGTTCGGCTACGCACACACTATAGACAAACAGAGTTTTACCGCATCCAGGCTCCGTGGGCTACAGCAGGCATACAAAAGGTTTCCGGTAGTGTTCGACGATATTAGCCGGACCGCTTTTAATCGTCACGGTAGAGACATTATCAAGGACGAGATGCAGCCTCCCGTTCGGGAGAATCCGGGCTTTATTCTTTCCATGAACGCTGAGCCGCAGTCATTCCCCGACGAGGTGGTGAAACGCAGTCTCATGATATACACGTCTACGGCGTTACCCCCGCAAAATGAAGAGCTTCGCCAACGACTGCAGACCAAAATACAGGAGATGCGACGAGGATTGACAGGACATCTATACCGCCGGTACTTAACAGAGGTAATGGGCCGCCTCGAAGACGAACGTCTACCGGAAGACTGGTTGGCGTTATCTTCAAGTGTACTGAGCAGCATCATATCAGATTCTATAGATGGCTCACCCCCTCACTGGTGCCAACTCGTAACTTGGCTCAGCTACGCAGAGAAACGGTATGATCGGGTGAAAGCCCGTCTGGATAACTTACTGAGACCAACGGCGCATGCCAGGAACGAAGGCGATGTCCCTAATGGTTGGAAGATCGAGCGAGATAAAGTCATCGTCTGGGAACAACGTGACGCCTTCGGCAGACGCGGGTTTGAATGGGACGATGTCCCCTCTACATTAATCGACGAGGATTCAAGTGGAGGCGACAGGACAGTCCTGCATCGATCCGGCCTGGAGCACTTCCTCGGGCGGCGTTTGCACCAGCGCCGGTGGTGGGCTTTTTGGGATGACGATTGAGGATGATGGATTGTGTGGGCTAATTTAACATTTCATCAATTTGTGCAATATAGCAATGTTAGATAAAACTCCAAAGTTATGCGCATTTTATGTATGATGGTATAACTTTAAGAAAACAGAGAAAAACACCTTGTATTAGTATATTGACCTATAAAGTAAACTAATTTATTATAAAATGTAGGAAATTGAAACACATTTGAGGAAATTTCACGAAGAGGAAAAATGAAAAGAGCAGAGTTTGATTTAAAGTTAAATACTTCTGCTACTCCTTCTGTTTTTAGTAAATCTGAGCGGGAAATGTCGTCTGAAGAATTTGTTTATAAAAATGATGACTGGTATAAAGTTGTTATTCATAATTCACTAGACGCATTCTTTGTTTTAGATGAGAACGGTAATATATTAGATATTAACGATACGTTTTGTAATATATTGGGTTATAATCGTGAACAACTATTGTCTATGTCGATTTTTAATTTTGATCTCAAATTAAAAAAGCACCCAGATTTATGGGAAGAAGTGAAAATAAAATTAATGAGGGATACGAAATTATCAAGCGAAGGGAAAGTGATATGTAAAAATGGAAAAGTTGTTATCTTTGAAACAAACACAAGATTTATTGTGTATGATAATAGGAAGTTATTTTTTTGTTTTGGTAGAGATATAACTGAACGGAAAAAGCTGGAATGTGAGATAAAAAAGTACCAAAAAAATCTTGAAAAACTGGTAAAAGAACGTACTATTGAATTAGTAAAAATTAATAATGATTTAAAAAAAGAGATAACTGAACGTATACAAGCACAACAAAAAATTGAAGAACAAGACGCGCAGAGAACCAATTTTTTACACATACTGGTGCACGAATTGAAAACCCCTTTGACCCCGCTAATAAGTATGAGCGAGTATCTACTTACTAACCATATTGATGAAGAATCGTTAGAACAGCATTTACAAGTTATTAGAAGGGGAGTAAATAAATTAGATAAAAGAATTGATGAACTGATGGATTTATCAAGAGGGGAGATGGGTTTATTAGAAATAGAGCATAATAATATAAATTTCGTGTCTCTATTGGCAGATATAAGTAAGTACATGGAACTTGACATTCAAAAAAAACGCCAATCTTTTATCAGTAACATTCCGGAATCATTACCGGTTATAAAGGGAGATGAAGAACGCATATGGCAGGTGTTAAATAATCTCCTGAATAACGCCTCAAAATTCACTCCCAAAGGCGGAATAATAGAGTTAAGTGCTACAGATAACAAGAATGAAATTGTAGTAAGCATAAAGAATACCGGTACAAGTTTAACAGATGAACAAAGGCGGGATATTTTTCAACCCTATCGTTCTTTCCATACCCAACGGGATGGGCTGGGGCTTGGTTTAGTATTATCGCGAATGCTGGTTGAATTACATGGAGGCAGGATATGGGCGGAAGATTATAATGGGAAGGGAAACATTTTCAGTTTTGCTATACCTGTGGACTTTAACTTAAATCAAAGGACGAGATTATGAAGTTTATTGTAATTGAAGATGATTTGGATATTATAGAAACAGTCTCATTAACCATACATATGGGATGGCCGGAAGCTGAAATAATAAGTACGGGATTAGGTAACGAAGGTGTAGAAATAATAGATGGAAATAATCCTGACGCAGTAATTCTTGATATAGGATTACCAGATATAAGCGGTTTCGAGGTAATAAAACAAGTCAGGCTGTTTTCATTTGTACCTATTCTCATACTCTCAGTTCATTCGGCTGAACACGATATAGTAAGAGCATTAGAAACAGGAGCTCATGAATACATAGTTAAGCCTTTCGGGCAGATAGAATTTCTTGCCAGGTTACGATTGTTATTGAGGAAACAGGGGATTAATTATTCCAAGTCCCGTTTTACAATCGGGAAATGGCAATTTGATCATTATAGTCATCAATTGTTTTCCCAAAACAAAAAGATACATCTATCAAGCACAGAAAGTTCTATTCTCTCATATCTTTATATAAACAAAGAAAAAGTAGTCACCTTTGATGCGTTATCTGAAGTGCTATGGGGAGAAGACTATCCTGGGTGTAAGGATGCAATTCGTGTATATATTCGTCGATTGAGGCAAAAAATCGAAGAAGACCCTGCTAAACCGGAAATCATATTAAATAAAGCAGGAACAGGTTATTATTTGAACGGTAACTCTTGAAAATTATTGTAGTCATTAATAATTCAAATAATCACGTAACGTACTAAATGACATCAAGTATAAATAGTGCAATCATTTATTAGGTTGTTCCTCTATCATAAAAAATATAACTAGCCTTATATTTTTTACTAATTTGCTTGTACCTTCCTCTCTAATATTAAAACTTTGCTTCAAAGTATTCATGCAGTTTTCGATTATAAAGCGTGATATTACTAGATAGTAACACAAGTATTAAAATACTGTTCTAAAAAGCCCACCGGTTGTAATCCATTATGTAATTATCAACTGCTAAGCTATAGATACTAATTTGATAGGCAGTTAAAAACCGCAGAGTGAATTATATGAATATACTTATAGGTGATGATGCATATTCAGAAACAATACGTTCGGCTCTCGATACATATCAGCCTGACTGGAACTTATCAATTACTAATTCCGGACAACAATGCTTGGAGATAATAAAAAACGGCAATTGTCCTGACATAATAATTTTAGGCATAAACTTGACTGATATGAATGGTTTGGATTTGGTAAAACTAATTCGTGAGGATTATGCAATTCCGATAATCCTTTTGGATAATGGAAAAAATACTGACATATTAGTAAGGGCTTTTGAAACAGGTGCCGATGAATATGTTTCAAAACCATTTAATCAAGCTATATTCGTTGCCCAAATAAAGGCAATAATCAGGCGAAGGGAATGGGATATTCAAGTGGAAAGTAACCAGAGACAAAAAAATAAACTTACATGACTGATAAAATATATGCAATTCATCATAAATGGAGGTGGTGCCTATTAAGCATATAGTTATTAATTAGTTTAAATCTATGAAAGGAGAAAGAATTGAAAAAGGAACAAGAAAAAATACCTGAAATTGAAGAAACGAAACAATCCGGAGAGGTTTCCAGAAGAGACTTCCTGGTTGGTGCTGGAACGGTAGTCGTCGGTGGTGCTATTGGTGCTGGGCTCTTATCCGGTTGTGATAGCGGTGAGGCAAAGACAATCACTACCACTATTGAGAAAACCAAGACGGTTACAACCACGCTTGGTGAAGGAGCTACTGCTACAGTTACTTCAACTACCACAATAGGAGATGGCGCAACTGTTACTGAAACCAAGACGGTAACGTCTACGGGTACAGGTACATCTATGGAACCGTGGCAAGAACCGGAAACGACTATTCTCCGTGGATTCGGTTTGAGCGACATAGGTCACGCGACACTTAGCGGTAAGGTATGGGTAAAAAATAACAAGATCATTAGAACCACATCAACCAGGTACGATGAGGCGTATCCGGATTTGAAGCCTTGGGGATTCGAAGCCAGAGGGAAAAAATTTGAAGCTCCTCCGAGCTCGATGATGAATCCCCTCTACGTATCCTATAAGAAACGTGCCTATTCTCCTAACAGGGTTAAATACCCGTTGCAGCGAGTTGACTGGGAACCTGGGGGAGTTAATGTGAATCCACAGAACCGTGGTGTAAGCAAGTTTAAAAGGATTACCTGGGATGAAGCCGCCACTATTATAGCTGATGAGCTTATAAGAATTCGTAGTAAGTATGGCCCTGAAGCGGTAGCACTCAAGAGAGGTGCTCACGGTCAAACGAAGACCATCCATCCTGCTCATGGGATTAACGGTTTGTTGATGGACTTGCTATCAGACAAAGAGGGGATAGGTAAGGGTAAATTTACCGATATCATGGAAACCCCCATAAGCTGGGAAGGAGACCACTGGGGAGCCAAACACGTTTGGGGTTTTGAACCATTCGGTGTTGAGCCTGTGCAAGGACATTTTGTGGATCTTTCAGAAAATTGTGAACAAGTTCTTATCTGGGGTGGAGACGCAGAAACGAAGAATTGGCTGGGTGGCGGAATGCTGTCAAGCCTGGAATTGTTCTGGTATACCGATGTAGGAATAAAACAGATATATATCTCTCCGGATTTGAATGCCTCAGGTGCTGTTCATGCCGACAGGTGGATTCCTGTGCTGCCAAACACTGATGCCGCGTTGGCGCTGGCTATAGCCTACACCTGGATAGCGGAAGACGACTATTACAAGGAATATATCGACACTCATACAGTAGGTTTTGACGCATGGAAAGATTATGTTATGGGTGACGAGGATGGCATTCCCAAGACCCCGGCGTGGGCTTCTCCTTTGTGCGGAGTACCTGAGTGGACGATCAAAGCACTGGCAAGAGAGTGGTCTTCTAAAGCAACTTCGATAATGTATGGTATGCTCGGCGGCGGTAATTGCCGTGGAATGTACACTCATGAAATTAAGAGGATGCATGTAATTTTATTAGCGATGCAGGGATTGGGAAGACCCGGGGTACATTCATCGGGTGCAACTCACCAACCAGGGTATACTGCTGGAGATAAAGCTGCCACGACTATACCTGGTTATCGCAGCAGGCTCCCGACCGAAGCCTTCTCGGTGGATCCGGTTATGCAGTGGATCCCCGCGACTCTTCTTCCTGAAGCAATCCACAACGAAGCGAGTTTTTCCTGGTACGGCGGACAATTGATAGAGACCGTATTTGAGCAATTTAATAAGTACACATATCCTGCGGCTGAGGGCATGTCGGGTATGCACATGATCTGGTCGGATGGTCCTTGTTACACAGTATGCTCTGTTCACGGACACAAGGCAATCGATGCATTCCGTAGCCCTAATCTGGAATTCATTCTTACCCAGCATCCCTGGATGGAAAACGACTGTCTGTATTCAGATATTGTTTTGCCGACCACATCCACATTTGAAGACGACGATATGGAGTATGAACAGGGAGCCTATAACACACTACTATATATGGAAAAATGCATTCCGCCTGTTGGTGATTCCAAAAGCGATTATGAAGCATTGATACCTATTGCCGAAAAGTTGGGTATCAAAGATGAATTCACCGGCGGAAAGACCGTTCAGGAATGGATGAAGTTTATCTGGGAGAACTCCGGCGTCGCGAATGACATAACCTGGGAAGATTTGAAAGAAAAACAATACTTTGCAGCCGGGTCCAATCCAGAATGGGTAAATGTAAAACCATATCTTCTGGGTTTCTACAATGATCCTGATAATAACCCTCTGCCGACGCCTTCAGGTAAAATAGAGATACAATCTTCTAGGTTGTTAGAGAGTTTTCCTGATGACATAGAGAGGCCGCCTGTTCCGCACTGGGTACCGGGAGGCCCTGAATCCGAAGGCTACCTCCATGATGAGTTTCGTGACGGCGAAAGAGGAGAGCTTTATCCTCTGTTAATGGTGTGCAATACGCCGAAATGGAGGCTTCATGCGCAGTGCGATGATATTCCCTGGATAAGGGAATTTTCAAAGATAGAGGGCCCTGATGGCTATATGTACGAGCCGCTCTGGGTTAATCCTGCTGATGCTGACGCCAGAGGTCTAAAAACTGGAGATATAGTTAAAATCTACAATGATAGGGGAGCGACGCTTGCTGCGGTATCCGTCAACGAGAGAACAATAGCTGGCGGAGTTATTTTAGATCACGGTTCAAGGGTAGACCCGATAACCACAAAACTGGATAGAGGTGGTTCGGCCAATCTGTTGAGTCCGGGTGGGGGTATTTCTAAGAATGCCTGCGGTATAACCGTAAGCGGGTATCTGGTTGAAATCGAGAAGGTCGACCTGCAGGGATTGAGAGAACAATATCCTGAAGCGTTTGCCAAAGACTATGATGCGGCTGCAGGGCTTCGTAGTGACGGCTGGATCGAAGGAGGTAATAATTAATGAAAGCCTTTGTTGTTGATATCTCGAGATGTACCGGATGTCATGCCTGCCAGATTGCCTGTAAAGATGAACACTGCGGCAATGATTGGTCTCCATATGCCAAACCGCAACCGGACACAGGTCAGTTCTGGGGCAAGCTAGATGAAAAAATAAGGGGTACTGTCCCCAAAGTGAAATTAGCCTTTACGTTTGTCCCCTGCCAGCACTGTGAAAGTGCTCCTTGTATTGATTCTTGTCCGAGTGATGCCATATACATCCGGAATGACGGACTGGTAATCATTGACCCCAAGAAATGCAGTGGATGCATGCGTTGTGTCGGTGCATGCCCTTATGGCAAGATCTACTTCAACGAAACACTCGATATAGCCCAGAAATGCACCGGCTGCGCTCATCTGCTGGATAGGCCTGACGGAAGCTGGACAACTACAAGGTGCGCCGACATCTGTGCAACGCAAGCCTTAAAGTTCGGGGAAGAATCCGAGCTTGATACCAGCGGAGCAGAAACTCTTAATCCTGAGTATGGTTTAACTACCAGAGTACATTATAAGAATCTACCCAAGAGATTCATCGCTGGAACAGTATATGACCCAGTTGCCAAGGAGGTGTTTATAGGCGCCACGTGTACTTTAAGCGGTGATGGCACTGGTACTGCTACTACGGATGGGCTGGGTGATTTCTGGTTTGAAGGCTTAGCTGTAGGCAACTACTCATTAACGATAGAATCCGGCGGCAAAACCATGACAATAGATTCTATTAACACTGAAGAAGACGTTAACCTGGGAGATATCGCTCTATCGTAAATGATGTAACCTTAAGTTAGGTATTAGTCTGATATGGAGGGTAAGTGCCTATTATAATAAGCTTCTTGCCCTCCATACAAATAAAGAATATAGGAGTAATAATTAAATATGAGTAATGCTAGAGTTTGGTTATTCCGTGTATTAGTAATTACTCTTGCTGGCCTTATGGTATGGATATGGTTCCAACCATGGTGGAGTGCCAGTATAGACGGTTTAGGCAAGGATGTAGTAAGAATTAATCCTCAAGGTTTGCAGGAGAGTTTAGGTGCGTTATCCGGATTGGTAAAGGATGCTTATATGCCAGTTTGGTTTGCCCCGCTTATGTGGGCCTTCTTGGGTTTGGCTACTGCTGCGCTGCTATTTGGTTTATTTGTTAAGGATAAGAGTTTGAATGTAATGAGATTCAAGCTTTCGTTGCCGCAATTCATAATCGGAATTGTTGGCATTGCATACATAGTATTTGTCGTATGCTTTGCAGTTATTGCCGCTATACGTACCGGAGATTTCTATGATATGAAATTAGTAGGAGACACTTGGGTTTCAATGGGAGGCCCTCCTGCCGAGGGCTGGGCTCATACAAAGCTGCTATTACCTTATTGGCTAGCATGTGCTGTAGGACCACTGTTAGTTGTTTTAGCCTTGTTACGCAATAAGATTACGGGCAAAGTTGATTGAACTTAACAGGAAGCTGAGTATATTTCTTGATAGAACGTATAGGTATTAGGTGTTTTATACACCTAATACCTGAATATGAGTTATATATCCTACTCGGGTTATTGCATACCCTAAGGAAACAAAGTGTGGGAATAAACCTGATAAAAAAATTATTACCTATAATTCGAATTGTTATTGTAGGGATCGTAACTATATTAATGATTGGTTTTACGAGTTGCACTTCTGTCGTATTGGAGAACGATTTAGAAACAATAGGATTAATTAATAAAGTATTCCCCGAGGCAGGTTATTACAACTATGATGGGGAAAAAGAAATATACACTGTATATAATACTAGTAAATCCCAGATTGGTTATGTTTTTTATGCGGAGGGCATGTCTTACCCCGGTACAGGTTTCTTTAGTAAGCCTTCTGCTCTGATGACAATCCTGGTAGGGCTTGAGGATAAGGAAACTATAAAAAATATATATGTTGTTTCCCAAGGCGAAACCTCTGATTTCTGGGATTTATTAATTGAAGATAGCTATTTCAACCAGTTTATCGATTTAAAAATTAAAGAAGCAGAATTGAAGCAAAATGGTGGTGAAGTAGATGTCATAACGGGGGCTACACTAAGTTCTAAGTCGGTTTTGGATATTGTTAGAAAGGTAACACTGGAAAAGTTAAACATGCTAGGTAACTGAAAGTTAATATGAATACTTTAAAACATTTTTTGATTTATTACATTAAGCTCAGTAGTTAAAATTTATCGTATAGGGGTATATAGGAGTACTTATGAGAATAGCGAGACCTTTCTATGACCCGCCATCTTTATTGATGAGACAAGCAGTATCCGCATTTTATTATGGTTATCTAATAGGATGGAAGCAACTCTTTCATTGGCTACTGCAGTATAAAAAAACATTGCCTACGGTATCTGGAGCAATAGGTATGGGATGTATAGGGTTCCCCATTCATCCTGTATGGGAAACAACTAATGCTTGTAATCTAAAATGCGAGCAATGTCATGCTAGTTCAGGTAAAGCCCTATCCAATGAATTAACTACGGAAGAAAGTAAAAAACTTATTGGTGAAATTGCTTCAATAAAGGAATTCCGTATGTTAGCTTTGGGTGGAGGTGAACCATTATTGCGACCTGATATATTCGAACTTGCAGATTACGCAATAAACCTTGGTTTAGAGATATCAATCGCCACAAATGGCACTCTACTAACAAAAGATATAGCAAAGAAATTTAAAAAGATGGGTGTAGCTAACATAGCAATTGGGCTAAATGCTAATAATAAAACCCTTCATGAAAATATTACTCATGTCCCTGGTTCATTTGAGAAATCAAAACGGGCCGTTTATGCTACAGCGGAAGCCGGTTTAAATCTGCAAATTAATACGACCGTTATGAATGAGAATAGAGAAGCTATACCTGAGTTACTTGATTTTGCTTCTGAAGTAAACGCTCAAATCGTATTACTGTATCAAATGGTGCCTTTAGGCAGGGGCGAAGTAGAAATGGAGCTTTCAGTAAAAGAATATAAATTATTTACTGATTTAGTAGCTGAAAAACAAATATACAATAGAGCAATAATAGAACCTACCTGTTCCCCACAGTACTGGGCATATCTGCTGAGTCGTAACGGACGTAAACCTTCACGGTTATCTATGAAGTTAGCAAAAGCAGTTTTCAAGGGTTGCGTAGCCGGTAGCGGCCTGTGTTACATAGAACCTGATGGAGAGGTTTGGCCTTGCCCGTTCATACCCATAAGCGGTGGAAACGTACACGAAAAGTCACTAAGAAATATTTGGTATGAATCGGAGGTATTTCAAAGCTTGAGAGACAGAGAAAGACTCACAGGAGAAAAATGCGGTTCTTGTCGGTATAAGCATATATGTGGTGGTTGCCGGGGGCGGGCTTACTCACATTCTGGTGATTATCTAAGTGATGATCCTTTATGCTTTCTCGAGTATTCGAGAAATACACATTAAATATCAACTTTAATATATAAGGAGTAAATAAGAATTGTCTTTTAAAGAAATTAAAGAACGAGAAAGTAAAGATTGGGAGACCCCTGAACAAGATATATTAGTAGCAGGAGAAGAAAAGGAAGAGATGAAGAATATGCAGAAACTAACAGAGCAAGAAGTAATAGCTGATGATAAAATTACAATCCTAAAACATGGGATATATAGAAATGATGATGGTACTACAAGGGCAGTATATATTGATTTGGTCATAAAAAACATATCGGATATTACCCTTGGCAGCGTTCTCTTTGAAGCTGAGTTATACGATGTAGATGGGAACATATTGGATATACTGGTAAAGAAGATGTTCGAATTTAGACCGGGCACTACCAGCAACCTGCGAATTGATTATTCGGGCGCAGAGAGCGCTAAAGTAAATAGCTATCGTGTTAAAGTAGCCAGGATAATACTGACACCGGAACCAATTGTAACAGGTAATGAAAGCATAAAAATACTCAAGCATAACCTTAATAGAGGTATGACCGGGAGAGTCCATAGAGACATGCCCGGCATTGATTTCTGCATACGAAATGTTTCCGATTCCACAATTGCCCGTATATTATTTGAGGGTATGTTTTACGATATAGAAGGAAATTTATTGGATTCATTTAAGCGTGAGGAGCTAGAGCTTAAACCTGACACCAGTCGTGCCGTTACCATTAAAAGTATGCAACATGATCTGAGGGTAAAGAGCTACAATGTCAGAATAGCCAGGATGACCTTAGCAGATGTCGAAAGGATCCAGCTTCGCCATCACGAGATAAGAACAACCGATAATGGAGAAGAAGAAGTCAGAGGAATTATTAAGAACATAAGCAATGAAACGACGGATACTGCTCTCATAGCTACTTTCTTTGACTCAATGAAAGAGAAAATAGGGACAAAGGTAACTATCTTGAGGGATATAGAACCAAGTGCTTTAAAGCAGTTTCATTTTCTATTCAAACCGCAAAATGGAGATATAGTATCAACTTATGCCATGAGTATTGGTGAAATTATAGAATAAAAATGATATATTTAAAATATTATATGATATCAATTCTTTTTGTTTTGCGTACGATGATTTTTACCTTAATAGGATAAGAAACAATTATTGGCTCAATACTGAGATAGCCATAGAATTTAATAACTTTATACTGGTATTCGGCTTATGATTTTTTTAAAAACATTATTCTGCTTTATTATGTTTTAATATTAGCCTGTAATGAACTTATAAGGAACAAATAAAATGAAACCATCTGAGGAAAAAGGGTGTTCTAATCTATTCACTACTGATAAAATACATAAAATAATTCCACCTTATATTGAAGATGAATGGTATAAATATATCATTCATAATACTACTGAAGGTTTTTTCATTACAGACACTAAAGGCAGCATCCTAGATGTAAATGATGCATATTGTAAAATGTCGGGTTATAGCCGTCAAGAGTTACTCTCTATGAATCTATGTGATATCGGTTTTCCTGGTGATAGAAATCTTACAAGACAACAAAAGTTGAAAGGAACCAGAAAAGCTTTATTAAACCCAAGAAATTATGAGGGATTTTGGGAAACAAAACACATACGGAAAGACGGCCAAGTTATTGATATATCAGTAAGCGCTAAATTTCTAGATATTATGGGAGGAATAATATTCCATTTTAACAGAGATGTAACCGAGCAGAAAAAAAATGAAAAGCAATTAAGATTTTCAAGCGCTGCCTTTAAAGCTATAAAAGAAGCTATCGTAATTACCGACTTGGAATCGAATATTCTGAGTTGGAATGAAGGCAGCGAAAAAATCTATGGAATTAAATCTGATGAGGCAATAGGTAAAAAATTATTTGATGTAATAAAATTACTGAAACCTTCAAGAACACATATTCAAGCGCATCAAGAAAAGACACTTGCTAATGGTTACTCCCATAAAGAGCATTTTATGATAGCTAAAAACAAAGAGTTATGGGTCGATGTTTCCGCATATTTAATAACCAAAGAATCTGGTGAAAAACAAGCAATATTATATATTATTACAGATATAACTGAACGAAAGAGGCTGGAAGCTGAAATAGAAAAATATCAAGAAAATCTTGAAAAACTAGTAAAAGAACGTACAATAGGTTTGGTAAAAATTAATAATAATTTGAAGAAAGAGATAGCTGAACGTATACAAGCGCAGCAAAAAATTGAAGAACAAGATGCACAGAAAGCGGACTTTCTACGTATGCTGGTACATGAATTGAAAACACCTTTAACCCCGTTAATAAGTATGAGCGAATATCTACTGACTAACTATAATAATGATGAATCGTTAGATAAGCATTTACAGAGTATTAAACACGGAATCAATAAATTAAATAAAAGGATTGATGAGTTGATGGATCTATCGAGGGGGGAGATGGGTTTATTAAAAATAGAGCATAATAATATTAATTTCGTATCTCTATTGGCAGATATCAGTAAATATATGGAACTTGATATCCAAAAAAAACACCAATCTTTTATCAGTAATATTCCGGAATCATTACCAGTTATAAGGGGGGATGAAGAACGCATATGGCAAGTGTTAAATAATCTCCTAAATAATGCCTCAAAATTCACTCCCAAAGGTGGGGTAATAGAGTTATGTGCTACTGATAACAAGAATGAAATTGTAGTAAGCATAAAGAATACTGGTACGAGTTTAACCGATGAACAAAGGCAGGATATTTTTCAACCTTACCACTCTTTCCATACCCAACGGGATGGACTGGGACTTGGTTTAATTCTATCGCGAATGCTGGTTGAATTACATGGTGGCAGGATATGGGCGGAAGATGATAATGGAAAGGGGAACATTTTTAGTTTTGCTATACCTGTGGATCTTAACTTAAATAAGTAAATGGATAAGATCATGAAGTTTATTATTATTGAAGACGATCTGGATATTATAGAAACAGTTTCTTTAACCATACATATGGGGTGGCCGGAAGCTGAGATTATAAGTACGGGATTAGGTAACGAAGGTGTAGAATTAATTGAGGAAAATAATCCTGACGCAGTAATTCTTGATATAGGATTACCAGATATAAGCGGCTTTGAGGTAATAAAACAAGTCAGGCTGTTTTCATTTGTACCTATTCTCATACTCTCAGTTCATTCGGCTGAACACGATATAGTAAGAGCATTAGAAACAGGAGCTCATGAATACATAGTTAAACCCTTCGGGCAGATAGAATTTCTTGCCAGATTGCGTCTTTTATTGAGAAAACAAGGGGTTACTTATTCCAAATCCCGTTTTACAATCGGGAAATGGCAATTTGATCATTACAGTCATCAATTATTTTCTCAAAACCAAAAGATACACCTTTCCAGCACAGAAAGTTCTATTCTTTCATATCTTTTTATAAATAAAGAGAAAGTAGTCACCTTTGATGCGTTATCTGAAGTATTATGGGGAGAAGACTATCCAGGATGTAAGGATGCAATTCGTGTTTATATTCGTCGATTGAGGCAAAAAATCGAAGAAGATCCCGCTAAACCGGAAATCATATTAAACAAAGCAGGAATAGGTTATTATTTGAACGGTAACTCTTGAAGAACGAGGTAATATAATATGAAAAGACATGTGATCCTCTTATGAAAGTTCTTCTTATTTTCCCTCCATTGTGGATGCCGTATAGGCCATATTTAAGTTTACCATCACTTAGCGCCTATTTGAAAAGTAACGGCATAGATGTGGTTCAGAAGGACTTTAGTATAGAATCCTTTGACCTGCTACTCTCAGAGGGTTATCTTAAAGGTATAAAGAAACGGTTGGAGGATAAATTCAAGGCCATAGACTCAAAAGACGTATTGACCTCCGGTATAGAACAAGAACACTATCGTGAACTCTATATAGCCAAGTCCAGTGTCACATACGTGGCCGAAAGAATCGAGAAAGCTAAGAGCGTATTCAGGAGCAAGCAAGATTTCTATGATATGAATGCAGTATCTAACGCTAGAAATCTCATAGCTCAAGCCCAGGCTATCATTTCAGCAGGGTGTTTTCCAACGGGGCAGGATTTGATATGGCCTTTTAATGCACTGTCCGATGATAGAAATATAACGGCCAAGGTGAGGACGCTAGCTGATATTAAGAAACTCACACAAAACAGAGATGAAAATCCGTTTTTGGAACTTTATGAAAAAAATTTACTTCCTTTTATAATTGAGCAAGACCCGGATATAATCGGTATTTCGATATCTGTTGATAGCCAGTGGATTCCGTCACTTACCCTGGGACGCCTGATAAAGTCATACTATAAAAAGGCTCATGTAGTGGCCGGCGGCCATGTAATTACACTGTTATCTGATGTATTGATGAAATATAAGGAGCTATTCGATATCTTCTTCGATAGCGCTGTGCTTTACGAAGGGGAACGTCCGTTATTGAAATTGGTAGAGCACATTTCTAAAGGCCAAACGCTGGAAGATGTCCCAAACCTGGTTTATCTTGACAGCAATGGTAAAGTACGCGCCAATGAGGTTCTACCACCTGAAAATATGAATTCTCTACCAACCCCTTGTTTCGATGGACTGCCGCTTGATTCATATTTAAGCCCGGAACCAGTTCTACCTATCCTTTCATCTCGGGGGTGTTACTGGGGTAAATGTGCGTTCTGCTCAAATAATATATATTACCGATGGGGTTATCAAAATCGGGATGCAAACAAAGTTGTTGATGATATGCAAGAATTATCTCAAAAACATGGGGTAACTCATTTCGCCTTCGCTGATGAAGCTACATCTCCGAGTTCAGCTAGCAAGTTATCGGAGGAACTTATTAGAAGGGGGATGAATGTTAGGTGCTCCACAAATATTAGATTGGAGCATCAATTTACACCGGAACTTTGTAATAAAATGTTCAAAGCCGGGTTCAAACTATTGTATTTAGGCCTTGAATCGGGTTGTAATCGTATCCTTAATATTATGGAAAAGGGAATCACCAGAGAAATAGCTGTCGAGGTTTGTAGAAACGTTTATGACGCTGGTATTTGTAACTATCTACATATTCTTTTAGGTTTTCCAACTGAAAGCAGGGCAGAAGCTCAAGAAACCATTGATTTTCTGCTCTCCAACAAGAATATCATCCACTCTTTTAACATCGGCAAATTCATTCTTATTAAGGGGGCTCCGACGATGAAGTACCCCGAGCGGTATGGTATTAGTGGTATTGATATTGGTCCAGATGACGATTTTAACACTACTTATAGCTATACCTTGTCCTCCGGGTTGACATCCAGTGAAGCACTGGAGTTGAAGGATTTTTACCGGGATAGATTATTTAGGGAGTACTTCGGTAAAAGGTTTTTCAACCTATACAATGAGGATATACTACTATATCTATCCCATTTCGAAAAGTGTGTAGCTTCCTTGAGTTCAATAACAGAGGAGAGCTTTAAAAAGATTCAACCTAATAAACGACTCACGGTAGATTCAATTCCAAGAACTGAGCCGAATCTAGTATTAGGCAAGCTCAGGTTCAATATGCGTAATATTGTTAATAACAAAAATTTGACGGTGTACCCTAATGCAACATTTATGATTTTTAATCCGGTTTCTGTAAAGTTCTGCCAAGTTAATCTGCAAATTGTGGATATTCTTGCCGTTATTGACGGGAGAACAAGTGTAGAACAGATCGCCCATAAACTATCCAGTAGGTATGGTACCACATGGCCTACGATAGAAGAAGATTGTTTTACTTTATTAGAGTTTCTATCAGGGGAAGGGTATGTTCTTTTGAGTTGAAGCAGGATTGACCTGCCCCCAAATATTACCTTTGCTGTACGACAAGCTGAATCGTGTATTCCAGTGTTCGAGATTTACGGCAGGATGGTATTTCTGATGAAAAATTATATCGCTGGAAAAAAGCACGCTGGCATGTGTCTACTTGAATTCAGGAATCCTTGGATTCTTCAAGAAGAGAAGATAACGAGTCGGGCAAACAAGAAATTATAACCAATTTGAAAAAGTCCATCAGGGGGCAATCAAAGAAAAAATATCATAATATGATAGTGTTCAGTATATTTTCTAGCTGTCTTGGGAAGGTCTTCACCAGGTATTAGGCTAAGTCTAAAATAGTACTAGCTATAAGTTTGAATACCTTGTATCAATATATGTAAATACCGATGATAAAATTGTTCATTCGAAATTTTAATGATTCTCATATACATCTAAAGCTCGTCGGGACGATTGTGATATATCAAACTGGAATCCGATGCAGTATCTGTTGTTTCAATAAGTCAACTTCAGCTTGGTCAGATCCAGCACGTTTAAATAATTTTATCCGACAATTATGTCTTTCACGTTGAGATGTTCTCTATCTCAGTTTTAAACCATTCCTTACAGTATCAATATCTAGCTTTGTCATTCTCATAAATGATTAAATTCCGGAGGAAGTTGCTTTATTTAACCATATCATTATTTTATTAACATTCTTTTTCGTCAAGATATTTTTGAAAGACTCTTTTAACCGGTAACTGATTTTCAGGAGTGGATTAATATCCGGAATTTAATTCTCTATTACCACATTATATGAAGACGATACGTATGGATATCGAGAATTAATGTTATAAGAAGCTGTTTGTACCATTATGTATTTAGACACTAAGTAATTGCATCAATAGAAATCTAGAAGTTACTGATATAAAAAAGTAAAAGATATATAAGCATGCCCCCGTCGTAGGATCAATTATATAAAAGACAATTTTGTTCAACCTAAGTTTTTATTTTGAAGTTAATAGAAAAGGTTCCATCTATTGTACGGTGTGGCCCACCATTAAAGATCGTCCCGATATGTTATCTTCAAAATGCAGGCGCAACGGTTTGATTTTGAAACCAGCCCTGTAAACTTGGATGGAAAAAACTGAAGCAGTGTTTATTCCACTATCCTGAATTGAGTAACGTCTACCAGCCCCAAATCCGTTAGCCTGAGTTCAGGTATGACAGGCAATGCCACAAAAGAGAGAGTGGCAAATGAATCAGGCAGTTTTGCTCCCATTTCGGCAGCAATTCTTTTCAGGTTCTGCAGTTTATCAGATACCGTTTCCAGCGGTTCTACGGACATCAAGCCGCCGATAGATAATTGCAGGCTGCCCAATACCTTGCCGTCAGCAACTACCGCTAACCCGCCCTGCAAGCTCTCTATTTCTTTTATAGCGATATAAATATCCTCATCATTGGTTCCGGCAGCGATGATATTATGAGAATCGTGACCTACCGAAGTAGCAATTGCCCCCTTCTTCAACCCCAATCCTTTGATGAGCCCCTTGCCGATATTGCCTGTGGCGTGGTGTCTCTCCATCACCATCAGGTTTAAAATATCCTTTCCGGTATCGGCGCAGATATACCCGTCTTTGACCCGAACCTTTTCCGTTATCTTTTTAGTAACGATTTGCCCGGGAACAATTTCGATTACCAGGCTGGTATCGCTTTTAGCTTTCAGTTTCAGGTCGGTCGCCTTGAACGGTTTTATGTTGACTGAATTTACCGGGTGGTTAACCTCATACGGCTTCATATCGAATAACGCCTTTCTTTGGCTGGCGACCTGCATCCCTCGATAAAAAACCATGTCTATATTCAGGTCTTCCAGTTTATTGACCGTTATGAAATTGGCCGTATATCCCGGAGCGATAGCTCCCAGTCTTTTTAATCCGAAGTATTCAGCGGTATTGATAGTTGCCAGTTGAATTGCCCTGACAGGCTCCAGTCCCAACTTTATTGCCTTGCGTACCACGGCATCGATATCGCCGTCGTGTAAAAGGTCGGAACAACTGCGGTCATCGACGACGAACATGCATCTTTTATA
>CAYNQR010000020.1:0-20717 GCA_964399425.1 uncultured Dehalococcoidales bacterium | reverse complement strand
CCCTTAAAGGGGCAGGAGGTTACTTCCGCGGTACCACCCTTCTTAACCGAACCGTATGATCCGGTCATCTCTGCCAGGATATCAGGTGATGTATAACCCGATATCCAAGGATGCGCTAACACTTCCTGTGCGGCAAAACCTACTCGGTTTTAGAAGTGAACCTTTCGGTTCGCAGCTCCCGGGTCCATTCAATCAGACCGTCGGCGCCGGCTCACACCTTACCCGGCTCTCTGAAACCTGCGTGTCGGATTTACTAATCCCGTTCACAGCCTTTTTTATATTCGATTGTAGTTGTATTCTATGGCACGATGAAACGCATGTCAATAGGTTTTGGGGATTTTTAATAAGATTAATAAGCCAAATTATAACAAAGGTATCATATTCTCTTAATATCTATGGCATTAATTCCTCTTATTGTTTTTTCAGTTAGAAAGACAACCTTATCTCCAATATTAACATCTTTAAATTTACAATTAGATATATGGAAGAATATTTCATTCCCTTTGCTATTAATAAATCCATATCCTTTTGGTTGGAAATACTTGCATATAGTCCCTTTGTGAGCAGGTTTTGTATTTGCTGTATTATTATCGGTTAGCCGTTTAATTAGTTCTACATCATCTGAATAGCCTGGCGAAATTTTCGAATTAATTTCATCCCTTAAATTTTTACATTCAATATATTCAGAATTATACTTTTTTTCTTTTAGTTGAATGGCTTCATCTAGCGTTGAAACTGCTTTTAACAATAATCCGAATTTATAGTAAACTCTCGCAGCTACATAGTAATTCTTATGATTATTCCGCCCTAACGTAATTGCTTTTTCAGCCATATGATATGCGTTATCCAAGTCATTGGTTAGCAAGTAAACTTCAGCGAGAAAGCTGTATAAATAGTCTTTTTCTCTTTTCTGCAGCAGACTTTTTATTTGGTTTATTGCCGAAGCATAATTTTCAAGTTTTGCGTCTATATGTGCGTTTAATATAATTATAAAATGATTGCTACTTGCCGGCATTGATTGCTTTGCCCTTATATATTCACCAAGAAGGTAATACGTCTTTGCTAAATTATATTTGCTATTTTCATCATCTGGCTTAATCTCTAACGCTTTTTGAAATAAAGGGATTGCCTCAGTTCTTCTATCTGGCAAATCCATCATTATTTTCCCATGTCGAAAATTAATTTCAAAATATATATTTTTTTCCTTCTTTTGTTCGTCTTCAGAGAAGTTACTCCATAGTTTATGACAATCCTCTAGATGACTGAGTGCTTTCCAATATTCATGTTTTGTGAGTTTTTTATAGTCACCTGCTAATTTAAAATATGCGTAAGCTAGACGGTACTTTACTTTAAAGTAATCTGGGTTTATAGTAAGAGCTTTTTCAAACCACTCGGTAGCTTTTGTCCAATTATTCTGGCAGTAAAATTGATAGCCCATCATATATGGCCATTGTGCGTTCTGGGGTTCTTTTTGTATTAATACTTCTAAGTGTTCAATTGCTGGCGCATATTTACCAGCTCTGGAAAAACACCACGCTACTTTTTCATGAATTTTTATAGAACTATTATATACAAGAACTTTACAATACTGTTGGGCAGCTTTGTCCCATAAATTATTATTCTCAAGTTCTTGAGCTTTTTTTAATAGGTCATCATTTTCATTCAAAAGCTAATACCATCCATTACCAAATCGCGTTGACGATCTGATAAAATCGAACTTTTTAATAATTCAAAATTCTTTTGCAGAAGCTTTATGGTTAAATCTTTATATTTTATATCTGGCTTAACGTTTGTTGCAGTAGAGAGCATAATCTTGCCAATACTATAATCGCAGGAAATAAATCTGTTCTTGCCATTACCTGCAACTAAAAGTTGGTCAATCAATAATTTTCCTCTACTACTTTGCAAAATAGGATCATTTTCGAGAATGTCTAAGTAATTTAGAATGCTCTCATATGTCAGGCAAAGTAAAAAATAATTATATTGGTCGTTATCTAATTTATATAATTCGTAGTACTTCATAAATTACTCTATATCATAAATATTTATTATTCGCATATATATTCTATACACTTTTGAATTATTTCATCAGCATCATCTTTTGTTTCAATCATTCTAGTAGTATCCGTGTCACCAATAAATTCCCCAAAGTGACAAATTGAATGTCTATTATCGTGATAATAATTGTAGTATTTCTCAAGTTTAGCTTTAATACTTGTATCATGAATGCTACAGTTAGCTTTTAATTCATAAGTATTTTTTATATTTTGTTCAAACATATCAAAGCTCTTCTTTACTAAAATATTGTTTTTATTAAATATATACTTCATATGACCTTCAAGCGCTCTTAGTGCTGGGAAAGCATATTGAGAATATTCTTCACTCTCTATAGCGCATTTCAAGTTAATAATAGATTGTTTAATTAATTTTTTTATATTCTCTGGATAATCAGTAGGGAAACAGTTACAGGCTGCATTAAAGTAATCAGATATTTCCTTGGGATTAATAGAGACACTATAAGCTTTGCTTAAAATTGGTTCAACTTCATCAATCTCAACCAATTCGCAAATAAATGATATTACAATTTGTTGTAATAATGAATTAGCTCCTTGTACTAATATTTTCTTATAGCCGGATTTGAATAAAGTTATTGTCAGTTTATCATTATTTAACTTCAACCTATAAGTTGTCTTAGAATCTGTATCGGTTTTTTCATATTCAGTTTTTGGATGTTCTTCTATTAATAAATCTAAAACTGTTTGTAATTCACTCTCTTTAAAATATGGCAGTGCAAATAAATTCTTGCCTTTCACTACGAGTACCTTTCTATTTATTAATGCTTGTTGAGCTAATTCATCTGCTTTATCATTGAATTTATTATTGCTGTGCCCTATTATTTTTTCCCATGCTATATTTATAGTGCTAATATGTTTATTTAAAATAGCAACATACATTTTGGCCACTTCACTTTCTACTTTCCAACTTCCTGTTGCCCATTTTTCAAGTCCTTCATAATCATGGTAGATTTTTATCTTTGAGTAGCCGTTTGAATTTGCCCAATCTAGAGCATTTATAACTCCAAGTATTTCCCCCGTAACGTTTTTACCTGATAAATATTTTGGATTGTTGTTATACCCGCAAATATCATATTCTTTCAAGCTATCGTCTATTATGAGTACACCCCATGAATATCGTTTGAGGTTATCGTCATAGCTACCGTCACAAAATGCAACGATATACCCGTTATCTATATCTATTTTAATTTTATCTCCCCATAAATCAGTATTGTTTAAATATGCTTCTGCTTCTTCTCGACTAGGGAAGGCCTTAAAATCAGCGTTTGTGAACCCTTTAACAGATTCACTACAATCAGACCAATTGTCAAAAATTCCGGGGGTTTTACCAGCTTTTACGGCATAATATTTCATTTTACTTCAATCTTCTCCTGTTTTTAAGGTGAAATTGATATGCGGAATATGTTGTCTATAGCTTGAAGTATACCACTGTTTTGTTGAGTAGTGAAGCTTTTTTATCTATAGCAGATAAACCCCATCGATTCGTAACGTCGCCCTGCCGCCGAAAAGGATATCTTTATTGTGAGTGGTCAATTTGACTGTATTAAATATGCGGTCGTTGCCGCCCTGCTCGATAGCTGTCGGAGAGCCGTCCCACAGCCCGTTTTTCAACATATAATTGCCGAAAGCGCTGTTTCCCGAGCCGGTAGCCGGGTCTTCCAGGTATCCGAATTTGGGGGCGAATACCCTGGTATGGGCGATAAAACCTTCCTTAGCCGTCTCTTTTGAAAATATCAGGATAATATCGATGCCGTTATCAAGACAAAATTCTTTTAATTTTTTCTCATCCGGGAAGAGGGAAATTTCCAGTTTGTAATCATTCAGAGGGACGATTAAAGTCTTCAATCCGGCGTCTATGAAATCGATTGGCAGACTATCGGAAATAGCGGTAGCAGGGATGTTTAAAGCTATGGCAATATTTACTAAAGTAACCGGAACGGTTAAATACTGTGCCTGCGGCGCGGTTATATAAACGGCATCTTCTTCCGCAATCCTGTTATATACGGTCAGCTGTCCTTTTTTATTCGTATCGATTACCAACTCTGCTTTCGAACACAGCTTTTCATCGGCCTTTAATATTTCGTACATAGCAGCGATTGTCCCGTGCCCGCAGAAATCCACCTTGCACTCGGATGAATAGTAGGTGAGTTTGCAGTCTGCCGTTTCGGAATCGGAACAGAAAACCACTTCGCTGACAAATCCCTTGTGCTGTTTTGCGATAGCGAGCATTTCGTCTTCGGATAATTTCTCTTTTCCGATGAACAGACACGCCGCCGGATTCCCCAGGGACTCCCCGGAAGTAAAGGCGTCGATTTTCTTGTATTTTAATTTTTTCATAAGATTATCCTTCGGGACGTATAATTTCAGAATATGATTATCTCAATTATAGCCCTAACTGTAAAAAATATGCCATATCAACAAGATTTGCCTCTGGATAAAACTCCGGCGAAAAATTATAATCTAACTCATATAACTAAATTCAGCAGGGGACAGACGAATGGAAGTCGGATTCTTAATGAAGGGAATAGTGATAGGCTTTTCGATTGCCGCTCCCGTCGGCCCGATTTGCGTACTCTGTATCAAGCGGACACTGGAAAGAGGCCGTATCTACGGGCTGGTTTCCGGGCTGGGGGCTGCCACTGCCGATGCGATTTACGGCAGCATCGGCGCTTTCGGCCTTACTTTTATTTCCGGTTTTCTTATCGACAGGCAATTCTGGCTCCAGTTAATCGGGGGCCTTTTCCTTTGTTTTTTGGGAGTTAAGACATTTATATCCAAATCCTCCTTACAGGGGAAAACGGGCGCTAATTTCAGTATTTTTCAAGCGTATGCATCCACTTTCCTGTTGACGATTACAAATCCGCAGACGATTCTCTTTTTTACGGCAATCTTTGCCGGACTGGGGCTGGGGAATTTAAGCAGCAGTTATGGCTCGGCAGCGCTTTTGATTGCCGGCGTTTTTGCCGGCTCGGCTTTATGGTGGCTCTTATTAAGCAGCGGTGTTGATATATTCAGAAAGAAATTTACCATTGAAAGGATGCTTTGGGTAAACAGGATTTCGGGTGTAGTAATAACCGGATTTGGTATATACGCTCTTTTAAGTCTGCTGGACGTAGGATAGTTTAGAAATAAAAAGCCCTCGATGTTACTCAAGTGCTTCAATGGCTTACTTATTGGTGGACCCAGAGAGGCTCGAACTCTCGACCTTTTGACTGCCAGTCAAACGTTCTCCCAACTGAACTATGGGCCCTTAACCTACATAATTTAGCATAAATAACGGCCTTTTATCAAGGTTAGCTATCAATGTTGATTTTTCCCTCATCAGTCTCATTTCATTCGACAGCTTCCCCCGAGGGAAGCCGTTTTTTGCCTTCCCCTTGGGGAAGGTGTCAGCCCGTTTTATCGGGATGACGGATGAGGACGTTATTATATACCCCCACCCCGGATTTTGAATTCCGGCTTGCCGGAATGAAATCCCGATTCATCGGGACTTCGTTCATCCTTCACAAATCCAGAATGACAATGCAGAGAAATAATCTCAGATATTGCTTCGTCGTCCCTCTCTGATTTGTGTGAGATTCATTCGTCTATGCCTCAGAAAGACAAAGTGGAGGGACTCCTCGCAAAGACAGTAAGGTTACTTCTTCTTCAGCGGCGTGATTTTGACGCCGGTCGGGGTGTCCTCGACGGATACACCCAGCGCCGCCAGCTTTTCACGCACGGCATCGGCTTCCTTCCAGTTTTTTTCTTTCCTGTAGGTCTGCCGTTCCGCAATCAGCTTCTGGATTTCGGGGTTGTCTTCATAGCCAACGGCAGCCAGTTTCAATCCGAGAACATTCTGCGCCAAATCCAGCATAACCTTTTTGGCTTCGGCAACGTCGCTGCCGCCATCCGCCGCCTGGTTGATGGCCCTGGCAAGCTCGAACAAAGCGGCCAGTGCCTGCGGGGAGTTGAAATCGTCATCCATCGCTTCAATGAACATCTTGCGGTAGGGCTCCGGGTCGAGCCTGTTATTGCTGTTAGCGGCGTTATCTTCCCTTTCAACGGTGCGCCTTAATCGTTCGGCTCCGCTCTCCGCCGCCTGAAAAGCCTCAAGCGAGTATTTCAGCGGGCTGCGGTAATGTGAGTTCAAGACGAATATCCTGATAGTATCGGCCCCGTAATCCTTTAAGGCATCCTTGATGGTTATCAGGTTTCCCAGCGACTTGCTCATCTTGTCTTCGCCGAACTGCAACAGCCCGTTATGCATCCAGTATTTGGCAAACGGTTTTTTCCCCGTAAAGCTCTCCGATTGCACGATTTCGTTCTCGTGGTGCGGGAATATCAGGTCGCTGCCGCCGCCGTGAATATCTATCGTTTCTCCCAAGTATTTCAAAGACATGGCGCTGCACTCGATATGCCAGCCGGGACGTCCTTCTCCCCAGGGGCTTGTCCACGAAGGTTCCCCCGGTTTGGATGCCTTCCAGAGTGTAAAATCCATCGGGTGCTCTTTATCCTGCTCGATTTCTATGCGCGCACCCGCCATCATGGAATCCAGCGTGCGGTGCGCCAGCTTGCCGTAATCAGAAACCTTGGTAACCCTGAAATAGACGCTGCCTCCGGCTTCGTAGGCATAGCCTTTGTCTATCAGCCCCTTTACCACCTCGATAATTTTATCTATTTCACCGGTAGCCCTCGGATAGAAATCCGCCCTGACCACGTTAAGGGCATCCATATCTTCCAAAAAGCTGTCGGAATACTGATTTGCCAGTTCGGAGGCTGAAATTCCCCTTTTATTGGCGCGGTCGATGATTTTATCGTCGATATCGGTGAAGTTCTGGACGAATTTCAGTTTATACCCGGAAAACTTGATATAACGCCTGATGACATCGAAGATGATATAGCTCATGGCATGCCCGATATGGGCATCAGAGTAGGGGGTGACGCCGCAGACGTACATCGTTACTTCATCGCCCGACGGAACGAATTGCTCTTTTTTGGCAGACAGGGTGCTGAAAATTTTCATTAATTCTCCTCTTTAATTGTAGCTACCGCCCAGGCAACCATCCCCTCTTCCCTGCCGGCGAATCCGAGCTGTTCCGAGGTGCTGGCTTTGACGCTGACGGCATCTATATCCACTTTCATAACATCGGCCAGTTTCTTCCTGATATTATCGATATGCCCCATTAGCTTGGGCTGTTCGGCAACCACGACGGCATCCACATTTCCAACTGTGTAGCCTTTTTCTCCGAGCATTTTTACCACTTTTCCCAGCAAAACCATGCTGGAAATACCTTTCAGTTCCGGGTCTCCGGGCGGGAAGTGCTTGCCGATATCTCCCAGGGCGGCCGCCCCCAGCAGGGCATCCATGATAGCGTGGGTTAGAACATCGGCATCGCTCCAGCCGATAAGCCCCTGCCTGGAGGGGATCTCCACTCCTCCCAATACCAGCTTTAAATCCGGTGCCAAGCGGTGTACATCATAACCAATACCAACGCGCATTTTATGTTCCTCCTTTTACCAGAATTTCCGCCAGTGACAGGTCTACGGGGGTGGTAATCTTAATATTGTTATATGAACCGGTATATAGTTTTACCGTATATCCCAGTTTTTCGACCAGCGCCGCATCATCGGTGGCGTGTTTATCGGCGTTGGCGTGTGCCTCTTCTATTATATCAAATCTGAAAACCTGCGGCGTCTGCACCGCCCACAGCTTCTCACGCGGCGGCGTGCCGATAATAAAACTGTCATCCGAAGACATTTTTATAGTATCGGTAACGGGAACGGCGGCTACGGCCGCACCCGTTTCTTTAGCTTCGGCCAGCCCGATTTTAATTAAAGCTTCTTTTACCAGCGGGCGTGCGCCGTCATGAATGACTATCCACTGGCAATCCTTCAGTAATTTTAATCCGTTGGAGACCGATTGCTGGCGTTCTTCTCCGCCGGTACAGATACCGGTTACTTTCTTCCAGCCGTATTCGGCTGCCAGTTTCCTTCCGGTTTCAATATTATGCCCGCCCAGCACGATAACAATTTGGTCGATAGCCGAGCAGTTTTCGAACGTCTCGACCGTCCATGCCAGCAGGGGTTTTCCCGCTAAAGGGACAAAGATTTTATCGATTCCCTTCATGCGCTCGCCCTTGCCGGCGGCTACGATTATGGCTCCTGTTTTAGTACACATTTTATATTTCTCTACTGTTTTTTGGTAGTATTAAAACCAATATGTTTTTCCTGTTTTGAGTTGGTAATTTCGAAATAGCCAATAATTGAATTAAGCTTCATTAATAAAAAATCTTTATCTACATATTTCTCTTTTGAATACTTTGGACCCGCTGGTTCATTTGAAAAACTAAGTGTTCTTATACTAGTAACTATAGGTTTAACTTCTGAGCTTGCTATATAATATTCTGAAATATTAAAACCTAACTTATTTAACTTATCGAGAGCTATATGGTATTCAATAACATATTTCTCTTCTACCTTTTCTTTTTTTATACTCTCTAATGTTGTTCGTAAAGACATTAGATTTGTATAAGCTCGGAGGATTGTATCTTGTGTATTTTCTTCCATATTATATTCCCTCCAATTGAATATCTACGACTGTGCTATATTTCTATTTATTCCTCTGATCTATCTTCGTTTTTCTTCCCGGTCAGCCCCGCTTTTATGGCTTCCCTGAGCGTTCCTGCGGGTATAAGTTGAATGTCTTTGGTATGGATATGCCGCGCACTGGAGGATGGCAGGATACATCTTTTAAAACCGAGACGCGCTGCTTCGGCAATACGTCTTTCCGGCTGGGAAACACCCCTCAGTTCGCCGGAAAGCCCGATTTCGCCCACGGCAACCATTTCGGGGTCGACGCCTTCGTCCTTGTAGCTGGATGCAATTGCCAGGGCAATCGCCAAATCGGCAGCCGGTTCGTTGATTTGAATGCCGCCGGTGGCATTGACGATGATATCCTGGTTACCCAGCTTCAGGTAGGCGCGGCGGCTCAAGACCGCGGCAATCATCAACAGCCTGCCGAAATCGATGCCGTTGGCGGTGCGCCGCGGCAGTCCGAAGGCGGTGGTATTTGTCAAAGCCTGTATTTCTACCAATAGAGGGCGGCTGCCTTCGAGGGTCGGTACAACCGCAGAGCCGACGGCGTTTTCAAGTCTCTGAGATAAGAATACCTGCGACGGATTGGAAACTTCTACCATTCCTTTGGCCTGCATTTCGAAAATGCCGACTTCGTTGGTCGAACCGAACCTGTTCTTGGCGGAACGCAAAAGTCTGTACGAACTGAACTGTTCGCCTTCGAGATATAAAACGCAATCGACGATATGCTCCAATACCTTGGGCCCGGCAATTGCTCCCTCTTTGGTGACATGCCCCGTAATAATTACCGGCACATGGTTGGTTTTTGCCCAGTGCATCAATCTCATGGTGCATTCGCGTACCTGGGCGATGCTGCCGGTAGTCGTTTCCAGTTCCGGCAGGCAGACCGCCTGGATTGAATCGATTACCACCAGGCAGGGAGTCATGGCATCTATATGGCTGATAACGGCTTCCAAATCGGTCTCCGACAGCACATAAAGGCGGTCGCTGTCGATGCCAAGTCTGGCCGCCCT
Source organism: uncultured Dehalococcoidales bacterium (assembly GCA_964399425.1). Classification (GTDB taxonomy): domain Bacteria; phylum Chloroflexota; class Dehalococcoidia; order Dehalococcoidales; family UBA5627; genus UBA5627. Next base: position 11,053 of record CAYNQR010000020.1, on the reverse strand, counting down.
TAATTTCGTCTGTCTTGGTGTTTCTTCACCGGAAACATAGACAACATCTTTGTCACTTGCTGCCAGAGAGGCGCAGGCCTGTAAAAGCAGGGTCGATTTACCGATGCCGGGTTCGCCGCCGATAAGTATCAGTGAACCGGCTACCAGCCCGCCGCCCAGCACCCGGTTGAACTCGGCAAGCGCCAGCGGGGTGCGTTCTTCGGGCGGTGTAGCAACCTGCGATAACCTCTGCGGCTGATTTTCCCTGTTAACCGGTCTTGCCACAGCAGACGGAGAAACCACTTTCTCTGCGAGCGTGTTCCATTCTCCACAGCCGGGACATTTCCCTTCCCATCTGTGGTTTTCCTTGCCGCATTGCTGGCAGACATACATCGTTCGCGTTTTGTTGGCAGCCATTTTTATATTCCTTTAATCTGCTTTATTGTCGTTGCGAGTCCCGATTCATCGGGAATAGACCACCCCAAGCCGTTCGTGGTGAGCCTGTCGAACCATAACGGCGGTAAAATTATCAATATAATTTCCTCTCCTTGACCCTTCGACAAGCTCAGGGCGAACGGAAATCATAATATCCAGCAAAGACAGTTTATTGTTTACCGATTATCCTGCCCTCATTATACCGTATGCATCTATCTGATAACAGGTAAATATTCCACATCTTATTTGACTACCGGCGAGGGATTCTCCTGAAACGGATGTGTCCTCAAAACCAGTGAAAACAGGTAGGGATAATTGGCTTTCAGATGCTCCACGTAATCCAGCCATTCACTGGCCAGATGGTCGTAAAATCGCTGGATATCGCCGGAAAGATGCAATAAATCGCTTTCCGGAAGGTTATTGAGCGAAGGCCTCGCCTTGAGTTCCTCGGCAAGGTGGGTAATCGCCCATAACAAATCCGTAAAGCGGTCGTTTTCCAACAGTCCGGGGTTTCCCAGCATCGTTAACAGGAAATCCCTTTTTCCCGATAAAACATCAAGAAGCCGATTGAAGTCCAGCTTTTCATAATCGATGTCGATTTTTAATTTATCGGCATATTCCCTGGCTTTCTCAAAATCTTTTTTAGTCCAGTTGCCTTTTATATTCAGATTTTGCGCGATGTCTTTATTGTTTTTAAAGTTAACAAGAAGGTCTCGCAGTACATCGTTGCCGACTTCGCTGAAGAAAGTGCCGATTACCATATTCAGTTTTTGCAGTTTATCCCGCTTTTCGCGGCGGTTTAAAATACGCTCGATTATAACGCTCACCAGTAAAACTTCCAATGGAAGAAATGCCAGGTCGCCGACCATGTAAATAAAGATGTGGTGGGTGTCGTGAAATATCAGGTAATGAACGAAATAAGTAAAGATAGAAAGGGCTACGAATACACCGGCAAGCGTAATAATGAAGGAATTTCTTTTTAACACGGCATTAATCCTCTCGTTCCGTCTATTTTAACATATAGGGGAGGCATATCAATACAGGGAAATGAATATTAAATTAAAAAGGGAATGCTCAATCATTTTTATTTTACGTCTTACGTCTAATTATGATAATGTAATATTACTTTCAGGTCTTCGGGAGGGCGAAGAAATGATCAATCTCGGCATCGTCGGGTACGGTAATCTGGGGCGCGGCGTTAAAGCGGCTATCGAAAATAATCCGGATATGAAACTGTGTGTTGTCTTTTCCAGGCGTCCGCAGGTTACTCAGAAGGAACTCGGCGATATTCCGGTGCTTGACAGCGGAGAACCAATCATCCCCAGAGATTTGAAAATAGACGTTATGATTCTCTGCGGCGGGTCGAAAGAGGATACTCCCGTGCAGGGTCCGTTTTTTGCCCGGACTTTCAGCACTGTCGACAGCTTCGATACGCATGCCGATATACCTGAATATTTCCAGAAGATGAACACGATTGCCCGCCAGAAGGGGAATGTATCCGTAATTTCAGCCGGTTGGGATCCCGGCATCTTTTCGCTGGAGAGGGTGCTCGGCGATTCCTTTTTACCCCATAGCCACAGCTATACCTTCTGGGGGAGGGGTGTCAGCCAGGGGCATTCCGATGCCGCCCGCAAAGTAAAGGGTGTCATCGATGCGCGCCAGTACACAATTCCTATCGAGAGTTCTATAGAACAGATAAGGAACGGATATATCCCCCAGCTTTCAAAAAGGGAGATGCACAAACGGCTGGTTTATGTGGTGGCGGAGAATGAGCTGGAACAGGAACGAATCAGGAAAGAAATTATGGAAATGCCGCATTACTTTGCCGAATATGATACCGAGGTTATTTTTATATCTGCGGAAGAAATGAAACGCAGTCATTCCAATCTTCCGCACGGCGGATTCGTAATGACATCTGCCAAAACCGGAAGTAAACACAAGCAGATAATCGAATACAATCTGCGCCTGGACAGCAATCCCGAATTTACCGGCAGCGTAATGGTTGCCTGCGCGCGGGCGGCTTACAGGTTGAAGCAGAGCGGGCATATCGGCGCTTATACCATGCTGGATATTCCGCCGGCATTCTACAGCCCTTATTCAGTCGAAGAACTGAGACGTAAATTCGTTTAGATATAGTCTTCCGTCCGGGAAAGATAAAAAGCCGTCTTCAATACTGAAGACGGCTTTCCGTTTAATCAAGTCGATACTTTTTCAGCCTATGTAAAGAGAACGGCGGCAAATACCTGCCATGCCAGCAGCGCTTTGGCGGTCAGGCTGAGGAAGATATAGGCTTTCTCTCCGAAGAGGTAATCCTTCCACGGCCCCAACTGCCTGTATTGCAGTATCATATTGACTGCGAAGCAGTTGAAGAATACGAATAGAGACGCAACGATGGCATAAACGAAGGTGGGCGGTTCCGCCGCCTGCCCCGGAGCCAGTGTGTAAATAAGGATTGCTATCCATGGAATGATGCCGGCGAAGCTGCCGAACCAGAATGACAACAGGTTCGGTTTCCCCGGTTTTTCATATTTTTCCTGCAAAGCTCCGAAGAGAATCATACTGGCATTGATGCCGAAGATGGCGCCCAGCGCGGCGATATCGCTGATACCGCAGATCTGGGAAATCAGCACAATCATAATCGAGGAACTGAAGAAATACTCTATCCAGCGTCCGTAGTTGCGGCTTTCCAGCAGATTGCGCTTGTACCAGGGGAAAAACCATGGCGAAGCGATCAGCAGTAAGGCAAGCGATGAAATCGCCAGGAAGGCAAAAACGCCCCAGCCGGTGGGAATGTTAAAGAGAACCTGTAAACCCGGGGTGGTGCCGGGAGGTCCACTGAGGAATGTGGATGTTACCGGAAGCTTAAAATCATTGGTCATTAAGGCAACGATTACAGCTTGAGCGCCCAGAATCAAGCCGACGACAAGGTTCCATATACGCAGGTTTTTAAGTTTCTTTTCTACCGCTTGGTCAACCATAAATCCATTCTCCTTTACCTGTAGTTAATGTTGTATTTTGAGATTATTATATTGCGGCGATGGGGCAAATACAATAGGTTGGGGGATTTTTTCATTGAATTATATTGTCACCCTGAACGTAGTGAAGGGTCTAAGACAATTCGATAACTCTTAGATTCTTCGTTAAAACTCAGAATGACAGTGTAGAGGAACTCCCGACAAAGACAGTGGGGTGGGTTAATCCTCACCCCACCTTCCAATCCACCAACTGGTTTAATATCATCATCCCGTCGTGGGGCATGCCGGCAAACACCTTTTCGCATTGCCCTAAAGGTAAAACGCTGGATACGCCCCGTGCCAGAATCCTGTCCTTTAGCTCCTCTCTGCGCTCTTCGGGGAATACTCCAAGAGTCGATACGCTCTGATGGATATACTTCAATGCATCGTCCAGCTTGGCTACCGGTCTGACTACTACCAATCGGGAAGTGGGGTGGTCGAGGATATCGAACTCGCCTGTTATCACGACCGCACCCGATACGAAGTCTTCGTTATCATAGTTTAAATACCATTTGGCGCCGGCATACCTGCCGCGCTTCATACGCTTGACCTGTCCCTGTGCTTCCGGCGATGTAAAGTTGGGAGTTTTATCGCCATATATTTTCAAGGCTTGCTGTAAGGCTGCGGCATATTCATTAGCCTGCTCCTCAGTGCCTTCCACGTAGTGCAGCAGCGAAGAGATACAGGCCTTCTGGTTGTATGCCAGTACGTCTGTCAACGCTCTGTCCACTGTTTCCTGAAGCTTTCCCGAAAAGGCTTCGTTGCCGATGAGGCTGATTCCGTACCTGGGATTGAGGGAAATCGTCTTTGTGAACGTGGTTTTGCTTTGCACAGCAGCGATAGTCGCGGGGCCTCCCCAGACCACTATGCGGTCGAAAGCGTTGGGAGCAAATAAGATGTTTTCGATGCTCTCATCGCCGCCCTGCCAGTAAACCAGCGACAGATTTTGCGTAATCGGGTGGTCGGGAGACGCCTCATAAGCGGCTATAGCCACCAACGCTCCGGGAAGAATCGCCCCGAATGGCAGCTTGATAACGGCCGCCGACTTGGTGAGCACCGCCCGCAATGCGGAGATGACGGGGACTTCGGGGACGTTGCCGGCGGTGATGTGAAGCTGGCGTGTCGGCATGGCGCGTATATATGCAGTCTCATCTTCGGTTTTTACCCACCCGTTCAAAAAATTGTTGCCGGATTTGCCGTCGTAAGATAGCTCTGCGTCTATCATCTGGCGTGCGGCTTTTCTATTAAGAATCTCCGTCATCGAGGCAAACCACTTGTCGAGCTGGGAATCGGGATATTCCGATGTCTGCCTGTAAAGCTCGACCATGCGTGATGTCAGTTTATGTTTTTTAACCAGATATGCCAGAATTTTATCCAGGTAATCGAGAATATCATCTACCGGCAGGGAGTAGAGGGTATTTGCCAGTTTATCGATATCGTTTTCAATCAGGTCTTCCGCTTTAATTTCCGGCATTAACTGGTAGATATAGTCTTCGGTGTATTTCATCGTTTTTCTGTCTATAACTTGTTCGCGGACAACCTGCGCTCCGGCTAATTTTACATAAGAAGTATCGATATCCGCACAACCGAAAGCCTCTTCGATCCGGCTGCGGTCTATTTGCGGAGGATTGACAAGTTTTCCTTTGACAAGAAAGGGGACACGGATTATCCCGTCTTTTAGAATTAAGATGTCCTTATTATCCATAGCTAATCTCCTCTTGCGTTCAGGCGGAGAACGACCCCATAATGCCGCCGCACCCCTTCACCTCAGCCCCGGGCAGGCGTCCGATTTCAAGTATGGCAGCCCCCTGCAAGCCGCATTGGCAAGGCGAATTCACCACGTGCACGTAGTCGTTAGTGATTAAGAAACCGGGATGGGAACTTGCCAGCGTATCCATAAAACCGAAGGCACCCCTGATATCGTCCCCCTCCATCGGGGTCAGGTCTTTGTCGAATATCAGCGGCTCGATGATGGGCGGGATGTGGAATCTCCCGTATTGGCAGCGTAAAGTGAGCGCGCTGGTTTCCGTCATCGAATAGCCTTCCAGTATCATTTCCGGTTTTATATTTAACGTTTCGCCAATCATCTCGACGAGAATATCGCGGCTGACGGCTGCGCCGGCAAAGGATTTCCAGCCGCCGCCCAGGAGCGCGATGCTCTGCTCTTTCAAATTCAGTTTGCGGTTATCGTCCGTCATGATTTCACAAAGTTCCTTGAACTGGTAGGGCGCGCCGAAAATAAAGACTCTTTGCCCATTTTTAATCGATTTTTCGATGTTTTCTATCAGTTTTAAATAATTTTCTTTACGTTGCCCTATCATCTTATCCTGAAGTGATTTGACCATGCGTTTTTCCTCATGCGTGCGGGCGCCGCGGCGCAGGCAGCGCAGAATGGTACCGCTGATGTCCATATCGTAAAGAAAATAATAATCATTAAAGAGCGGGGCAAATTCCTCTATCAAAGATTGGTTGCCCATACGCCCGCTCTTGAAGCCGAGGAAAGCAGCATCGTAGCCGGGCAGCGCTTTTTTACCGGTTTTCTGCAATAAACCCGAAAGCGGCATCAATCCGGCAAAGGCAGCAATCAGATGATTGCCAATTCCCGTGATGTGCTTTGCCAGCAGGGGAGCGAGGTAAGCGATATTAGCTTTGCGCGACAATTCCCAGTCTTCTTTATCCCTGGGAACGAATGAGAAAACTCCCGAGGTGCCGGAGCTGTAGGTGATATGAATGTCCTTTCTTTCGAGCGCCGTAATCCATTCATCGATGCTTTTTATTCCCCTCATATCGATATCTACTTTTTTATGGAAGACAGAGAAAAGCCAGCGGTTCATCTCGTCATAATCATTATCATCCAGCCAGCTTTGCTGGTAGCTCTTAAAGATATCGGCGGAGAGCATCATTTTTTCTTTTACGGCCCGAAAATCACTGTCTCGATGGCAGCCTTCTTCTGCGGCGATTTTGCGGTACAAGGGGATAGAGTCATAATAATGCCGGTGATTTAACAGAATAGCTTTACGGCGCAGTTCCTGCGCTTTTTGTGCTTCGAAGCTCTTCCCTGAAGCCCAGCATTGAGATGCCTTTATCAGGCTGTTTTGAACGTCTCCCAGTTTTTCTGCCATCGCAATCCCGTATGAAATATTATGGCTTATAATACACGCCGGACGGAATGTTGGCAATACTTCAGCTTTACAAAGCCTTTTTGACAAAGTATATCAAACAGGTATACTATATAAAGTATACCAAAATAGTAAACAATGCTGGGGGTGAGCTATGAAATTATCGACCAGGGCGCGCTACGGCAGCAGGGCTTTGCTTGATATAGCTCTGCGAGGTAATGAAGAACCGGTGCAGTTGAAGGAAATTGCGCAGCGCGAGGAAATTTCACTGCAATATCTTGAACATTTGATTACGCCTCTGATATCGGCAGGCATCATACGCAGCCAGCGCGGCGCCAAAGGCGGTGTGATGCTGGCAAAACCTGCTTCGGAGATAAAGCTAAGTGAAATAGTCAACATTCTGGAAGGAACAATCGACCCGGTCGAGTGTATCGAAAATCCGACCGTATGCGAGCGTTCGAATTGTTGCGTAACGCGGGATATCTGGGATGAAGTCAAAAAAGCGATGGATGCCGTTCTGGAAAATATCACCCTTCAGAACATGGTCGAACGCTACCGGGAAAAAGAGAATCCGGAGCCGGTGATGTTCAATATATAAGTTCGGGAGAAACCGGAAATGAGTAAATCAAATTCAAATATCGAGCAATTGAGTTATAAGGGAATCAATATTCCCAAACTTACCCGTGGCATCGCTAATGACATTACGGAAACAATAGGAAACACGCCGCTGGTCAGGTTAAACCGTGTTACAGACGGAGCGAAGGCGGAGGTAATTGTTAAACTCGAATCTTTCAATCCCGTTCACAGCGTCAAGGACAGGTTGGGCGTTGCCCTGATACTGGATGCCGAGTCGAAGGGATTAATCGATAAAAATACAACGATAGTGGAGCCTACCAGCGGCAATACCGGCATCGCCCTGGCATATGTTGCTGCCGCACGCGGCTACAAGCTGATACTGACGATGCCGGACACTATGTCCGTGGAAAGAAGGCAGCTTTTCTCTATTTTCGGGGCGCAAGTGGTTTTAACTCCGGGTATCGAGGGAATGAAAGGCGCAATCAAGAAGGCGGAAGAACTGGCGGCATCCGGCAAGGATTATTATCTGCCGCAGCAATTCAAGAATCCGGCCAATCCCGAGATTCATCGCCTGACCACGGCGGAAGAGATCTGGAGTGATACCGACGGCAAAGTCGATATCGTAGTCGGCGGTGTCGGAACGGGCGGTACGATTACAGGTATTGCCGAAGTTATAAAGCAGAGGAAGCCCGGGTTTAAGGCTATAGCCGTCGAGCCGTCTGCTTCTCCGGTATTATCCGGCGGAAAGCCCGGTGCTCACAAGATACAGGGAATCGGTGCCGGATTTGTCCCCGATGTATATAAGAAAGAACTGGTAGATGAAATTATACCGGTTGCCAACGATGATGCAGGCGCTATGGCACGCCGGCTTGCTAAAGAGGAAGGAATGCTGGCCGGCATTTCCTCGGGGGCGGCTGCCTGGGCAGCTGTCGAAGTGGCAAAAAGAGCAGAAAACAGCGGCAAATTGATAGTCGTCATACTGCCGGATACCGGAGAACGTTATCTGTCTACGTGGCTGTTCCAGGAAAATGCGTAAAGCGATGCGATAACTAAAGGAGTTATAAACCTATGTCATATAAATTGGAAACCATAGCATTGCATGCCGGGCAGGAGAACCCGGACCCGGCGACGGGCGCCCGGGCAGTGCCCATCTATCAGACCACATCTTATGTATTTAAGGATACGGAGCATGCGGCAAATCTGTTCGGTTTGAAAGAGCTGGGGAATATCTATACGCGCATGAATAACCCGACCAGCGAAATCTTCGAACGGAGGATGGCTGCCATCGAGGGAGGGTCGGGAGCTTTAGCGGTGTCTTCAGGACAATCCGCCATTACCTTCTCACTGTTGAATATCACCCGTGTCGGCGACAATATCGTTTCCGCCAACAATCTCTATGGAGGCACCTACGAGCTTTTCCATTACACCTTTCCCAAGTTGGGAAGAGCCGTAAAATTCGTAGATTCGCAGAACCCGGAGGCCTTTAAACGGGCTATAGATGAACATACGAGGGCAATATATGCCGAGACAATCGGCAATCCGAAGCTGGATGTGCCCGATTTCGAAGCGTTGGCAAAAATCGCTCACGATGCCGGTATTCCGTTGGTCATCGATAATACCGTCGGGGTGGGTATTGTGAAACCACTCGATTACGGCGCGGATATACTGGCTACTTCGGCCACCAAGTATATCGGCGGGCACGGCACATCTATCGGCGGTGTTATTGTAGACGGCGGGAAATTCAACTGGAATAACGGTAATTTCCCCGAGTTTACGGAGCCCGACCCCGGCTATCACGGACTGGTTTACTGGGATACCTTCAAGGATTTTGCCGGACTTGGTAATGTCGCCTTTATATTCAAGGCAAGATTGCAATGGCTGCGCGATGTAGGTGCGGCTCTCAGTCCATTCAACTCGTTTTTATTCCTGCAGGGGTTGGAAGATTTGCTACTGCGCCAGGAAAGACACTCTTCGAACGCCCTGGAAATAGCCGGATTCCTGAAAAAACATCCGGCGGTAGCTTGGGTGAATTATCCGGGGCTTCCTGATAACCCCAATCATAAGATTGCGACTAAATATCTGAAAGGTAAATATGGCGGCATCATCGGTTTCGGCATCAAGGGCGGACTGGAACCGGCGAAGAAATTCATTCAGAATGCGAAGCTGTTCTCGCTGCTTGCCAATATCGGAGATGCCAGGAGCCTGGTGATTCATCCGGCATCCACTACGCACCGGCAGTTGACTGCGGAAGAGCAGAAAGAGACGGGGGTTACCCAGGATTACATCCGTCTTTCCATCGGATTGGAAAACGTCGAAGATTTAAAGCAGGATTTAGACCAGGCGTTAAAAATAGCCGTAAAGTAGGATTATCCCGATGAATTTAAATACTATTGATTCGAATACAAGCGTCGGCATTGTACAGACGCAATATCTTACTCTTGACTGTGGTCTTTTACTGGAGTCGGGGGAAATCTTGTCGCCTGTAACGCTGGCGTACGAAACCTATGGAAAACCGAATGCCGGTAAGACCAACGGAATTCTGATACTGCATGCCCTTTCCGGCGATGCTCATGCCGCCGGTTTTCACGAGGGAGATAAAAACCCCGGCTGGTGGGATGCCATGATAGGTCCCGGCAAGGCGTTCGATACTAATAAATACTTTATCATCTGTTCGAATGTTATCGGGGGCTGCAAGGGTTCGACCGGGCCTTCTTCGATAAATCCGCAGACACATAAGCCTTACGGTTTGGATTTCCCGCTGATTACCATCAAGGATATGGTTAAGGCGCAGTCTTATCTGATTGAACACCTGGGAATAGAAAAATTGCTCGCTGTGGCAGGGGGGTCGATGGGAGGTATGCAGGCGCTTGAGTGGGCGGTATCTTTCCCCGGGAGGATTGTTGCGGCGATAGTAATTGCTTCCACATTCGGGCATTCACCGCAGCAGATTGCTTTCAATGAAGTGGGGCGGCAGGCCATAATGTCCGACCCGGATTGGAACGACGGTAATTATTACTGCAAAGGGCTTTCTCCGGTAAGGGGATTATCTCTAGCTCGAATGATAGGGCATATTACTTATATGAGCGATTCATCGATGTCCGAAAAGTTCGGTCGCCGTATTAAAGATATCGGGCAGAAGACACGCTTCAGTCCCGACTTCGAAGTCGGAGGCTATCTGCAATACAAGGGTGATAACTTCGTTAAGAGGTTCGATGCCAATTCATATCTCTACATCACGAAAGCACTCGACTTATTCGACCTTACCAACGGGTCGGGCTTGAACGATGCCGTCAAGAACGCCGGAGGGGTGAAATTCCTGGTAATGGCATTCAAATCCGACTGGTTATATCCGGCATACCAGTCGAAGGAAATCGTGAAAGCCTGCAAGCTGTCCGGTATAGATGTTACCTATTGCGAATTGAATTCCACCTACGGTCATGACGCCTTTTTAGTGGAAGTAGAAGGGGAAAGCAACCTGATAGGGCATTTTTTAAGAGGGATATCGTATGAATAATGTTTTAAAAAATACCGGCGATAAACTTGCGAAACTGGAGCACCGTCTCATTGTCGATATAATACCGGACGGTTCTTCTGTACTGGATTTGGGTTGCGGCGACGGCAAATTGCTTTATGTGCTTGTAAGCAACAGGCACGTCCGCGGTTGCGGGCTGGAGGTCGATGAAAAGGCGATATACGAATGCGTATCGCGCGGTTTGAGCGTTTCTCACCAGGACATAGACGGCGGATTATCGGAATACGGGGATAATTCGTTCGATTATGTGATACTTAACCAGACCTTGCAGCAGGTCAAAAATTTGGAAAAAGTACTGGAGGAAGCGGTCAGGGTGGGGCGGAAAGTCATTATAGGTTTCCCGAATTTTGCTTACTATACATCGAGATTCCAGATGATTTTCAAGGGGAAAGCCCCGG
>CAYNQR010000019.1:0-21323 GCA_964399425.1 uncultured Dehalococcoidales bacterium | reverse complement strand
CTGGCTTGTTCTTCTTTTTCATACGACATGATTATTATTTATTCCATCCCTGAACTATTAACTTTTTTATGAACAAATATTTTACCCCAGCCTGTCAAGTATCACAAATCGAAGTCTAACAATAATAATCCTATTTAATAAATAATTACAAGTATTTTTTTGAAAAATTTTAGTTATTATGCTTTAATCAATCTGCTTTTTGCAAATTAAGCGGATTTTGGACGGAATTGACTGAATGGATAGCCTCGATTTAATTTCCATATTTATAATAGCCGTCGGCCTTTCCGCCGACTGCTTTGCCGTTGCTTTCAGCGGCTGCATCGCCATGAAATCCGTTTCCAAAAAACAGATTATCGTTGCTTCTTTATCGTTCGGGATTTTTCAAGCCCTGATGCCGCTTCTCGGATGGCTGGCCGGACAAACCGTCGTCGATTATATTGCCGATTACGACCACTGGCTGGCTTTCGCGCTGTTGGCTTTTATCGGCGGCAAGATGGTCTGGGAATCCTTCCGCAAGGAAGATGAGGCATGCAAGACCGATATTACGAAATGGAAAACTCTTATAACCCTGTCGATTGCCACCAGCATCGATGCGCTGGCAGTGGGGCTGACCTTCGCTTTCCTTGAAGTAAATATTGCCATGGCATGCGGAGTCATCGGGATAACCGCTTTCGTGATTTCGATACTCGGATTTATTCTTGGCAGAAAAGCCGGTAAAGTGCTCGGCAGGCGGGCGGAACTTATCGGCGGGCTGGTTTTGATTGCTATCGGACTCCGGATTTTATTGAGTCATTTGCTCTAGACTCAATCCTCCCGGTACTCCACGGCGCTCTCCGGTGATTCCCAAACCTTGACGGCGGACAGTTCGACCGGCGCATCCTTCAACTCGGTTTTCATCGCCTCGTAGACCGTGCGGGCGATATTTTCCGAAGAGGGATTGATCTTATCGAACGGAGTCGTTTCGTTCAGGTTGGCATGGTCGAAGCGCGAAAGGACTTCTTTCAACATCCTCTTCAATTCGGTAAAGTCGAATGCCAGCCCGATATCGTCAAGCTTTGAAGATGTGACTTTAACCTTCACCTGGAAACGGTGGCCGTGCAAATTCTCGCACTTGCCCCTATACCCTCTCAGGGCATGGGCGGCGTCGAAGTGCTGTTCAACAGATAATTTATACATTTCTTAATCCTGATTACGGGCAGTTTATTTTCATAACGCCCTGAATACCGTTTTCAAGTTCCGTAAGCATGGTGCTCATAGTCTTTTTGGTGACCGGATGCACCAGGTTGGGAACGATTTCCGCCAGGGGGACCAGCGCAAACGCCCGGTTAGGTAAAGAGGGATGCGGGATGGTTAATTCCGGGGTTTCGATTACTTCATCCCCATAAAGCAGAATATCGATATCGATTGTGCGGGGAGCATTGTGAGAGTTCGGTTGACGCCCCATTTTGCGTTCGATAGACTTAGCCAGCATCAGGATATCCTGCGGCTTGAAGATTGTCTGCACCTGGCAAACCATGTTTAAAAAGCGCGGCTGCTCACGGTTCTCCATCGCCTCGGTATCGTAAATGGAGGACTTCGCAGTTATACGCAGCCTCTGGGACAGATACTCCATCGCTTTTTCCAGGTTATCCTTGCGGTCTCCCAGGTTGGAACCCAGCCCCAAATAAACAGTTGTATATTTCATTACTGCCATTTACTTGTTATTCCTTTCTCCGTATTATAGCATCGCTCATGCGGCAAACCCGCGCCATCTGTTCCACATCGTGCACCCTGATAATATCGGCCCCGTTGGCAATACCTATGGCCACCGTTGCCGCCGTTCCCTCCAGCCGCTGTTCAGGCGGTAAATCCAGCACTTTGCCGATAAGCGACTTGCGCGAAGTGCCCAGTAAAATAGGCTTGCCCAGGGATTTAAACTCGGCAAGTCTTTTAATGATTTCAAGATTCTGCTCCAGCGTTTTACCGAAGCCGATACCCGGGTCGATTATAATATTTTCCAGCATTACGCTGCTACTTTCGGCAAACCTGATCTTATCTTCGAGGTCGGCGATAATCCCCGACATGATGTCTTCACAGGGTTCGTCCCGCTGGTTGCTGGCAATAATCAAGGGTATTTTCGCCTCAGCCGCAACCTTTGCCAGTTCCGGTGACTTCTTTAATCCCCAGACGTCGTTTATGATGACGGCGCCGGCTTTTACGGCAGAGCAAGCAACAGACGATTTATAGGTATCTATGCTTATCGGAACGGATAACTCGCGCGACAGCGCTTCTATTACCGGAACCACCCTGGCTGTTTCCTCTTCTGCGGATACCGGCAGCGCATCCGGCCGGGTCGATTCACCGCCGACATCGATGACATCGGCGCCCTCATCGACGAAACGCTTTGCCTGTGCCATTGCAGAACCGAGACTGCACAACCCGTCCCCCGAAAAGGAATCGGGGCTGACATTGACGATACCCATTATATAAGTGCGCTCTCCCCAGTTGAAAACTGTATTTCCGCAACGGGTAGCCGGTAAAGACAGATATTCTCTCTGCATTGGCATATTCCTCAAGTTTTTTGCCGAAGGATTTATTTCTATAATATATCGGTTTATCGATTGTTGGCAAGTGGTTCGGTAACGATTGTGTTCTCTTTTAACCTTCTTGCCGATATATTCTGACTAAAACAGGGCGACTAAAGTTAATAAGTCCCGATTAACAGGTAGATGTATCGCATTATTATTTACGGCCACCGCGATTGATAAGCCCCATATCATAGGTAACGTTGAAAACAAAACAGCCCTTTGGTATACTTATTCAAGTGCCCCCATCGTCTAGAGGCCCAGGACACTAGCCTTTCACGCTGGTGACAGCGGTTCGAATCCGCTTGGGGGTACCAAAATCCCCTTATATAATTTCTTGATGGATAAACTATCCCCGCGGAATTTTAAAATATTTCTGTAAAATCTTCTCTAACCGTTAAAAACCTATTGATTACCCGCGCTGCTAGTATTACACTTATTCTTGGCGTCTTGTAATTATTTAATAAATTTGCTTTTGGTGTCTTCGTTATTTTACATCGCATAAGCGATGTTTGATAGTGTCGGTTATTCTTATATATTTAAGGAGGGACATCATGGGTGAAGATATAATGCAATCAGAAGAATCGGGCGCCAAGGTACTCGTTAAACCGTTACCAAAAATTCTGGATGACCTGGACGAACATATCAGGTCGGCGATTTTAGCTTCCAGAGAGGCCCAGGAATCAGCCAGGCTGGCAGCCAGATCGGCAGCGGACGCTATTGCCGCAGCCAAAGATTCCAGGGAATCCGGGGAAAGGGTAGCCATGGAAGCTAAAAGGCAAGCCGAAGAGGCTCTGGCTAAAGCCGAAGAAGCGCTGGTAAAAGCGGTAATCAAGAGGATTTCGCAAAGCGAATGGGTTATCACCGCCATCGTTCTAATCCTGGCGCTGGTTTTCGGCGCAGTCTTCCTGGCTGTAGCTCTGGTAGAAGCCCTTTAAATCCGTAACAGCTACACTGCCGACTTATACAAAACGGCTTTTAAAGGAGAGGAAATGGAAAAAGAACCCGAGAAAAAACAGGGAATAATGAATACTCCGTTACCGATGCTTTTGGATAACATGGAGTCGGCTACCGAGGAAGCTATAAAAGCGGCGGAGGATGCCAAAAAAGCGGCTGAAGAAGCCAGGCTGGCGGGAGAAAAGGCAGCCGAAGAGGTTATGAAACGGTTGAGAAAAGTGTTTCTGAAGATGGCGAAGGATATTCAGGTCGCCCTGGATGAAACCAAATAAAATCTCTGACTTAATAAACCGGTTAAAAAATATAAAAGGAGGCGATGCCTCCTTTTATTTATGCGGGACATTATGATTCATTTAAATTTCCGAGAGGATTTGATAAGCACCTTTTAGCTTTGAAAATTTTACCGTCCCTGTAAAATTATGGTATAATTATATATAGAGTAAAAACGGGGCAGCAGAAACGGTCTGCCTCTTTTATTATTGTGTACCGAATCCATCTTTTATAATAGCAAGAGTGTAAATGACACAGAATAATCGGGATTTAAACAAAAACAGCAATTATTCGGCTGCAGATATCCAGGTGCTGGGAGGACGCGAGGCTGTTCGCCGCCGTCCCGGAATGTATATCGGCTCCACCGACCAGAGGGGAATGCATCACCTGGTCTACGAAATCGTCCACAACAGCGTCGATGAAGCCATGGCCGGCTTCTGCACGAAAATAAAGATTACCATAGACAAGAATAACGTGGTGACGGTTGAGGATAACGGACGTGGCATACCCGTTGATATCCACCCCACAACCAAAGTTTCAGCCTTAGAAACGGTACTGACCGTACTTCATGCGGGTGCCAAGTTCGGCGGAAAGACCTACCAGGTATCCGGCGGTCTGCACGGTGTCGGCTCCTCCGTAGTAAATGCCCTCTCGGAGCATATGGAAGTTTATGTCAGGCTGAACGGCAAAAAATACTACCAGGAATACAAAAAAGGTATTCCGCAAAAAAGAGTGGAGGAAGTCGGTGAGGCCGAGGGAACCGGAACGACCATCTCTTTTGTCGCCGACATGGAAATATTCACCGATAAGGAATACGATTTCGACACCTTAAACGACCGCTTCCGTGAAATAGCCTATTTGAACAAAGGTTTGGAAATCTCTTTTTACGATGAAAAATCCGACCGTGCGCAGACTTTCTATTTCGAGGGAGGCATCATCGGCTTCGTACGCCATTTGAACCGCAACCGTCCGGTACTGCACAAGCTGCCGATATACATATCGAAGCAGGAAAACAGCACCATCGTCGAAGCGGCCATCCAGTATAACGACGGCTATACCGATAACACGCTCAGCTTCGCCAACTGTGTCAACACGGTAGACGGCGGAACCCACCTGACCGGATTCCGCTCGGCACTTACGCGTGTGCTGAACGACTATGCTCACAAGAACAAATTCCTCAAGGACGGCGACCCCAACCTCGTCGGCGACGACGCCAGGGAAGGGCTTACCGCCGTAATCAGCGTCAAGTTATCGGAGCCCCAATTCGAAGGGCAAACCAAGGGGAAACTGGGAAATATAGAAATCAAGAATATCACTGAAAGCATCGTTGCCGACGGGCTTTCCCTGTATCTGGAAGAGCACCCGGACGAAGCCAGGAAAATCATCGAAAAATGCATCACCTCCGCAAAAGCCAGGGAAGCCGCCAGAAAAGCCAGAGACCTGGTTATCCGCAAGAACAGCCTCGAAGCCGGAACGCTTCCCGGCAAGCTTGCCGACTGCTCGGAGAAAGACCCGACGCTCTGCGAACTGTTCCTGGTAGAAGGGCAATCAGCCGGAGGCTCCGCCAAGGAGGGGCGCAACCGCCGCTTCCAGGCGATACTCCCCTTAAGAGGTAAAATCCTTAACGTGGAAAAAGCGTCGATGGAGAAAATCCTCTCCAGCGAAGAGATTCGCAATATGATAACCGTTCTCGGCGCCGGAATCGACAATTCGATGGACCTGTCGAAACTGCGCTATCACCGCGTCGTCTTAATGGCTGATGCCGATGTCGACGGCGCCCATATCCGTACCCTGCTCCTGACCTTTTTCTTCAGGCACATGCCGGAACTTATAAACAGGGGACACCTGTATATCGCTCAACCTCCTCTTTATAAAATCAAGTCGGGCAAGAGCGAACAATGGGTTTATACCGACCAGGATAAAGACCTGATACTGGAAAAACTGAAGGCGGACTCCAAGAAATCAGAGGTGCAGAGATACAAGGGTCTCGGTGAAATGAGCGCCGAGCAGCTATGGGATACCACTATGAACCCGGAAACGCGCACAATGCTGAGAGTAAATATAGAGGACGCCGCCAAATCGGACGAGGTTTTCAATATGCTCATGGGCGGCGAAGTGCCTCCCCGCAAAGCCTTTATCCAGTCTCATGCCAAGAGCGTCAAGAATCTGGATATCTAGGTTAACAAATCAGGCTATTTCGTCCATCAGCCCTTTTGACAGTCCTATAGATAGTCTTTCCCTGTTTACACTTGAAATTCAGCGTGTTTGAGTGGGCGTCCATAATAGTGTAACCTATGTCCGGATTGTACACGCAGAGCAATAGTGCCTGCCTTTATTTACAAATTCGTAGGGACGACCAATGGTCGTCCGCATTTAGGTTTCCGTATCTGGCGGATGGGCATTGCCCGTCCCTACGGGGTTAACGATTAAATTGTCATTCAGAGGCCATAAGGGATGGCCGAAGAATCCGGAGGGTGGGGAAAACAGCACAAAGGCCACCATGGCGTCAGGGGGAATAAAAACCCTCATCCGTCTCCCGGACAAACCTGGGAGACACCTTCCCCCGAGGGAAGGCATTTTTTCACGAATAGTAATAAAAATCCGCTCGCCCTGAGTTTATCGAAGGGTATATGAGCGGATTTTAAACTTTGTTGGGACTTTGTACAATCCTGTTTTACCTGTATAATCCCTTTTCGACAATATAATCGGCAACCGCTTCGGGCACCAGTCCACGAATATCGGCGCCGTTTCTGACCTTTTCCCTTATACCGGATGAAGATATTTCTATTTGAGGCTCATCAAGCATAACTAAACGCTGCGAAAGTCCGGGAACCTCTTTTTCCAGTTCCGTTAAATCGGGTTCAGGACAACCTGCCCGCGGCGCCACGACCAAAATGCAGAGAGATATCAATTCTAAGGGACGGTGCCATAACGGCAGTTCTTTTAAGCTGTCCCACCCCATAATGAAAAAGAGTTCGTCCCGGGGCGACAGGCTGCTTTTTAGCTCTCTTAAAGTATCGATGGTATAGGTTACCCCTCCCCGCCTCACTTCCATGTCAGATAATTGAAAACAGGGCTTCCCTGCTATGGACAGTTCGACCATCCTGAGGCGGTGTTTGGCTGCGGTAACCGTCTCATTACCCTTAAAACGCGGACGCCCGGCAGGTATGAAAAGCACCAGCGAAAGGTTAAGCTGCGAGAGCGCAGCCTCCGCCATCATAATATGCCCGTTATGCACCGGGTCGAAGGTGCCTCCCAGGACTCCCAATCTCATCTTGTCACCACCGCCACTCGAAACCGGCGCAGCGCACCCTGTCTCCGAGTTGTGCCCCGGCTTTTTCCAGCGCTTTCCTGATATGAGGGCGATTCAAAAGCCCGATCAGTTGACGTTTTGCTTCGGCATTGGCGCCGTCAGTCCCTTCTATAATACGCTCGAGACTGCTGTTTTGGATAACAAAGACATCTCCGTCACGCGCGATTTTGATATTATTACCCTTCGGCTGCGGATGAAATACGGCAAATGCCTCCCCGGCAACCGGCGCTTCCTGCTGCGGGCTGATACGGTCGAGTTCCTTCAAGACCTCTTCCATCAACCCGGGAACACCCTCACCGGTAAAAGCCGAAATGAAGTGCACCTTGATGCCGATTTCCTTAAACATACTCCTGATTTCCGGCATGCGCTCCCTGACCTGCGGCAAATCGATTTTATTTACCGCCACTATTTGCGGTTTCTTAATCAATGCCGAATCGAATATGCTGAGTTCGTTATTGACCTGTATCATATCATCGACCGGTGACGGCGAATCCCCGTTTAAAAGATGAACCAGCAGGCGAGTCCTGACGATATGCCTTAAAAAATCGTGCCCCAGCCCTTTTCCCAGACTGGCATCTGCAATCAGACCCGGTATCTCAGCCAGGACGAAAGTGCGGTGTCCGATGATAACGGTACCCAGCACCGGCTCCAGTGTCGTAAAAGGATAATCGGCGATTTTGGGATTGGCAGCCGAAGCCGCCGCCACCAGTGAAGACTTGCCGACATTGGGATAGCCTACTATGCCGGCATCGGCTATCAACTTCAACTCAAGAATAATCGTCTTTTCCTCACCGGTCTCCCCCTTTTGTGCCATTACTGGAGATTGATTTACCGAAGACGTAAAATGGGTGTTTCCCAATCCGCCCTCGCCTCCGGCTGCCGCCAGCACTTCCTGCCCTTTCATTTTTAAATCCGCCAGCACGATGTCTTTCCCCAGGATTACCTTTTCCGAGATGATGGTTCCGGGAGGAACCTTTAATATCAGGTCGACTCCGCTTTTTCCGGATTTGCGCTTGCTGGAACCGTTTTTGCCGCTGTCGGCGCTGTAAAGCCGGTTCTGGCGAAAGTATTTGAGATTACTGACGTCATCATCCGCACGGATGATCACGCTGCCTCCCCGCCCCCCGTCGCCACCGTCAGGACCGCCCAGCGGAACGAACTTCTCACGACGGAAACTGGATGCTCCATCGCCGCCGTTTCCGGCTTTAACTTTTATTTCAACTCTATCGAACATACCTTATCCTTTTTCCCAACATAGTCCGCCCGGTATATTTCAGTGACCGGTCAGCGGACTTACCGTAAAGAAATAATAATTACAACCTCTGGTCTATCTCGTCGTACAGTTTATACCAGTTCTGCACGGTGTTTTCCAGTTTAAAATAGTGAAAGATATAAGCCCCGAGCAATACTATGACTATCACCAGCGGAACAAGTAGAATCCAGTTCTCCGGAAACAGCATCAAAAGCAGAAATATAAACATGAAGACAAATGCAAAGAGTATGGTTACCATCAGATGAATCAGCCTTTCGTGCTGCAGCCACTGGATTTTCATGTTATGGTAGCGCGCCAGCTCAATCCGGTCATAATCTCCCCGCAGACTCCTTCTGATATAGGTTTCATGTGCTTTAGCATATTTTATGACACCGATTCCCCTGTTTTCAGTCTTTTCCTCCATAAATCACCATCCATAAATGACAGGATTTTAGTAGTTTTTATAACGACATATATTAGTATATATCAAAAGAGCACTTATTTGTTATAAACAGATTCCCCGACCCTGCAGCCGGGGAATCGAATGGTTTGGGGTGATTATAGAGAAGCCGATTTTTTAGACGTTGACCTGCCTGACCGGTCTGGCCTCGATATAGCCGCGGTACCCCTGCGGTTCAAGCTGAAAGCGCGGGCCGTCCTCATCCGCCCACTTAAAGCCGTAGATTTCCGGTTTATAGGTTTTCATCACTGCCCACAGTTCGCCGATAGCTTTTTCGAAAACAGCCTCGTCATAAGGCTGCCCCTGGAAAACCATCATTTTGCAGGGAACAAGGTCGATGATTTCATAACCTTCCGGCACCGGCCCATTGTAGTCTGCGGGCATTTCCACTCCCATTGCATACTCGGAGGTCCCGGGTTTTTGCAGATTTTTGGGAAGCCACATACCGATAGGCTCGTAAAGAGCTTCCTTTACATCCTTAAGCTCCGAGTAGATATCGCAGCCCAATTCCGTGCAGTAAGCAAAATAATCCTGTGCTTCTCTAGCTCTTTTTAATATCAGCTTGCGCGCCGGGCGGTCCACAACTTGTACGAAAACAGTATCCGGATTCGATTTTGAGTTCATTTCATATTCTCCTTTTTGTAATTTGATGTAATAATCACGCGCATATTCAGGCAGAAAAAGTTTCACCGGAGGTGTGTTTTTGGCATAATACCTGGGCGTTACACCGAACTCCTTAGAGAATGCCCTCGTAAAGCCCTCATGGGAATCAAAAACGAAATCGAATGCCACATCGATGATTCTTACGTCTTCATCATGTAACCTTACGGCTGCCCGGGACAGCCTCAGAACACGTATGTAATCGAATGGCGGTCTGCCCGTAACCTCTTTGAATATTTTTGCCGCGTGCCACGGTGAATATGCGGCCGCTTTAGCCAGGTCCGAAAGAGTGATCACTTCTTTCAGATGCCTGGAAATAAATTCCTGCATTCGCTGCACCGCCAGCATCTTCTCCAATTTCTGCATGATTATTCCTCATATTTAAGGATACAATATAAGTCAATGCTTTTCTTGACCGTCGTTGCTCAATATAAAATTACAAAGACACCCCCGGGAGTCCCCCTTTATCAAAAGGCAACTTATAGAACCGTTATATATTAAAAGTATATAACATCAAGTTCAGTATATTATATGTTTTATAATAACGATAATATGATCTGTTGTTCTTATCAAACGCAGCCGAATTTATTTTAGATGACAATGATAAATGGCAGCTTTAACAATTTACGACTTATCGAAAACGGAAGCGGGTTATCGAAAAAGAGCGCATCTTTATGCAAAAGAAAGACAAATTTCCGGTTGTTTTATGGCAGGGATATCAAATAGTTTTTATGAAGAGTCCATTAAGGACGGACGACTTGGAACTGTTTTACAAACAATCTATTGAGCAGTTTTTGATAACCGTCGGGATTATCGAAAAGCCCATATCACAAAAAGCATTTACTTACTCAATTGGGAATGACAGTTTTGATGATATAGGACTGAATATTGAACTGTGGTCAGTCAGCGGACGTTAAGAAGATGGTTACTCCGAATCTGATTTAAGGGATGACTGGATATCCATCACCTTGCGCTTCAGCACCGGGCTGTTTTCGATATCCTGCGCTATTTTTTCACAGGCATGGCTGACGGTGGAAGGAGTCCTGCCGCCGATAAGTTTACCGATTTCGCTCAGGGAATAACCGTCCTGCTGCTTTAACAGGTACATGGATACCTGCCTGGCAAGCGCCACTTCTTTATCTCTCCCTGGACCGACTATAGTTTCGGGGTCGAGTTGAAAATAGTCGGCGACGGTACTTAGCAGTTTTACGTGGGAGACCTGCCCGCCTGATTCGCTTTTTCCGTTAATATTCGTCAAGGCTTTTGCGGCGACTTCGCGCGTAATCTGAGACCTCAGCAATTTAGCATAAGCGATGATGCGGTTGAGGCTGCCTTCCAGTTCCCGAATATTGCGGCGCGCCTGCCGGGCGACCATTTCCAGGACATCGAGAGCAATTTCGGTATCTGCCTGTTCGGCTTTAGCCTGCAGTATAGCCAGCCTGGTTTCCAGGTCGGGCGGCTGGATATCGACCGTCAAACCCCATTCGAAGCGGGAACGCAGGCGCTCTTCCATTCCGGGCATCGACTGCGGCAGCTTGTCGCTGGTGACGATGATTTGGCGGCTGCAGTTATGCAGTTCATTGAAAGTGTGAAAGAAACTCTCTTCCGTCTGCTCCTTGCCGCTGATAAACTGGATATCGTCCACCATCAGGGCATCGACGCTGCGGTATTTGCTGCGGAATTCGTCGCTTCTCTTATGGCGTATAGCATCGATGAATTCGTTGGTAAACTGCTCCCCGCTGACATAGAGTACACTGGCATTTTTTGCCTGTAAAGTATGCCCGATAGCCTGCAGGAGGTGTGTTTTTCCCAGCCCCGACCCGCCGTATATAAAAAGCGGATTGTATCCCTCGCCGGGGTTCTGTGCTGCCGCCTGCGCCGCGGCGTATGCCAGCTGGTTTGAACTGCCGACAACGAAGGATTCGAAGGTATACTTGGGATTGAAAGCAGAGATATGCGAATCGATCGCCTGCGGAGTTTCGCGGTAGGCGTATCCGTCGGTAGGTTCCGGTTGAATCGAACTCACCTGGAAGTGAGCTGTCACCTTGCTTTTTATGAGACCGATCAGCGTTTTTTCTATCAGTGAACGCTGGTTCCTTTCGAGGTATTCGGCGACGAATGTATTGGGTGTTCCTATATAGAAGTGCCCGTCCCTGAATTCAAGACCCTCGGTTCCCAGTAGCCACGTCTGGTAGTTGGGTTTGTTTATTTGCAGCTGTAGTTCGCCCAGTGCAGCTTCCCAGATTTCTCGTGCCGACCTCATTATAAAAATACCATCTCCCCGACATTATACTTACATTGCATTTAAATGCGGCATCTTAAAACCGCAAAATTCCACTCATCTCAAAGAAGTCGCGTTTCAAACAATCCGGACCGGCAAGGCCCGTATAACCCCGAAAACCTGGGGCAGTAGCTGACTAAATCAAGGTTTTCCTGAATAGAAGGTTGTTAATGAAAAACCTTGTTAAGATTATCAGGGGACAATCAGCGTTGGCAAGGCATTTTACCATTGTTGTTGGCTGATTTTTGATGTGGTTATTTGTTGTAAGGTCTCTCAAGCTCCGTTTTTTGTTAAAATGCTTGCTTTTAGGTATAGCGGAGGTGCCTATGGGAAAATATTCTAACGTTAAGTAAAATATTAGTTGTTAGAGAGGACTGAGGGTGTTAGAATCTATGCAGCGGAGGTAAAAGGTGCGTATCGTTTTTATGGGAACACCCGGTTTTGCCGTGCCGGTACTAGAGCTGCTGGTACTAAATGATTATGAGATAGCGGCGGTCTATACCCAGCCGGACAGACCTTCCGGGCGCGGTTGCAATATGTCATTCTCTCCCGTAAAGCAGGCGGCACTGTCGCTCGGCTTGCATGTGGTGCAACCTGTCAGCCTGAAGCAAGAAGCAGCCCTTGGTGAACTGGCGTCCTTGAAACCGGATGTCATAGTAGTTGCCGCCTTCGGACAAATACTCACCCGATCTGTGCTCGACCTGCCTGAATACGGCTGCATCAATATCCACCCGTCGCTGCTCCCCAAATACAGGGGCGCCGTGCCGGTGGCGGCATCCATATTGAACGGCGACAGCTTTGCCGGAGTCAGCATCATGCTGATGGATAAGGGGTTGGATACCGGTCCTGTAATCTCGCAGGCTCAGATACCGGTACTTGGTTATGATAACACCGGGATACTTTCGGACAAGCTGTCGCTTGTCGGAGCTTATCTTTTAATGGAAGTCCTGCCCGATTGGGGCAAAGGTAGAATCTCACCGCGTCCGCAGGACGATGCCGCTGCCAGCTACTTTAGTACTGTAACCAAAGAATCGGGCGAAATCGACTGGGCACAACCGGCGGAAATTAGCTGGCGCAAGGTACGCGCATATTACCCCTGGCCGGGTTGCTTTACGCGCTGGCAGGGTAAAAATATAAAAATTATCGAAGCCCTGCCCCAGCCTGCTATTAAGGACGTCTGCAGCGGACAGGTAACAGTCCTTCCGGACGGCAGTGCGGGAGTCGGTACGGGAAACGGCATCCTGAAAATCATCGCTCTTCAAATAGAGGGGAAAAAGCCGATGTCTTCGACAGAATTTTTAAGGGGGCAGCGGCAGTTTGTTGGCGCGGTTTTGCCGTCATAGAAAAATGTCATTGCGAACTTTCCCGAAGGGGAAGTGAAGCAATCTCTAACATTGATAAATTATAGTCTTCGCATTCACTTGAAAGAACGGTAGAGATTGCTTCGTCATCCCGACAATACGGGACTCCTCGCAACGACATTATAATAACTTTTCGATAATAATTTACGAAATCCGAAAGAGAGGTAGACATGCCCATACCGCAGAATTTAGACAGTTTTACGACACTGGTGGAAATAATCGCGCTGCTGCGCAGTCCGCAAGGCTGCCCCTGGGATAGAAAGCAGACTCATGAGTCACTCAGAAAGAATCTGCTGGAAGAATCTTATGAGGTATTGGAAGCGATGGACGAAGCGGATGCCGAAAAGCTCTCGGAGGAATTCGGGGATTTACTGTTACAAATCGTTCTTCACAGTCAGATAGGGGCAGATAGCGGGGAATTTACTATCAATGATGTTATCAGAAAAATAAATGAAAAGCTGATTCACAGGCACCCCCATGTCTTCGGGGACATCAGGGTCGAAAATGCCGAGGAAGTTACCGTCAACTGGGAAGCCTTGAAGAAGCAGGAGCGTAAGAAAGAGGTGTCCATGCTGGACGGGATTCCTGTGGATATGCCGGCGCTGGCATACAGCCAGGCCATCCAGGGGCGCGTGGCGCGTGTCGGCTTCGACTGGCAGGAAGACGGCGGCGTTTTAGAGAAAATGGCGGAGGAAATCGGCGAATTTAAAGTGGCAGACAGCCAGCAGCAAAAAGAAGCGGAATTCGGAGACATCCTCTTCACGCTGGCGAACTTCGCCCGCCGGCAGGGAATCGACCTCGAATCCGCATTGCGCAAGTCCAACCGCAAGTTTTACAGGCGGTTTTCTTCCATGGAGGACATTTGCCGCAAGCGGGGACTCGATTTGTCCAAGCTGACATTCAATGAGCAGAACGAGCTCTGGGAGGAAGCTAAGAAAACGCTGGGGGAATAGTCATTAAAAGAATAAATCGTAGGGACGGGCATTGCCCGTCCGCCATATAAGTATAAAAACGGACTACCATTGGTCGTCCCTACGTTTTTGTTATTTGTCATACTGAGCGTAGCGAAGTATCTCAATGCAATTCGATATTCGCCGCCGCATCCTTCGACAGCCCCAGCAACTGTCATATTAGTTATATATGCGGGGTGGGGTAATTAAGTGGCATTGTAGGGATTGCTTCGCTTTTCCATTGGAAAAACTCGCAAAGACGGTTTGTAAATAAAGGCAAGAACTACCACTCTGTAATTCTATCTCTTTAGCAAAGGGAGATTAAGAAAGATTTTACTGGCTTAGGAGCTTGTCATTGCGGGAAAAACACACAGATATATATTGCCTGTCCCTACTGAATTACTGGTTGCATTCCTCAATAAACCCCAGCATCAATTCGTTGAAGTCTGCCGGATTATCCATATTGGCAACATGGGCGGCATCGGCAATCGTCTCCACGCGGCAGCCGGGGTAGTATTTAGTCCAGTCCGGCAGGTGTTTTTTTATAGTACCTGCTTTATCGAATTCTCCACAGGAGACAAGCAGAGGCGCGTCGAAAGTAAAATCCCTTTCATTCAGACAGGTGGCAATACCGTTCCACGAAGCGACAAATTCTTTTTTAGTCATTTCGCCGAACATATCGTACAAAGCGGCGCGGGCGTTTTCATTCAAGGCGCTGGCTTTCGCCATCTGTTTTTTGAGCGTTTCCCACGGGTACAGGTTGAAAAGCGGGGCGGAATATTTCAGTCCTATTTTTTCCCACATCTTGTAAGGCACGAAAATGGGGGTCGAGCCGATAATCATATATCCCTTTGCTTTTCCGTAATCGGCGGCGTATTCCTGCGTTATATAGCCGCCCATCGAAAGGCCGATAAGGACAGCATCTTTGCAGTTTTCCGCCTCGAGTATAGCATAAATATCCACGGCGGCATTTTTGACTGTAAAATTGCGGCAGGGGCGGGATAAACCGTGTCCCCGCACGTCGACATTGATTAAGCGGTAGTCTTTCAGCGCTTCAAGCTGGGGATTCCACATCTTGCGGTTGACGCCGTATCCGTGTATCAGTGCCACGGCAGGTGCGTCTTCGGGGCCGGTTAAATCATAGAAAACCCTGCACGCATCCCGTTCTATATATTTCTGCATAAGCCCTCCGTTATATAGAACACCGGAGTCGAAAAGAAAAATGGTCGGGGCGAGAGGATTTGAACCTCCGACCTCAGCGTCCCGAACGCTGCGCGCTGCCAACTGCGCTACGCCCCGAAGATAAAAAAGACATCATGTATTGACGATAACTGGTACAGGTAATATTATAACATTATCGGGAATTTCTCAACAGTGAACCTAAACACGGCTTAAAAGCACATTAAAAGGGGCGCTGACTGGCAACAAACGACGAAGTGTATTAAAATAGTGGACTAATCGATACCGGAAAATATCCCCTTTTTTATTTGGATATATCTACGGTTGAGGAGGCAATAATGAAATACTGCGTTTTAATTATAGACGGAGCTGCCGACTGGCCTGTTAAAGAGCAGGGAGGGCAGACCTGCCTGGAAGCGGCGGTTACCCCCAATCTCGATAAGCTGGCAAAAAAGGGAGTGATGGGGTTGACGCAGACAGTGCCCGCCGGTATGGAACCGTCGAGCGCTGTTGCCTGCATGTCGGTGCTCGGTTACGACCCGCGGGTTTATTACCGCGGCAGAGCCGCCATTGAAGCAGTCAGCATGGGCGTAAATATAGAAGATAATGAAGTAATCTTCCGCTGCAACCTGGTAAATGTGCAGGACGGTAAAATGAACAGCTATTGCTCCGGTCACATTTCGAACGAGGAAGCGTCCAAGCTTATCGATGCTCTCAACGAATCCCTGGGCAATGAAAATGTGCGCTTTTTCCCGGGCGTCGGCTACCGTCACCTCTTGAAGCTGAAAGGTCACGAGGATGTCACCAAGGCAATATGCACTCCGGCTCACGATATTTCGGATAAACCGATTGCCGATTACCTGCCGAATGGAAAGGGAAGCAGTTTCCTGCGGCAATTGATGCAGGATTCGGTTGCCGTACTCGAGAATCATAAAGTAAATACCGACAGGCGCGCCTGGAACGAACTCCCCGCCAATATGATATGGCTCTTCTGGGGCAGCGGCAAGATTCCGCAAATGCCTCCGTTTCGAAAGATGCACGGCAAATCGGCTGCCATCACTTCCGCAGTCGACCTCTTGAGAGGTCTCGGCAAGATGATGGATATGGATATCCTGGAAATTTCCGGAGTTACCGACAACCTGGATAACGATTTCATTGTGCAGGTGAACGGCGGCTTGAAGGCGCTGGATACCCGCGACCTTGCAGTTATACATATCGAAGCTCCCGATGAAGCCGGTCATGCCGGCTCTTTTGCCGATAAGGTCGAAGCGATTCAGATAATAGACAGGGAAGTCGTCAGCCGCCTTCTATCATATCAAAACGATGAATTGAGGCTGCTGGTAATGCCCGACCACCTGACTCCGGTAAGCATTAAGACGCATGTAGCCGAGCCGGTGCCGTTTTTGCTCTGGGGGCAGGGTTTTGCCGCTAACGGCGCCCGCCGGTTTACAGAAGCCGAAGCCAGGCGGACTGGTCTTTTTATCGAGGATGGGTATAATATAATGACTACACTTGTGGAATAAGGTATTTGGAATAAAATGCACGATAGAGAAAATGAAGTAGCGCTCAGCAGGGGCACCTCATATTGCGAGGTGCACGAACGTTATTACCGCTCGGATACAGGATGCGTGCTCTGCGCCCTGGTAAGAGGCGACAACCTTGAAGCCGCTCCGGTTCAGGAAGTAAAAATAGAGAAACCGGTGGTAAAAACCGATAAATGCCATTATTGCGGAGAGCAATCACTCACATGGAATCAGGGAATGAATATGTACGAGTGCTGCAATCCCGCGTGCAAACGCAGGATATCGCGTTTTACCAAGATGGGGTTGGGGGAACTGCTCAATGATTCTCCGCGCGCAAAAAATAATACGGCGGTAACCGAGGAAGATGCGCGCGCCGTCAAGCGGAACTTTGCGGTGGTTACCAAGAGGCCGGGGCGGTTAATCGAAGAAGACGATTATGATAACGATAACGATATCGCTCTACCTTACGACGCCAAAATCGCCGGATACTCGAAAAGCGGCAAGCGGGTGATAAACAAACAGCTGGCGTCTATAAAAAGCATGCTCATCTTCCTGTCATTCGTATGCTTCGCGCTGGCCGTATGGACGGTTTCACTTTTGGTAACCGCCGAAGTGAGCCCGGTTACGGGCGTAATCCTTCTGGCAGCGGTATGCGGCATCCTCATCTGGAATGTTTACGGGATAATGTCGTTCAAAACAATCGGTTTAGGATTCATCATTCTTTTATTATTCGTCATTATTGCCGGTTTTGTGCTGTGCGGCGCAGCCGGTATAGAACCGTTTTCCACTATTGGCAGCGATATTATTTTGTCGATGTCATAAAAAATAGCAGTCCTGTTTTCAACTATTATGAGCAATATGCTACAATTCTCTTGATATTTTGTAATCGGAATGATTCTGTTAGAAAATATGCAACCGTAGGGGAAGGTATATGTCTATTATAGTACAAAAGTACGGCGGTTCTTCGGTAGCCGACATCGAAAAAATCAAGAATGTCGCCAAACGGGTAGCCAAAGCCAGGGACGCGGGCAATCAGATAGTCGTGGTCGTTTCGGCGATGGGCGATACCACGGATGACCTGGTTGCTTTGGCGAAGAAAGTTACCGCTCATCCTTCCGGGCGCGAATACGACCTGCTGCTCTCGACCGGCGAACTGGTTTCCTGCACTCTGCTGGCGATGGCGCTGGATAACATCGGGTACCGGGCTGTCAGCTTAAGCGGCGCGCAGGCCGGCATCAAGACCGATACGGAATATAACCGGGCGCATATCCTCGGCATCAACCCGAAGAGAATTATCGATGAATTGAACGAGGGAAATATCGTCGTCGTTGCCGGCTTCCAGGGAATAACCAAGGACCAGGATGTCACCACCCTGGGAAGGGGCGGTTCCGATACCACTGCCGTCGCCCTGGCAATAGGTCTGAAGGCCAAAGCCTGTCATATTTATACGGATGTGGACGGTGTTTTTACCGCCGACCCGCGTATGGTTCCGGGAGCTCACAGCATGCCGGAAATAGGCTACGAAGAAATGCTCGAAATGGCGACCTACGGAGCCAGGGTGATGCATCCGCGGGCGGTCGAGCTGGGGCAAATGTATGATATGCCGATACTGGTAGCCTGCACTTTTAATGAAAAACCGGGCACATTGATTCACGGAGGAAAGTCTATGGAAATAAAAAATAAGGTAACCGGGATTGCTCATGATATGGATGTGGCAAAAATTATGATAGTAGGAGTCCCCGACCGGCCGGGCATCGCCTCGGCGATATTCGAACCGCTGGCTACTGCCGGCATCAGCGTGGATACAATCGTTCAGAACGCCAGCATCGACAATATCACCGACCTGACATTTACGGTAGCCGAAAGCGATATTGATAAAGCAATGAAAGTGGTAAAACCGATTGCCGAATCCATCAAGGCCCGTGAATGCATCAGCAACAGCAGGCTGGGGAAAATCAGTATTATCGGCACCGGTATGCAAAACGCGCCGGGTTATGCCGCCAGAATGTTTACCGCACTCAGCGAAAAGAATATCAATATTCACCTGATTACCACTTCGGAAATCAGGATAACCTGCATCGTGGATGAAGAAAAGGTTGGGGAGGCGGTCAGGGCGCTGCATCGCGCTTTCGAATTGGAAAAAGCCGATATCAAGTAGAATAATATCGACTCTCAAATAAAAAAGGGAACCGAACCTCGGTTCCCTTAATATTTGCCGGATTTTTTACGCTAGTCGGCCTGAACTACCTCTTTTACTTCGGGGATTTCCTGCTTCATGATTCTTTCGATGCCGTTCTTTAAAGTCATGGTCGACATCGGGCAGCCGGCGCAGTGTCCGGTAAGTCTTAATTTAACGATACCGTCTTCGGTGACGTCTACCAGCTCCACATCGCCGCCGTCGGCCTGCAGGCTGGGGCGAATCATTTCCAGAACTTCCTGGACTTTTTCCTTCATTTATAACCTCTCAATTTTATTTTTTACATCGGTTCTTGCTTTTTTCTTCGTGGGTATGAGTATGTTCCAAGGTATCATCCTCATGGGTATGAACGTGGACATGTTCGATGGTGGCACCTTCTTCAGCGTGAGTATGGGTATGGGTATGCTGCACTTTTTTAGGCTGACCGCATCCGCAATCTTTACACATTATGAAATCCTCCTGCGAAGTATAGGATATTATTAATCGTTAGGACTGTAAAAAAGCGTATCACAGCTGATAAGGCTTGTCAATTTCACGGCTGGAAATTTTTTAAAAACAGGGATTTTAACAATCGTTGCCGGTATATCTTTAAGTATCGTCCATGCGGGAATTTCCGGTATGTCAACAATCTCCCGGTTATTGGAAAAAATCCGTAAAAACTTTCAATTTTTCGCCAGTTTGGGTAAAATGAATCTCCGGAGTTTTTATTATGGCAAAAATAAACGACAACAAATATAATACCAAGCCGGGAATTTCGGTTGTAATAGAAAATTTCCTCGCAAAAGAATCGCTTAGCGGTATATTCCTGTTCGGCGCGGCATTGATTGCCATGATTTGGGCGAACTCCTTTCTATCCGGAGCCTACTTCGATCTATGGAATACCCATGTCAGCCTGAACATCGGCAGCCATGCCATCGATATGAGCCTGGGACACTGGATAAACGACGGGTTGATGGCGCTGTTTTTCCTGCTTATCGGTCTCGAGATAAAACGCGAAATTATGGTCGGCGAGCTTTCATCCTTGCGACAGGCGGCTTTCCCGGTAGTAGCTGCCATCGGCGGAGTAGCTCTGCCGGCGGTTTTTTATGTACTCGTCAATATGCAGCAAGGAGGGCAGATGTCCGGTTTCGCCATTCCCATGGCGACGGATATCGCCTTTGTGCTCGGTTTCCTGTTAATTCTCGGCAGCCGCGTTCCCCTGTCTTTGAAAATATTCATTACATCTGTAGCCGTGGTCGATGACCTGGTCGCCATTGCCGTGATTGCCATTTTTTATACCGGCTCTATCGACTTCGCGTCGCTGGGATATGCGGCGATAGTAATTGCCGCTTTGATAGTGATGAACCGTACGGGTATTAAAAAACTCCTGCCCTATCTTTTATTAGGCGCCGTGCTGTGGTTCTTCGTGGAAGCCTCCGGTATACATGCTACCATTGCCGGCGTGGCGCTGGCGCTGACAATTCCGGTGCGTTCGCGTATCACGGGAGACCAGTTTTTAAATGTCTGCCGTATCGAGTTAACCCAATTCAAGCAGGAGGAAACGGACAGAAAGAGCATTCTTTTAACCTCGCGGCAGCAGGATGCGCTCGAGGAGGTTCAGGACGCTTACGATGCGGTTCAGAACCCGCTGGTGCGACTGGAGCACCAGCTGCATCCGGTGAGCGCTTTTATCGTGATGCCTCTTTTTGCGCTGGCAAATGCCGGCGTCCAGATTTCCGGTGCGCAGTTTTCCATTCTGCAGCCGGTCAGCCTGGGTATAATTTTAGGGCTTGTCTTTGGAAAACCGCTGGGAATTATCGGTTTTACCTATTTAGCAGCGCGTTTCGGCTGGGTGAAGAAACCTTCTACCCTTTCATGGAAGCATATTATCGGCGCCGGCATGCTCTGCGGGGTTGGGTTTACCATGTCCATCTTCATCTCTCATCTGGCTTTCGAGGATGCCGGTATGATTGCGCTTGCCAAGCTTACCATAGTTGCCTGTTCTCTGCTTATGGGAATTGCCGGGGTATTCTATCTGTGGCGTGCATGCAGGAAGCAGGATTCTTAAATGAACTTCCGGCAAGCTTGCAGTCAGCAGTATTAAGCTGCTGCAAACTTTGTTCGCCCTGTATTTTTCGGTCTTTCGATAAACAAGAGTCGATACTCTATCAACAAGTTAAGGGAATAACTGCATCTCCCGACCTTCCGCTCAGACGATTAAGTATGGAATGTTAAAACCCGAAATCGGGCAAAATGTGACAGCAGTCTAATAATGAGGCAAATTGCTCTTGTTAAGTCTTCATTATTATGCTATTATGGCGATAGGCGAATTATGGTCACAGAAAAAGAAAAAGCACTGGAACTGGCTGTCGGTCAG
>CAYNQR010000018.1:0-22191 GCA_964399425.1 uncultured Dehalococcoidales bacterium | reverse complement strand
CGAAATCAGGAGGTAATACTTGCATGAGAGCCATTGTCAGCGTATCCGATAAAACAGGAGTCGCCGATTTTGCCAAAGAACTGGCAAATCTGGGTTTCGAAGTTTTTTCCACCGGCGGCACCAAGAAGTCGTTAATCGAAGCAGGGGTTCCTGTCAAAGGGGTTTCCGATATCACAGGGTTCCCCGAAATACTGGACGGCAGGGTGAAGACTCTGCATCCGGCGGTGCACGGGGGGCTTCTGGCAAAACGCAGCCTCGAATCGCACATGAAGGAACTTGAAGATAATAACATTCAACCCATTGACATGGTGGTGGTCAACCTCTACCCGTTTGTCCAGACTGTGTCAAAGGAGGGTGTTACCATGGATACCGCCCTGGAGAACATCGATATCGGCGGGCCGACCATGATACGCGCCGCCGCCAAGAATTTCCCCGGGGTCATCGTCGTGGTCGACCCGGCGGACTATCCGGTGATACTCGAAAAATTGAAAAACGGCGAAGTCGATATGGCGGAAAGACAGAGACTGGCGCAAAAGGCTTTCCAGCACGTGGCGGTCTATGACACCGCCATCTCCCAGTACCTTAGACAGGGTGTTGACAGTTTCCCCGAGGATATGACAATCGCCTTGAAGAAACGCTACGACCTGAGATACGGCGAAAATCCGCACCAGAAAGCAGCTTTTTACTCGGAGAACGTTGCCGGCAGGAAAGTAGATACCGGTATCACCTGGGCAAAGGTGTTATGGGGAAAAGAGCTTTCGTTCAACAACATCCTGGATGCCGATGCCGCCTGGGGAGCCGTAACCGATTTCTCCGAACCGACCGTCGGCATCGTAAAACATACCAACACATGCGGGCTTGCCAGCCACAACGATATCGTGGAGGCT
The DNA here is from genome assembly GCA_964399425.1 of uncultured Dehalococcoidales bacterium. Lineage (GTDB taxonomy): Bacteria > Chloroflexota > Dehalococcoidia > Dehalococcoidales > UBA5627 > UBA5627. The sequence continues at coordinate 21,304 of CAYNQR010000018.1, read as the reverse complement.
TATAAAAGGGCTTTTGCCGGCGACCCGGTTTCCGCTTACGGCGGTATTGTCGCTTGCAACCGCAAGATTACTCTGGCTATGGCGGAAGCCATGAAAGAAGTCTTTTACGAAATCGTCATCGCACCCGAATATGACGACGACGCCCTGGAATTTTTGAAGCAGAAGAAAAACCTGCGCATACTGCTTCCCGAACTGGCGCAGGATTACAGCAAAGCGCCGGCGGCTTATCTGGACTACCGCAGGGTAAAAGGCGGCATGCTGGTGCAGACCTCTAACACACTGGCAGAGGACGACCTGCAATTAAAGGTAGTTACCAAGCGGGCGCCGACCGATGCCGAATTAAAAGACCTGAAATTCGCCTGGAGAGCCGTAAAGCATATCAAGTCCAATGCTATCGTTCTTGTAAAGGACAAAACGATGCTCGGAATGGGTTCCGGACAGCCAAACAGGGTTATCAGCGTTGAAATCTCGGCTAAAAAAGCCGGTGACAATGCCAAGGGCAGTGTCATGGCTTCGGACGCTATGTTCCCCTTCCCCGACAGCGTCGAGCAGGCGGCGGCGGTCGGCGTTACCGCCATCATTCACCCGGGCGGTTCGATAAGGGACAACGAATCGATAGAAGCAGCCGATAAATATAACATCGCCATGGTCTTTACCGGCGTCAGGCACTTCCTGCACTAATCCCGGTTTGTCAACAGTTGTCAAGACTTTTCAACCCCCTTTCGACAAGAGAGGGGGTTTTCTTTTTTCAAATGTCATTGCGGGCCCCCGGTTTATCGGGGCGAAGCAAGCTTTAACGAATAGTTTGATTGTTATCTAATGTTCAGGCGGACGGGCAATGCCCGTCCCTACGGATTTGTGTTTAATGTCATTCTGAGTTCGTACATTAGCTACGCTAAGTATAAATGAGGGTCGAACGAAGAATCCGGGGGGTGGGGGAGAAGCAGCACAAAGGTATCTACGGCAACAAGAGGGATATTATGATTTCCGTTCACCCTGAGCTTGTCGAAGGGTCAAAAAGCGGAAATCATATCGATTTTTTCGCCGCCGTTATCACCGTAAAGGGTACTTCGGGTTCGACAGGCTCATCCCGCGTTACACTGGGACAAGACCACGAACGGCTTGGGATAGTCTCATAACAACCATCCCAAGAGTCCGAAATAAAATTACAGCATTTTACAATACCTATTGACTTCTCTCCGCTTTTTCAGTATATTCTTATTATTCTGATTTTTTGGAGGGAGAAATGGATTGTTTTAACGGTTCGGATAACCTGCCCTGCTGCCAGGTTGAGGCTGTTGTAAGTATCGACGAGCGCGGGCAAATGGTTCTGCCGAAGGAAATAAGAGAAAAATCAAATATAAAAGCCGGCGATAAACTGGCGCTGGTCAGATGGAATAATACAAAAGATATCAGCTTTATTGCGCTTGTAAAAATCGAAGACCTTAACAAATTGGTACAGCAGATGCTGGGACCCGCCCTGAAAGAGATAACCGGATAAAGGAGAAATAGGTGAAAAAAGAAGAAATACGTAAAACGGTAAGGGAAGAATATGCCAAAGTCGCTAAAGGCACTTCTTCGTGCTGCGGGGCTTCAAGCTCCTGTTGCGGCGCATCTATAGCCGAAAAGCTAAGCAAGGATGTAGGATACTCTGAAGAAGAAATGAGTGCTGTTCCGGACGGAGCCAACCTCGGACTGGGATGTGGCAATCCGACCGCCATGGCTTCATTAAAAGAAGGGGAAACGGTGCTCGACCTCGGCTCGGGAGCCGGATTCGATTGTTTTCTGGCTGCCAACAGGGTTGGCAAGAGTGGACATGTCATAGGTGTCGATATGACGCCGGACATGCTGGAAAAAGCGCGCGCCAATGCCCGTAAGGGTGGTTATGATAATGTGGAGTTCCGGCTGGGTGAAATCGAGAATCTGCCGGTTGCCGATAGCTCGGCAGATGTTATTATATCCAACTGCGTCATCAATCTTTCACCGGATAAAGTAAGGGTTTTCGATGAAGCGTATCGCGTTCTGAAACCCGGCGGCCGGCTGATGGTATCGGATATCGTATTAATTAATAAACTGCCCGATTTCGTCAGGGAATCGGTTGCCGGTTATGTCGGCTGCATATCGGGAGCCATTCTCAAGAAAGATTACATCAGCGCCATCGAGGGACGCGGCTTTCGCGATGTTAAAATTATTGACGAAACCCATTTCCCCATCGATTGCATGGCAAACGACCCGACAGCTCAGGCAATTATTAAAGAGAAAAAGATAACTGCCGCTGAAATCAGGAATATAGAGAACTCGGTTGTCAGCGTCAAGGTAAGCGCGGTTAAACCCGCGTAAACTCAATCTTCAAAACGCGTTTGGTATCGGCGGTGACTTTATACCTGTCGTCGATGCGATAACCGGCTACCCAGATAATTTGTCCACGGACTGGCAATCCCTGTCCATGGCAACAGGCAAGGGGTACGCGTTTCCGCCAAGCCTGCGGGATTTTCAGGTCTATCATAAAACGGTTCAGCCGTTTGGGCGTATCGAAACCCAGCGGCTGAAAGCGGTCTCCGTCAATGCGGCTGCGGACAGAAAGACTTCCGCCGCATTTATCCGCATCGAGAAAAGCGACAAACTCACTCACATTGTCGACCTCGATTACCTCTTCTGTAATCGTTGTTTCGATAAACCAGCCGGACACAGCGGTGATGCCGGGGACATTTATTGCGGATTGTTTGGTGATTTCAGGATACGGGCAGAGAGCCTTGGTATCCCTGCCAAGCAGGTATCTGCCGTATTCTACGGCAAAAATAAGCCCGTAAGGCAGATTTATGTACTTGCCGGCCTGTTTCACCAAAACGCCCATTATTTCCTCGATATGGCGCTCTTCGATATCTTTTAATGTACCCAGCAGATTTTTGATGGCAGCCCTGAGGAAATGACGTTTCAGGGTATTCGGCAGCGCACCGAACTTATCTTTATCGAGAATAACAGCGTCATTCTGTTCTTTTACAACCGACTTCCATGCCTTTCCCACTTCGGAATCCAGAAAGGCGATTTCATCTGCGGCAATATTTGAAGTGCGCAGCAGGGATTCGACGAACCCCGGGTTATACCTCTTAAGTTCGGGCAACAGCTTCAACCTGATGCGGTTGCGCAGCATAGACATCGACTGATTGCTGCTGTCAACCCTTGCCATGAGATTGTGTTCTAGACAGTACTGCTGCGTTTCCTCGCGGCTGATTTCAAGCAGCGGCCTTATTATGTCAACTTGATGTCCGTTCAACAGACGTTTGCTTTTGGCGTTTAATCCGACCAGTCCGGCAATGCCGCTTCCGCGGATTATATGCAGCATGATGGTTTCCACCTGGTCGTCCTGCGTATGCCCGGTTGCAATAGCTTTGGCACCGACGGCAGCTGCCGTTTCAGACAGGAAGTCATAGCGCACTTCCCTTGCCGCTTCCTCCAGCGATAACCTGTGCTTCTTCTGATACCCCCTGACATCGGCCTTTGACACTGTCACAGGGATGTCCAGGCTGCCGGCCAGTTGTATGACATAAGCCGCATCGGCTTCCGATTCCTCTCCGCGCAGTTGATGGTCGAGATGAGCCACGTGCAATGCGATTCCCAGTTTTTCTTTCAGGGATAATATAACATGCAAAAGGCAAACGGAATCGGCTCCGCCGGAAACCGCCAGCAGCAGGCAATCATTCTTTGACAACAAGCGGTTTCGGCGGATAAAAGTCAATACCCTTTGTTCTATCGATAAATTCCCGGTTGTCATAGCAGATTAATTATAGTGAGCGGGGATACGATGAGCAAGCCTTACGAAGTTCGTCCGTCATATAACCGGTATCGTTAAATACCTGTAGCCATAAAGATTCGCCGTCGAGGGTGATGATGCTGAGGCTGCCGGTATCCATGCGAAAGCGGTTGATATTTTGAAGCGGGACATCAAGGACTTTACAGAGAACGGAGAGAATCACGAAGTAATGGCTGACCAGAACAAGTGTGCATTCATCGTATTCAGCGGAAAGATTTTTTATAAAACCCCAGCTGCGTTCCTGCACATCCGGCAGCGATTCGCCGCTGGGAATTTTCACCATTTTATCGCCATCGAAAAGATAATCACTGAATCTCTTACCGAGGTCGGCGGACAAAATACCTTCCAGTTCACCCGCTTCAATTTCACGAAGAGCGGGACTGTTTTCGACTGTAATATTATGTAAAGCCGCAATTTCCCCGGCGGTTACTGCAGCGCGCTGCAAGGGGCTGGAAAAAACCGCTTTTATTTTCTCCTTTGCCAGCAGAGTCGCCAGCCCTTTTGCCTGTTCCCTGCCGATATCGTTCAACGGGGTATCGCTGGAACCCCCCTGTACCCTTTTTACGCGGTTCCAGTCCGTTTCGCCGTGCCTGACAAGCATGATTTTTAACATAAATTACCCCTTATTTATCATTTTCACCGGTGCGGCATAAAAATCTTCTGGCATAAGACAATCGCCTGTAGTATCCCGGGTGGTCGTACAGTAAAAACTCTACCCACAGCGGCGGATTGACTTCTCCGAGGTTCTGTTGCACCAGCTTCGCAAGCATGGAAATAAAAGCCGGCGCATTTCCCGTCAGCCTGATGGCGAAATCGTCCGCCGCCATCTCGAAGCTGCGCATCACCGCATTGGAAACCGGAGTAAATATCATGCTGATTACGGCAAATACCAGTATCATCAACGGTAGCATGGCTATATCACCGATGCCGCTAAAACCCAGCGGCTGCGCCAGTGCGCCGCCGAAAATAGCGGTCAGCCACAAGCAGGAAAATATAATCAAGGCCTGGAATAAAAATATGCCGGCTCCGTCGCGGTTCTTAAGATGCCCCAGTTCATGGGCGATAACTGCCTCAATTTCTTCAGCCGAATAATCGACAAGCAATGTATCGCTGAGTAATATGCGCTTTGCCCTGCCGATGCCGGTAAGAGCGGCATTGGCTGTAGTTTGCTTGTCACTGAACTCGATTTCATAGATACCCCTTATATTAACGCCGGCTTTATCGGCAAGAGCGCGGAAACGCCGCTCCAAATCCTCGTTAGCAAGCCGTTTCGTTTTATAGAACATCGGAATCAACACTCCCGGTAAAAGCAGATTCAGTACCAGGCTGATAAACATCAAAATACCCCATACCGCCAGCCACCACAAATCGGGCAGAATTGAAATTGCCCAGTAAGCGGCGGTAACAACAGATATGACAAGGATTGACATCAGAAACGCTGATTGAATATAACCTGCCAGCCAGTTGCCGAAACTGCGAACGGATAAGCCATAACGCCGGTCGAGGATAAAGCCCTTGTAAAAGTTGACAGGAGTTGACAACACCCCGTAGACAACAATCAGGATAAGAGAGTAGACCGCAGCCGCCGGAATCAGCGGCAAATTAATGTAGCCGACAATCTGCGCCGATATCCCGCTAAGAATAAGCCAGGCTAAAAAAGCCGCAAACAATGCTGCCTTAAAAAAAGATAATAAGCGGCTTATACGGGCAAAGCGGTTGGCATTCAACTGCCTTTTCTCCGGTATGACAGGTCTTGACAGTTTTTCCGGCATACGGGAATTATCCAATCGTCAACTCGTTTTTAATATCAATCTGTTTCTGTGAACCGACCGGGGACGCTCGAAACCCAGTGCTTTAACAACCTGCTCAGTCCTGCCCGAGCCACGATTATCGCACACCAGACGCATACCGACTACGGCAATGTTTTCAGTATAGCTTTCAAGCCAAAGGTCTTCAATTAAAGGTCTCAGGTCATAGGTCTTAATCCCGGTATCGCGCTCATGCTGCCACGGAAACTGCTCTTTTTCAAGCATCGATGTCAATGCCTGTCCAAGGCAGTCTACCCCTGCTTCGACGGCTATTTCGACACTGTATTCGGCGGCAGTTACCTGGGCCTGCAAGGCAGGCAATCCGCAATCCACCTGGTATGTATTCAATATTTCCAAGCCGGCAGGCATTTGTCTGTTGACCGCTTCCGTAAAATTATGCGGGGAAACCGTATCGGAAATATAAACATCCATTAACTCCGCATCACCGGTAACACCGGTAGCCAGCGGCGCCGCCAGCGAGATGCGCGGGTGCGGGTTGAACCCCTCGGAATAAGCAATTTCGATGCAGGCTCTACGGAAAGCCCTGACCCACACCCTGATGATATCAAGATGCGATATATATTTAACCTCCGCTCCCCTCCTAAATCTTATCCTGAGACGGTTCATCTTCCTTCTTCTTTTCCCTGGTGACCATTATTTCTTCGATTTTATGACCCTTCATACGGGTTATTACAATCTTGAGGTCTTTATATTTTATTTGCCTTCCCTGCTTCGGTATACGCCCCAAAAGCTGCAAAATAAAGCCGGCTACCGTTTCGTATTCGCCTTCGGGCAAACCCAGCCCCATTTCCTCGTTTACTTCTTCTATGCGCATGGTGCCGTCTATCTGGAAGGTGTTTTCGTCGATCGACTCGAATTCTTTCTCGGCCGCCGCCAGTTCATCTCCCACCGGCCCGACGATTTCTTCCATCAAGCGGCTCAAAGAGACTATGCCGGCGGTTCCGCCGTATTCATCGACGATGATACTCATGCGGAAGTTTTTATCGCGCATCTCGGCAAACAGTTCGTCGATCGGCTTCGACTCGGGAACGAAATATGCAGGACGAATCAGATCGTCTATAAGGCTGTCAGAAGTTAACGTACTCTTTGCCTGCGCCATCAGTACATCCTTGATAGAGAGGATTCCAACGATATTATCCATGTTTTCCACATAAACCGGAAAGCGCGACATCGGATTCTCGGCATAGATGGCTAAAAACTCGGCGATTGTTTTACCCTTTTCAATGCCGACCACCTCCAGCCTGGGAACCAGCACCTCGCTGACCGGGTTATCGCCGAATTCGAAGACGGCATGCAGCAGGTCGGCTTCGTTTTCTTCAACCGTTCCCTCCTGATGCCCTACGGTTATCATGGTGCGGATTTCATCGGTGCTGACCAGTGTCTTGGGCACGTTTTTACCGCCGATAATACGTATTAGACCGGAAGCTATCCAGCTGAGAACGAAAACCACCGGATAAAACAACCAGCTCAGCAGTTGAACCGGGCGCACGAATAAAGTGGCTACACGTTCGGGATAAAGCTTGGCAAATGTTTTCGGCGTCGTTTCGCAGAATATCAATAAAATAATGGTCATGCCTATGGTGGCAATAGCAACACCCTTGTCCTGCCCCCACATCGTTATCGCCAGTGTGGTAGCGAGAGCTGTAGCGGCAACATTAACCAGGTTATTCCCCAAAAGGATGGTGGATAAGAACCTCTCCGGTTTTTCCAGTAACCTGGCAACCGTTTTGGCTCCGCTGACATTGGTTTCTACCATGTGCTGCAATCGGAATCTCTCCAGCGATGTGAACGCTGTTTCCGAACTGGAAAAAAAAGCGGATAAAATAAAACAAATCACTAGAAGCACTAAATACCATGCTTCGACAGACATTTTCCCCTCACCTTAATCTAAATTCATACGTAACAAACATATTCGGTTTTTAATGTTGCTTTTTCAACGTATAACATAACAATAATAACATCGGTAAGTAGGAGTGTCAAAAATATCGGCTCTGAAATATACCGCTGTTATGCTATAATTGAGCGTTATGAAAATACTCGGAATCGAATCCTCCTGCGATGAAACAGCCGCTGCCATAGTGGAAGACGGAACTATCGTTCTTTCGAATGAAATCGCCTCGCAGGTGGAGATCCATGCCCGCTACGGCGGAGTGGTTCCCGAAGTGGCATCCAGGCAGCATATTCTCTCGGTTATCCCCGTTATTCAAAAGGCTATGGAAGACGCCAAAACCGGCTGGGACGATATAGACGGCATTGCCGTTACCGTTGGACCCGGGCTGGCAGGCTCGCTGCTGGTGGGCGCCAGCGTTGCCAAAGCCATGGCCGCTGTCAAGGGGTTGCCGCTGGTTGGTGTCAACCACCTGGAGGCGCATATGTACGCCAACTGGCTGGGAGAAAGCGAACCGGTGTTTCCGCTGTTGTGCCTGATTGTTTCCGGCGGACACAGCGATATCGTGCTTATGCGAGGACACGGGGATTATACACTACTGGGCAGAACCCGTGACGATGCCGCAGGAGAAGCCTTCGACAAGGCCGCGCGTATACTGGGATTGGGATATCCCGGCGGCCCGGCCATTGACAAAGCGGCTGAAAATGGCAACCCCTGTATAGACCTCCCCCATTCATGGATTAAGGGAACCAACGATTTCAGTTTCAGCGGCATAAAAACCTACCTTCAAAAGCTGAACGGGGAAGATAAAATCGACAAGGATAATATTGCCGATATCGCAGCCAGTTTTCAAAAAGCCGTCGTCGATGTGCTGGTGGGAAAAACCGTCGAAGCGGCGCTGCAAAACGATGTCAGGCAGATTCTTCTTTCGGGAGGAGTGGCTGCCAACCGCACGCTGCGCAAACAGATTGTCGAGAAATCTCATGTTCCCGTACTCATCCCGAAGCCGGTGTTCTGCACCGACAATGCCACCATGGTGGCCTCCTGCGGTTATTTCCGCTTAAAGAGCGGTAAAATAAGCCCGCTCGATGTTGACGTTGTCCCCGGACTTAAATTGACGTAATCGATAACGGCTTTTTAAATATAAAGCAGATTTTACAAGATTTTAAGAGCCTGAAATAAAAATTTAAAGCAATAATATCTTTTTTCCCTGTAGCATTTCGTATGTATTAAATATCATGCCTTCTACCAGTTGCAGAAAATATTTATTTGTTTTATTATATTTAAGTTAGCAGTCTCCTCTTGAGATTGCTAATAATATGAAAAACGTTGTTAGTTTAATAAAATCAATTCGAAAAAGGAGGATATGAATGGCAATTAAATTACAACCGTTAGCTGACCGCGTGGTCGTCAAACCGATCGAGAGAGAGGAGATGACCAAGGGAGGAATCGTCCTGCCCGATACCGCAAAAGAAAGACCGATGGAAGGCGAAGTTATCGCTGCCGGCCCCGGTAAAATGACCGATGACGGCAAGAGAATAGCGATGGACGTCAAGGTCGGCGATATCGTCGTCTACGCCAAATACGGCGGAACCGAACTCAAGATCGACGGACAGGAATATATGATCTTGACGGAAAGCCAGATCCTGGCCAAGAAATGCTAACCGTATAATTCGAGAACAAATAAGTTTAATTTAGGAGAGAAAAAATATGGCAAAACAGATAATATTCGGAGAAGAAGCCAGGCATTCCTTAAAGAAGGGTATCGATACGCTGGCTAACGCAGTAAAAGTAACACTCGGCCCCAAGGGCAGACCGGTAGCCATCGAGAAGAAGTGGGGCGCCCCGCTGGTCATCGATGACGGCGTCAATATCGCCAAGGAAATCGAGCTTCCCGACCCGTTCGAAAACATGGGCGTTCAGATGGTAAAAGAAGCCGCCAGCAAAACCAATGATGCCTGCGGTGACGGAACAACGACATCGACCATACTTGCATCGACCATTATAAACGAAGGTTTCAAAAATATCGCTGCCGGAGCTGAACCCTTAGCTATTAAAAGAGGCGTTGAAAAAGCAACCGCCGCCATTTTACAGAACCTTACCGAAACATCCACCCCCGTTAAAGGCAAGGAGCAAATCGTTCAGGTAGCCACGATTACAGCGAAGGATACCAATATCGGCAACCTGATTGCCGACGTGATGGAAAAGGTTGGCAAGGACGGCGTCATTACCATAGAGGAGTCCAAGGGAACCGCATTCGAGACCGAATTCGTCGAAGGTATGCAATTCGACAGGGGTTATCTCAGCGCCTACTTCGTAACTGATGCAACCAGAATGGAAGCCGTTCTGGAAGACCCGTATATACTGATTACCGACAAGAAAATCACTGCTATCGCCGACATTCTACCCTCTTTGGAAAAGATATTACAGGTAACCAAGAACCTGCTCATCATCGCCGAGGATATCGAAGGCGAAGCCCTGGCAACATTGGTACTTAACAAACTACGCGGAACCCTGAACGTACTGGCCGTTAAAGCCCCCGGCTTCGGCGACAGGCGCAAGGCAATGCTGCAGGATATCGCCATCCTTACCGGCGGCACTTTGATTACCGAAGATATCGGCCGCAAGCTGGATTCCGTTGAACCCGCCGACCTCGGCAGAGCGCGCCGCGTAACCTGCGACAAGGACCATACCACCATCGTCGAAGGCAAGGGCGAGGTGAAGGATATCCAGGACAGAATCAGGCAGCTCAAGGTTCAGATTGATGAGACCGATTCCGAGTTCGATAAGGAAAAACTGCAGGAGAGAATGGCCAGGCTGGCCGGAGGCGTTGCCGTTATTAAAGTCGGCGCCGCTACCGAAACCGAAATGAAGGAAAAGAAGCACCGCGTAGAGGATGCTCTGGCAGCCACCAAGGCCGCCGTCGAAGAAGGTATTCTCCCGGGCGGAGGCGTCAGCCTTTTGAACTCGTTAAAAGCTCTGGATAAATTGGATGTCAGCGGTGATGAGATGACCGGTGTCAATATCATCAGGAAAGCAGTCGAAGAGCCGATTCGCCTGATTGCCGCTAATGCCGGCAAAGACGGTGCGGTTATTGCCGACCAGGTAAAGAAGAGCCCGGCAGGCGTCGGATACAATGCCGAAACCGACAAGTTCGGCAATATGGTCGAGATGGGCATCATCGACCCGACCAAGGTTGTTCGCTCGGCTATCACCAATGCCACCAGTATCGCCAACATGGTGCTGGTAACCGAATCGCTGGTTGCCGATATCCCTGAGAAAGAGAAGCCTCAGATGGGCGGAGGCATGGACGGCATGGGCGGCATGGGCGGTATGTACTAGGCTCCGGACAAAGATTAGACAAGATATAGACAGAAATGTTAAACGAGCGTGGAATAAATACCACGCTCGTTTTTTTATTACCGTAGGGACGGGCATGGCCCGTCCGCCAGAATTATTCCTCGAATAGTTCATCATCTTCCCATTTACAGGGATTTTTATCGATATAGTTCCAGCGTGTAAGATAATCTTTGTCATCGCGAATTACATGGTCATAATAACGGGCTTGCCAAATCGATGAGCCAATCCTCTTGCTGGCAAATCCCTTTAAATGCTGAATAACCGTGTTTATTTTGGGAGATGGTAATATCACTTCTTCATTATTGGAAATACTGATGAGTAAATGCACATGATTCGGCATAATTACGTATTTATCAATTTCCACCGAGGGATAAATCGTATGGATATTATTAATTGCATTATCAACGATTTCGCCCTTTGCTGACAGGGGCGGACGACCATTGGTCGTCCCTACGTTTATATCCCACAGGATAGGTGTTTTATTTTCAGTGCATACGGTTATAAAGTACACTCCACTCCGTGAATAATCATAATCTCTTAATCTAATATTTTTGCGAATTGGTAAATCCAAATTATTACCTCACGACGATAAATCTAACAGAGATTAGGGATATTATAAACGATGGTAAATTCGTAGGGACGGGCATGGCCCGTCCGCCATTAGTTCACTTCATAAAAGACCTGTTGACAACACTGTCAACGGCTACTCCCGTTACAATTGAAGCAATTCCTCCAATGGTTCGTCACGGTTAACGGGGCCGACGACCGCCAGTTTAAGCAGTTCAGGCACCATCAACTCTTTAGCGATTTGACGGATGTCTTCGGCGGTAACCGCTTCTATAATGGCGACCACGTCATCAACGGTAAGAATGCGGTTATTGAGGATTTCCTGCGTCCCCAGCCAGCTGGCGACATGGCGGTTTTCCTCCATCCTTAAAAGCAGCCTTCCCTTTGCCATCTCCCTGGCTTTTACCAGTTCCTCCTGAGCAACCTTTTTTTCCTTAAAAACAGCCATCTGTTCCAGAATGACTTTAACCGCCGTAGACAATTTCTTCGGTTCCACGCCGGCATAGACGATAAAAGAGCCTGTATCCGAAAGGTGCTCGGCATAACTGGCAATGGTATACGCCAGCCCCAGCTTATCACGTACCTCTGTAAAAAGGCGGCTGCTCATCCCCTCCCCCAGTATGATATTCAGCACATCGAGGTGATAACGCCTGGCATCGAAGCGCGACAAACCGGGCAATGCCAGACACAGATGCGCCTGTTCGATTTTCCTCTTCTCTATTTTTACCGGTGGGCATTCCTTTAATTTATATGATTTAAACTTGTGAAAATGCTGTCTGTTCTGCCAACCGCCGAGATATTCACCAACAACTCTCACTGCTTCGTCGTGGTTAATATTGCCGGCAATAGACACCACGGCATTGGAAGGTAGATAGCTTAATTGCCTGTATTCCAGCATGTCTTCCCGTGTTATAGCCGATACCGTTTTTTTACTTCCGGCAACATCTCTTGCCAGCGGACTGCCATACCACAAAGACCTGTCGATAAGTTGATTTACCCTCTGGTCGGGAGCATCATGCGTCATCTTGATTTCTTCTATAATTATCTGGCGTTCCTTTTCCATATCCGACGGGTCGAAACGGGCGTGCAGCAGCATATCGGAAAGCACATCCACAGCAATCGTGAAGTGGCTTGAAGGTACCTTGCACCAGTATACGGTCAATTCCTTGTCGGTTCCCCCGTTTAAAACTCCGCCGACGCCTTCGATGGCTTCCGAAATCAACCGGGATTCCGGCCGTTTTTCGGTTCCCCGAAACATCAGGTGCTCGATAAAATGGGAAATGCCGGCAATCCTGTCCTTTTCGTACCTAGAACCGACTCCGGCAAAGATACAGATGGAAACCGAATTTGTTTGCGGCATGCTTTCCGTGACTATTCTTAATCCGTTATCCAGTACTGTTTTACGATACAACAATCCACCCCCTTTAATTTGAGGTTATTTTATCAGAGATGACATAAAGAGCGCCAACAGGTTATGACAGAATTATTAAATTTTAACGACTTTAATTAAAGGATACTCCCTTGACAAAAACCATTGACAAACAGTTGCCAGAGTTTGGACACTAAAATATTTATCGTCAACTATATTGACAGGGAGTTAATTAATGATATAATAAAAATATAATGATGTTGATTGATTATTCAATGAACTTTATTGTAAAATACCCTGCTGAAAGGAGTACAGAAAATGAATATCTTTAACAAACTGATCAGAAATAAATTATTCTGGGGAGGCATCATCGTTCCTGTATTGTTTCAAGTCGTCTATTTATGCATTGCCGTTCCGGCCATTAAAGACGGCAATGACAGGATGAACGGATTCAATATCGCCATAGTAAACGAAGACCGGATGCTGGGTCAAGAAATCGCTGCGCATTTAATTCAGGTTTTACCTTTTAAAACGGAGGACTCCCCTGATTTGAATGCTTCGCTGGATGCGATGAACGACGGTAAGTTGAACATGGTAATTCACATCACAGCGGATTTTACAGCTAAAGTCCAGTCCGGCGAAGCAAGAATATCTTATTACATCAACCAGGCCGCCCCAAGTATGACAAGGCAGGTTATGGAAGGAGCCGCTACCGGCATCAACCAAATACTTAACGAACAGGCATTTGAAAACATCAAGGAGGTTTTAGCCGCAAATTCCGCCGCCGCTTTAAGCCAGACCGGCCTGCCGGAAAATATCTTGGAACTGATTTCGATGCAGATGACGCAGGCATTCAATTCGTTGAAATATATCAACATCGAAGCTGATATACGCAAGGTGAACAATGCCGAGGGTTTCGCGCAGGGAGTGCTGCCATTTTTCATTTTCCTGGTCTATTTCGTCGGCTGCATAATCATGACGGTTCTACATGTATTAGCCTATAAGCCGCTTGGCAGCGAGTTTTCCAGATGGAAAATCCTTTTTTCTCTATTTACGACAAATATTGTAGTTTCGCTGGCGATACCCGGTGTTGTTATCGGTATAATTTCCGCATTCGGTATCCCGTTCAATCTGGACATATGGATAATATGGGGGCTGCTCTCTCTCGGTTTCTTTACGCTTCTCTACACCATCCAGGCATTCACCAACTGGTTCGGTTTCCCGGGAATGGCAGTTATAGTTATTCTGTTTCCTCTGCAACTGGTGAGTTCGGGGCTGATTTATGCCAAGGAAATCCTGCCGGCTTTTTATTCCGCTGTCGGTGATTATTTACCGGCTACCTATTTCGGCAACGGAATACTGAAAAGCCTTTACGGAGGCAGTTCCGTATCACAGGAAATATGCATACTGCTTATAATGGCTGTTGTGATGCTGTTACTGTCTTCTCTTTCCGTATTCAAGAAAAACAAAATTAACTGAAAAAATAGACAGCCATTATCGGCTTTAAAATATCGTCAGGGAGTTGCCCGCTCAGGAAGCCGTTCGCATCGCCGGAGGGGCAGCTCCCAAGTTTCATAAAAAATACCCGATAAGCAGAGATTATATGTGCAATCCGTGATATAATAGAGCAAATATCGTTGAGTGAGCATTTAATGAATACTGAGAACGGGAAAAAGCTGACAAAAGCGCAACAGGCTGCCATGAGACGCAACCAGATTATCGATACCGCCCTGAAATTATTCGCCGAAAAAGGCTTCGGCAACACCACCATCAAGGATATATCAGAGGCTGCCGGCACTTCCCTGGGGTTGATGTATCACTATTTCGCCAGCAAGGATGATTTGCTGGTAGCCATATTCGAACGGCACAGCTTTTTGGAACCGCTGCGTAAAATGTTAACCATCAACCGCAACAAACCTGTTCGCGAGGTTCTGTACTCGGTAGCCTGCAATTTCTATGACCTTTTAACAAGCAAGAAAGAACTTGTAAACATAGTATTCAACGAAATGCGCATCAACTCTTCTTTTAACATTACGTGGGCTATCATCCCGGGTGAAGGCATCAAGCTGATAAGCGATTTTCTTAATGCCAATATTGATTCGGGCAAGCTGAAACCCCACAACACCGAGGTTGCGGCGCGTTCCATGATGTACGCCGTCATAATGCATTTTATTGCGCAGGACATATTCCCGGCAACCGGGATATCGACCAGGCAGTACTTTAAACAAACTGTAGACATTTTCCTGAACGGCATTTCAAATAAGCCGTAGTCAGGACGGACACAGTACTGCGATTTATACCCGGCTATAGCTACTACAATATACTGCTTTAACGGAAGCCGATTTTCAACGGTGCAAAATCCTGTTAAGATACTTTGGATTTACTTCTTAATTTTTGACAACTGCGGCATTCTCGTAGTATCATAAATGCTGCTAGATGGAGTCCTAGGAGTGTAGCTCAGTCCGGTAGAGCAGCGGTCTCCAAAACCGTCGGTCAGGGGTTCGAATCCTCTCACTCCTGCCATGCCGAGATGGTGGAATGGCAGACACGCTAGCTTGAGGGGCTAGTGAGCGTAAGCTTGTGAGAGTTCAAATCTCTCTCTCGGCACCAAATGGAGCATGCGGAAGTAGTTCAGCGGTAGAATGCCTCCTTGCCAAGGAGGAGGTCGCGAGTTCGAATCTCGTCTTCCGCTCCATTAAAAAAAGAGGTGGCGACGTAGCCAAGTGGTAAGGCAGGGGTCTGCAAAACCCCCATTCAGCGGTTCAAATCCGCTCGTCGCCTCCAAACATTTTTCTCGCTTTTTTACCATAGACATATCCGTGGACATCCCTTTGACATTTACTTATCCATGTCATATCCTTTTTGAAATATCCGCTTCTAAAACCCCCTTGATTATATTTTACATAATATTTATCACGACCCGGCCAAAATAAATCCTATTCGACCCGAAAAAAAATAATTTTAAAAATTTTTCATCGTAATCCATACCTATGCAATTATTTGTTAATTATTTAGTGGTATAATCCGATAAGATATTAATGCAACCTTATCTCTAAAACGGCGTTTTACTATATAGGGGCATTAAAACGGACAAAGGATTATACACTTATGAATAATGAAAAATTTAACACTATTCTTAGCTGGATAAAAACGCACCGCTTCTGGACCAGCGTTATCATCCTGTGGACTTTACATCTGGCATTATCTTTCGTTCCTCTCAACCTGCTTGATATGGGCGGAGTGCTGGAGTTCATTCTTTCATCGCAATTCCTGGGATACTATACTTTTATCGGCGGCATAACCTGGTCTTTCCGCCATAAAAAGGCCGGCTATACTTTAATGACTATCGGAGTTGTTTCATTGTTGATGGCACTCAACATCCTTATCAAATTCTATGTATATCACGCTGCCGGATTAGAACCGTATTATCTGCCATCCAATTGCATTATGTTAAGTATATTTCTGATTTGCGGCGCGTTATTTATACACTTCGGGAACCTGCGCTACAGGCAATTGTCATATTTAAGAAATGAAGATAGAAAAAGTTAAAAGAACCGGAGGCAGATTATGGCTTTAAATATAATATTGCTGATTCTGGGACTGTTGTCCATCCCGCCCTGTTTTTTTATGATGACAGAAAAAGAACTTCCGTCTGCAAATGGATTAATAATAGACATAATCCCGCTTAACTCCGTTTTCGAAATTACCCTGGCGCTTACCGGACTGGCTATTGTGATTTGCGGGCTGCTTCAACTAAAAGCCCATACAAATTATGCCGTACTTAATATCATGTTGGGATTGGCGATTACCGCTCTCTCCGCGCTTATTACCGTACAAATAATACGTACGGGTTATTTTGACATCCCAATCCTGCATATTTTCGGATTGATGTTACTGGCATGCAGCTTCGGTATAATCAGCGTCGCGCTGGTCCAGCTTAAAGCAAGATTTAATGACCCCGCACAAGAGAGCGAACAACTGCCGGAGAATGCCGGTTTATGAGGGATTAGACAAATATATCAAAGGGTTTGACAAGGAGGATAAATGTCAGCAGAAGCAGTTATTAAAACCAATGGATTGACAAAGAGGTTCGGGAGGGCATCATCAGGCATTATTGCCGTTGATAATCTGGACATCGAAGTACAGCGCGGCGAGGTATTCGGATTCCTCGGCCCCAACGCATCAGGAAAAACAACTACCATCGGCATGCTTTTGGGATTAATTGCGCCGACCTCGGGGACAATGGAGTTATTCGGCGAAGATACGGCGCACAACTTCCCGAAACTGTTAAAACGCACCAGCGCGGTACTCGAAAGCTCGGCATTTTATCCGCACCTTTCGGGCTACGACAACCTCGTTATATTCGCCAGGACGATCGGCGGCATCGAGAATTCCCGTATCGCCGAGGTGCTGGAAACAGTCGGCTTGAAGAAAAGGGCATCATCCAAGGTGAGAACATACTCGCTGGGCATGCGGCAGCGATTGGCAGTGGCTACTGCCTTGCTGAATGACCCCGAGCTGATAATCATGGACGAACCTGCCAACGGGCTCGACCCTTCGGGAATCATTGAATTCCGCGAGCTTACAAGGTCTCTCGGAGAACAGGGAAAAACAGTATTCATATCAAGCCACCTGCTGCACGAAATCGAACAGACCTGCGACCATGTCGCCATTATCAACAAGGGCAGGGTACTGGCTCAGGGGGCTGTCAATGAATTGCTGCACAGGGGGAAGATGCTACAGATTGCAGTGCCCGACCCCGACGCTGCATCGAATCTGCTGATGGAACTGGATTGGGTAAAAACCATCGAGACCGACGACAGTTATATTTATATTGAGATTCCCGAAGAAAAAGCCGCCGAAGTCAACAGAATACTGGTAACCGCCGGTATTGCCGTTTCGGAGATAAAGATGTCGCAAAACTCCCTCGAAGACTTCTTCCTCGATGCCATCGACGAAATTACACAGAAACCGGAGGCCGGCAATGTTTAGACTGATAGGAGTGGAACTGTTCAAACTTAAAAAGAGATGGCTGGTATACGGGCTTCTCATTGCCGTGCTGATATTCACGATAATTCCCATAGTAAACAACTTATCAAACTATAAGAATATTCTGGCAAGCTATCCGGATATTGAGGAAATAAGCATTGAAATAACCGGCAACCAGAACAACGACATAAACATAATTTACAGCAATCCGCAGACTCATGATGACCGCCAGTCCCTTGTTATGGCAACACAAGCGGCTTACGCCAAACGCGGATTTACTCTTCCCGGTTCCATTGAAAATGTTTTTAACAGCCTATCCGGTGGCTTGGGGGCAATTCTAATAATTATCCTGACCGCCTCGGCAGTCGGTTCTGAATACAGGTGGGGCACACTGCGGCAGATGCTTATCAAGGGAACCGGCAGAGAGGGGTATCTGATATCGAAATTGATTGGTATCGGCATAGTCGTCGTTATCGGAATTCTGATTGCCCTGTTTACCTGTTTTATTACCAGCCTGATAACAACCGCCGTATCCGGTGTGGGACTAAGCTGGGATTTTCTGAACCTGTCCTTTATAGGTTACATGTTCTCGGCATTCGGCAACCTTTTATTGATATTGGCTGTCTATTTCTCGCTGACTGTTCTCTTTTGCGTACTTTTGCGTTCCGTTACATCGGGGATGGTAATCGGCATAATCTTCATCTACGCCGATATGATAATCGTTGCACTGCTGACCTATGCCAATAACTGGTGGGCAAATTTAGCCCCCTATACCATAGGACATAATGTGTCGATAATTTCCGACCTTTTCACCATAAACGGGGATAGCGAGTCATCGATCCTGAAGGCTATCGCCATACTGCTGGGCTATTGTATCTTATTCCTGGGTATAAGTTTCTACTCATTCCGTAAACAGGATATTACTACCGGATAATAAAGGCAGAAAATGAATTGACAATAGACAATGTCAAAGGGTTTGGCAAGGGGAGGTTAAGATGAAAAGGGCTTTGTTAATCCTGATTGGGATAGTGTTGACAATGTCAATGCTGTTATCCGGATGCACCCAACCGGAAGATATTACCGTCACCGAGACGGAAACGGTTACTACAACTATTTCCACAACAATTTCAGAAACTATAACGACTACTACAACCGAAACCTTTACAGGTTCTACGTCGCTGCCATGGGTGTTCGAAGGAATCGTTGTCCACAGTTCACCGTCCACACCCTTGGAAATAATTTTAAATACCGAATTACCATCATTTCCTGCGACCCTTCCCGTATATACGGTGATAACCCCCGTTGTAAACAGCCAATATGCCTGGAGTATCGCGCAAACACTCGGTTTCGAGGAAGACGACGCCATGTTCTCTTCGGGAGAAGTAAAAGCGGTATATACGTATCAAAATGATAATGCAACACTTGAAATCGAAGATGACGGTTATATAAATTTCTACAGTGATTATGACTCGAGCAAACCGGAAAACCTTCCAGCCGATGAGGAGTGTATCGATATTGCTGCCGAATGGCTGCAATCCTGCAATATGTATCCCGAAAACATTACTTCGATTAATGTCTCGAATTTCATAGAAGTCGAAGAATATGACACGTCATCTCACACAAGTATTAAATACACAGTAGCGAAATCGGTTGTTTTTTACGTGGGATTAAACGATTACGGCAACAGTTTTTCGGTAAGCGTTGTAATCGCTGATAACGGAAAGATAATTAATGCACAGGCAGACTTCGTTAACTACAAAGAATATACGACTGTAAGTATAATAACACCGGAAGAGGCGATTGATATTATCGAAAGATATCTCGAAGGAACCATGGAAAAAACAGCCTCGCTCAGATGCCTTGCCAATTACAGCGATTTTCATCAGCTTACGATAAATAAAATCTCCATTCAATATTCCAAGGGTGCCGGTAATTTCGCCCAACCGATTTACCTGATTGAAGGCACAGCCTCTTATGAAGGCTGGGATGGAACAAATGAATTCAGAGGAAGGGTCGATGCCGTCATAAGGGATTAGACAACCCTGTCAAAGGGTCTGGCAAGTGGAGGTTAAGATGAAAAAGACTTTCTTTAAAACCGTTGCCTGGGTTGGGGTGCTGTTCCTCTTTATCGGGGCAATCATATCTTTTTACAGTTCCTGGCAACTTATGTTAGCGGAACCGGGGGAAATCGGCGTCGACTTCGGGCACTGGTTCGCCATTATTTTCGGCCTTACCAGCATCGTTTTGATGATTATCGGAGGATTAATTGCCAAACCGAAATACTTCTGGTTTGCCAGTGTCACAGGGGGTCTTTTCTATATCATTTCGTTCTTTTCAATATATTCTCAATTCCCTGAAAGCAACATCGAGTATATATTGAAATCCCTTTCCTTTTCATTTTTACCGGGTTTAATCCCTGTTTTTATGGGATGGCAGTTAAAAAAAGCATCCGATAAAAATAACACAGTTTCATAAAAATACCTCATACAGCCGGTATGGCTTGAATGGAGGATAAAATGAAAATATTTTTAAAGGTTCTGGCATGGCTGGGAGCAAGTTTTCTCTTACTTTTGATAGCTGCCAATTTTACCCAATCATTCTTCGCTATCACCGCAGAGACAGTCGGAGGACTGATGATAGGCCCCGAAAGCGCTTTCGTATTCAGTCTTATCGGGATTATTCCGATGCTTGTCGGCGGTATTTGGGGGAAACCCAAACATTTCTGGCTTGCCTGTATAGTAATCGGGTTCCTATACATCCTTTCGCTTTTCTATTTTTACACGCATCTGCCTTACTGGATAGAACACCGGTATATCTATGTGATGTTCAAAGACCTGATATTCTGTCTTTTACCCGGGCTGGTCGCCATTATCGAGGGCATATGGTTGAAAAGAAAAACTGTTATGACGGATGACAAACCGGTATTCTACGGGACTGTCTAAGCCTGTCCGGAGTTGTCAATAGTGTCTAGGACAATGGTGCGGATGCTTTGGCGGATTTTTTCCTTAAGTTGAATCCGACCGTGCCCAGCAGGGGAGAGCTGATTATTATACAAGCCCATAATAAATCCGTGAAATTATTCAGCCCCAGTGGTTCTGCCAGGATAAAAGGCAATACTCCGCCTACGATGACGCCCACCAAGCCGAGTATCAGCGAACCCTTAAAATGCAGCAGTTTCTTAAAAATTACAATGCCCAGAAAAACACCGACCGGATAGCCGAACGCCATACCCATTATGGCGCCCACCAGGCCGCCCCACCCGGCATATCCGTCCCGCAGCAGCCACGACATTAAAACAGCCGACAGTATGCCGAATACCACTCCCGCTACGGCAATCCCGATTATCATACCGATATATTTCAGTGCTTTTTGCATAGTATTATCATAACACAATATCGGATAAAAGCTGAAAAGTTGAATCCTTGCCGACAAGAGGGTAAAATATCTTGTTGGAAGCCGGGGTGGCGGAATTGGCAGACGCAGCGGACTTA
>CAYNQR010000017.1:0-28239 GCA_964399425.1 uncultured Dehalococcoidales bacterium | reverse complement strand
TGTGCCCGACAGTTATGCTATCGATATTAAAACCGCGCCTTCTGAAAAGGCTGGCTGCCCTGTTGAGGACACCCGGCTTATCGGTTACCATTGCTACCAGTGTGTGCTTTGACGTCAGCATTTACTTGCACCTCACTTTCTTTAATGGTTCTTCCAAGACCTCGGATAATGCCGCTCCGGCAGGCACCATCGGATAGACATTCTCTTCGGGTTCAACAATGAAGTTAAGCAGGAAAGGCCCTTCGGTCTCCATTGCTTTCTTAATCGACGGAATTACGTCTATTTTGTTTTTTACGGTTATACCGGGAATATTATACGCATCGGCGACTTTTACAAAGTCCGGACATCGCAAAGGAGTTGCCACATATCGTTTTTCATAGAACAGTTCCTGCCATTGTCTTACCATTCCCAGGAATCCGTTATTCATTATGGCAATCTTTACAGCGATATTTTCCCTGGCTATGGTACCCAACTCCTGGATATTCATCTGGAAGCTTCCGTCACCGTCGATACACCAGACAGTTTCTTCGGGACAGGCAATTTTTGCTCCCATAGCAGCGGGAAGTCCGTAGCCCATGGTACCCAATCCTCCCGACGTAATCAGGCTGTTGGGCTTATCGAACCAGAAGTGTTGAGCCGTCCACATTTGGTGCTGTCCGACTCCGGTTACAACTATGGCATCGCCTTTTGTAATTTCATATATTTGCCTGATAACATACTGAGGTATGATACTTTCCGTATCTCTGATATTAATGGACGGATGTTCCTTGCGCAAAGTGTCCATCCGCGATATCCACTCTATATGGTCTACCCTGTCGATATCCTTATTAAGGGATTGTAAAACAGGTTTTATATCGCCTACTATAGGGAGGTCGACTCGTACGTTTTTACCGATTTCGGCAGGGTCGATATCGATATGGATAATTTTTGCATTGGGAGCAAAACCGCTGATTTTGCCGGTAACCCTGTCATCGAATCTCATTCCGATAGCGATAATAAGGTCGCATTCTTCTACGGACAGATTGGCATAGGCCATGCCGTGCATTCCCAGCCAGCCATACGATAGAATATGCGATTCGGGGAATGAGCTGATACCCAGCAGGGTTGTAATTACCGGTATCTGGGCTGTCTCCGCAAGTTGTCTTAGTTCGTCATAAGCCTGTGAAATAATCGCTCCGCGTCCGGAAATAATAAGCGGTTTCCTGGATTCATTGATCATCCTGGCTGCCTTGCTAATTTGGGATGGGTGTCCCTGTACTGTCGGTTTATATCCCGGCAGTGATATTACTTCAGGATAAACAAATTCAGCTGAACTGGTCAGTACATCTTTCGGTATATCTATCAGCACGGGCCCCGGTCTCCCCGTTCTTGCCAGATAAAAGGCTTCTTTTACTGTTTTAGCCAGTGATGCGGTATCCGTTACCAGGTAATTATGCTTGGTAATCGGCAATGTAATACCCGTAATATCTATTTCCTGAAAAGCGTCTTTACCGATAAGAGACCTGGTAACCTGTCCGGTTATAGCCACCAGCGGAACGGAATCCATATAGGCATCCGCAATTCCGGTTACCAGATTGGTTGCTCCCGGCCCCGAAGTAGCAATGCATACGCCTACTTTACCGGTAGCCCGGGCGTATCCCTCGGCGGCGTGCGCGCCTCCCTGTTCGTGCGCAACCAGAATATGCTTCAGTTGAGGATACTGGGGAATCGTATCATAAAAAGGAATGACGACTCCTCCCAGTATGCCGAACATGACATCCACTCCTTCATTAATCAGGCATTCACACAGGATTTGGGATCCGGTTTTTTTCATAGCACACCCCCATTATTTAGTAAAAACAGCGCCGCTGCTGGCAGATGTAACATTTTCAGTATAACGCGCCAGATAACCCGTCTTGAATCTGGGTTCGAATTTTCCCAAACAATCGAGCCTTCCAGAAATTTCGGCATCTGTCAGTTTTACATCCAGTTTATTGTTGGGTATATCTATACTGATTATGTCGCCTTCTTTTACTGCGGCTATCGGACCTCTGGCGGCAGCTTCGGGAGATACGTGTCCGATTGCCGCACCCCTGGTGGCGCCGGAAAAACGTCCGTCGGTAATCAAAGCTACGGATTTATCAAGCCCCATACCGCCAAGCAGCGATGTAGGTGTAAGCATTTCTCTCATACCGGGGCCGCCCTTCGGCCCTTCATAACGTATAACCAGTACATCACCGGAGTTGATTTTGCCGCCCATTATGGCCTTGGTAGCATCATCTTCGGAATCGAAAACGCGTGCCGGCCCCTGGTGAACCATCATTTCAGGCGCAACAGCTGACCTTTTGACCACTCCACCCTCAGGCGCCAGGTTCCCGAATAAAATAGCCAGCCCGCCTTTATTCGAATAAGCGGTATCCCTTGAGTGAATCACATCGCTATCCTTAACACAGGCGTTGTTAACGATATCGTTAACGGCTCTTCCGGTTACCGTCTTGATATTCAGGTTTAACAGAGACTGTAACTCCTTCATTACAGCCGGAATGCCGCCTGCCCTGTCCAGGTCTTCGATATGATAAGTGCCGGCAGGCCTGATTTTACAGAGACACGGGGTCTCTTCACTTATGGCATTAATTTTCGAAAGCGGGAATTCTACCCCTGCTTCATGGGCAATAGCCATCAGGTGCAAAACGGAATTGGTGCTGCCGCCCAGAGCCATATCGACAATGAAAGCATTTTTCAACGATTCGGTATTGATAATATCCACTGGACATGTATTCTCATTCAGTATATTCATAATCTGCCTGCCGGCTTCTTTTGCCAGCCCAATTCTTCTTTCATCAACTGCCGGAATGGTTCCGTTGCCGGGTAATGCCATTCCCAAAGCCTCCGTCAGACAATTCATGGTATTTGCCGTAAACATTCCGGCACAGCTGCCGCAACCCGGGCAGGCTGTTTCTACCAGCTTTTCCAGTTCTTCCTCGCTCATTTGTCCCCTGACTACTCTACCGACACCTTCAAAAACGGAATTTAAATCTACTTTTTGTTCACCTTCGGCGGTGCGGTAACGTCCGGCCAGCATCGGGCCGCCGCTGATAAATATACTCGGCAGGTTGAGCCTTAGTGAAGCCATCAGCATACCGGGGATGATTTTATCGCAGTTGGTAATAAATACCAGGGCATCGAAAGCATGCGCCTGTACCATAATTTCTATCGAATCAGCAATCAGCTCCCGGCTGGGCAGGCTGTATTTCATACCGGCATGGTTCATGGCAATTCCATCGCATACCGCAATAGTATTAAACTCGAACGGAACTCCGCCGTTTTGACGGACGCTTTCTTTTACGGCATCAGCTATGCTTCTCAGGTGCATATGTCCAGGTACCACCTCGGTAAAGCTATTTACTATACCTATGAAGGGCTTCTTCATATCCGGAGTCGATACCCCTAATGCATGAAGCAGAGAACGGTGGGGCGCCCTTTCTATTCCCTGTTTAACTGCATTGCTTTTCATATTATATCCTCCTCAAAATACGATAATTAAAAAATCCATCCCTTTGGGGACGGATTTACAAGTAAAGATAAGCCCATCTCCGTATTTTTATACCTAAAATAACATAGTAACGCATCTAGTGTCAAATCTATTTGAATCTGGAAAGCTTAAGAATTCTGCCGGTTGCGGGCTTCGATGGCTTTTATCTTGTCGATACGGCGTTGATGCCTGTCCCCTTCGAATATGCCTTCCATGAAATTAGCGACTATATCCGGGACCGAATCCGGATTGACGGAGGAAGCCATGCACAGGATATTGGCATCGTTATGCTGGCGTGCACGCAATGCCAAATAACCGTCAAAACATAACACAGCCCTGATTCCATTTACTTTGTTAGCAGCAATACACATACCCGCGCCTGTCGAACAAATTAGAATCCCCCTATCCGATTCCCCGTTGACAATACTGTTGCAAACAAGTTCGGCGATATCGGGATAGTCGACCGGTTCTTCCGTATAAGAGCCGAAATCCTTGCAAATATGACCTTTATCATGCAAAATCCTGATGACCCTTTCTTTAAGAGCTAATCCTCTGTGGTCGCAACCTATGGCAACATGCATTGTAATCATTATTTTATCCCTTCGTAGAATTCTTCGAGTTCTCTGCGGCTGACGGCTCCTTCTCTCAATATGACGGGAACATCCCCGGTAACGTCGATAATGGTAGATACTATACCGACCGGGCATTTTCCATCGTCGATAACAAGGTCTACTTCATCCCCGATTTGCCTAAAAACGTTAGCTGCCGTTATATTGCTGGGTTCTCCGCTTATATTGGCGCTGGTTCCCACCAAGGGGGCTGCGGCGCCTTCGATTAAATCGATCGTCATTCGATGCATTGGAATACGGACGGCTACCGTTTCTTTGCCGCCGGTAATAATATCATGAACAGATTCCCCTTTCGGCATAATCAGGGTTATCGCCCCCGGCATATATTTTTCGATGAAAGGTAATGCCATTGATGGGATCTTTTCTACCACATCTTTAATCTGTTCCCTGCTCGCTACCATTACAGGCAGAGCCATAGTGCGTGGTCGGTGTTTTATCTCATAAATACGTTCCAGCGCGGCGACACTGTTGTATCTGGCGGCGAGACAATATACGGTATCCGTAGGAAATGCGATTACCCCCCCGTTTTTAAGAATTGCTATCCCTTCGGCAATTTGAGCGTTTATATTAGTGGGATTTTGAAAAGACATGGCTTTAAGTCCTATACTTAACTTGACGATATTATAGCAGAATGATAATCTGTGTGCTATAAAATATGAAGACAGAAAAAGAAAAACAAACAGCGGATGACAGTTTCAGAGTGGCCGCCAGCGGAGACGTAGAAGTTTCCACTTATCTGGAAATTGCTAAAGAAATCGGCGGAGAGAAACCGGTTGCAACCGGCGATGCCGTTTCCGGGGTGGAAAAAGAGTCGATAGTCGTTATCGATTTCGGCTCGCAATACAGTTTACTTATTGCACGCCGTATCAGGGAGATGCATGTCTATTGCGAACTGGTATCGCACGAAACCCCCTGGGAAAAAATAGCGCAGTTAAATCCGAGAGGCTTCGTGCTTTCGGGCGGACCGGCAAGCGTATATGAAGCGGATTCGCCTAAAATCCCGGCTTATATTTTCGAGAAAACGTTGCCGGTACTGGGAATTTGTTACGGTATGCAGGCATTGACCCACCAACTGGGCGGACAGGTTGAAAAAGGCTTGAAACGCGAATACGGTCATGCGGTGCTTCATATAAGCAATATGGATACTCCTTTATTGGCAAATTTGCCTGAAGCGATTACGGTTTGGATGAGCCATTCTGACAAAATCGAGAAAATGCCGCCCGGTTTTGAATCGCTTGCTTATACCGAAAATACACCTGTTGCCGTAATGGGTAATAATAAGAACATATTCGGCATTCAATTTCATCCTGAGGTAGTTCATACTCCGCAGGGTAAGTTGATTTTAGAAAATTTTGTTTATAATATTTGCGGCTGCCACGGCAACTGGACTATGGGTAACTTTATCCTGGACAGCATTGAAAAAATCAGGCAGCAGGTGGGAGACGGAAAAGTTATCAACGCCATATCCGGAGGAGTCGATTCATCGGTAGTAGCCACCCTGATACACAAGGCTATCGGGCAACAGCTTACCTGTATTTTTGTAAATAACGGCTTGTTGAGACGCGAGGAAGCGGAGAGAACTCTTAACGTGTTTCGCTTGAATCTGGGGATGAATGTTATTTACGTTGATGCTACCGAACGTTTCCTGGAGAGTTTGAAAGGTGTTGTCGACCCCGAGAGAAAAAGGAAATTGATAGGCGAAGAATTTATAAAGGTTTTCGAAGAAGAAGCTAAAAGGCTGGGTGAGGTCGGATTTTTGGGGCAAGGCACATTGTATCCCGATGTGATCGAAAGTACTTCTTCTACCAGCAATGCATCGGTTAAGATAAAGACACACCACAACGTAGGCGGTTTGCCTTCCGATATGACGTTCAAACTTCTGGAACCTTTGAGGTATCTGTTTAAAGATGAGGCTCGCCAGGTCGGGCTGGAGTTGGGATTGCCCGAAGAAATGGTGTGGAGACAACCTTTCCCTGGCCCCGGATTGGCAATACGTATCATCGGTGAAGTTACATATGAAAAATTGGAGATATTAAGAGCTGCCGACTGGATTGTAATGGATGAAATAAAGAAAGCAAAGTTATACCGGCAGCTATGGCAGAGTTTTGCGATACTAACCGATGTAAAAAGTGTCGGTGTTATGGGGGATTACCGTACTTACGGTTACTTGATTGCCTTGCGCGCTGTAACCAGCAACGACGCTATGACAGCCGACTGGGCACGTTTACCCTATGATTTGCTTGCACGTATATCCAACCGTATTGTAAATGAGGTAGCCATGGTCAACAGAGTCGTTTATGATATAACCTCCAAGCCACCGTCGACTATAGAGTGGGAATAAAGAGTAAAGGAAGGTAATATTATATGGATTTTATGACAAAAGTTATATTGATAATTCTTACTATTCTGGTTATCGGCGGATTGTGTTTCACCCTGGTTTATTTTCAGGATGATATTTTCGGAGCCCGTTCAACGACGACTACTACAACAGAGGTTAGTACCGTTACACAGAATCCTATCCCTCAGGAAGAGATTGCCTATATACAGGCAATGAACGCTTTCGATTCACAGGTGGTTGCAGCTATCAACAATATAAATACTCTACTGGGGAACCCGCAGCTTTCCGACCAGACATGGGTGAATTCAATGTCGGCTGCTTCGGGAGAGATTATGAGATTATATATTGCTGCTACGCAGATTAATGTTCCCAACCAGACAATGGCGCAATTCCATAATTACTATGTCAATAATGTTACCAATAAATATTATATGTCCCTTCAATTTATAACTGCAGCCATTAACGAAGGTAATATGGGGAGCCTGCAGCAGGCGGCGAATTATATTTCCGCCGGTACTCAAGCCAGGACGCAATTTTTTAATCAATTAGATAGTTATGTAGCTTCATACAACTGATAGACCCGGAAAGGTATTGTGAAAGGTACGGAAAAAGATGAAATCCGGAGCTGGCTTTGTGAGGTTGTCCCCTTATACAAACAGGCGGAGGCAATAACAGATAGTATTACACGGGTAGATGCAGACGGATTGCCTGCGGATATTGAGAATTTATCCGTAATCATATCTACTCTGATGCCGATACTGGCAAAAGTAAAAAAAATGCCGAACCCACGCTACAACAAGCTCCGGCAGTTGCAGAAGGATTTCAAGCTAATGCTGGATGCATGTATCAAATCTGCCAAATACAGACTGAAAATCGAAAAAAAATGGAACCGGTTTTGGTTTTCGACTGCCGTGTTCTGGACTGATTTAGCTGTAAATTTTAAAAGATCCCTTTCGCCTAAAATGGAAAAGATGGTTCGTGATTTCGATAAAGGAGGAATCCTCTGAAAATACTTGTTGTAGGCAGCGGCGGTAGAGAGCATACCCTGGTATGGAAACTGGCTCAAAGTCCCAAAGCAGGTGATATATATGTTGCTCCCGGTAATGCGGGGACGTCTTTGCTGGCACGTAACCTTGATATAAATTCTAACGATATTGAAGCTTTGGTACGCTTCGCTTCGAATAATAAAATAGATCTTGCTGTAATCGGCCCCGAGATGCCGCTGGCAGCCGGAATTGTCGATGCTTTTCAGCACAAAGGGTTGCGTGTTTTCGGGCCGAATAAAGCGGCTGCCCAAATCGAAGCCAGCAAGGTTTTTGCCAAGAATTTGATGCATAAGTATGGTATTCCGTGCGCCAAAAGCGTCAATTTTTCATCATATGAAGAAGCCGCGAAATACTTGAACAGCCAGCAAATGCCGCTTGTTATCAAGGCGGACGGATTGGCGGCGGGCAAAGGCGTAACCGTGGCCGAAACAAGAGAAGAGGCTTTGCAGGCTCTTTCAGATATAATGGATTCCCGCCTGTTCGGGGATGCCGGCAGCAGCGTGGTAATCGAAGAAAAAATGATCGGCAGGGAGATGAGTACCTTTGCTTTCGCCGATGCTTATACTTCCATCCCAATGGTTTCCGCCTGCGACCATAAGGCGGTCTACGATGGAAACAAGGGGCCGAATACCGGCGGTATGGGTTGCTACAGCCCCCCGTTCTTTTTGACGCCCAAACTGGCGGCAGAGGTAACCGGTAAAATAATGAACCCAACCATTCAGGCTATGATAAAGGAAAACACGCCTTATCACGGTGTTCTCTACGGCGGTTTGATGATTACGGAACAGGGGCCTAAAGTAATGGAGTTCAATGCCCGTTTCGGAGACCCGGAAACGCAGGTAATCCTGCCGCGTTTGAAATCCGACCTTTTTGAAATAATGCTTGCCGTGACCGATAATACTTTGAATAGTGTTAAAATGGAATGGTCTGAAGAAGCCTGTGTCGGCGTCGTGATGGCTTCCGGCGGATACCCGGGGAATTTTAAAAAGGGATTACCGATAAGCGGATTGAACGACTTCGATAAAGACGTGATAGTTTTCCATGCCGGTACGAAGGCAGATGCCTCTGGTAATATAGTCACGGACGGCGGACGCGTGCTTACAGTGGTTGCACTGGGGAAAGACCTCGCCGAAGCCCGCCAAAAAGTTTATAATAATATTTCACGAATTAATTTTGAGGGATGCCATTACAGACGTGATATTGCCCTCTTTTAGTAAAACAAAATTGTAAAGGGGAGTTATTATGCCGAAAGTTGCTATCATAATGGGTTCCGAATCGGATATGGAAACTGTAAAACCGGCTGTTGACGCATTGAATATGCTGGGAATCGACCATGAGGTAAAGATAATGTCGGCTCACCGTAAACCGGAAAAGGTGAGAGAGTTCGGTTTATCAGCCAGGGAAAATGGCATTGAGGTTATTATTGCCGCCGCCGGTGCTGCCGCTCATTTACCGGGAGTGATTGCCAGCTGGACGACGATTCCTGTTATCGGGGTACCCATTGCCAGCAGTGAATTAAGAGGTCTTGATGCCCTCTATTCCATTGTTCAGATGCCTGGTGGTATTCCGGTAGCGGCTGTAGCTATAGGAAGCGCCGGCGCCAGGAATGCGGCATTTCTTGCAGCGGAAATACTGGGTTTAAAATACGAGAATATCAGAGAAGCTTATGACGAATACAGGAAGGAATTGTCAAGGGATAAAGGGGAGGCTGGTCAATGATTGAACGTTATAGCCGTCCGCAAATGAAACAGGTGTGGTCGGATGAGAATAAGTTTACCAAGTGGCTCGATGTCGAGATTGCCGTTTGCGAAGCCTGGGCGGAACTCGGCAAAATACCGAGGAATGCCGTTCCTAAAATTAAAATGGCGCGTTTAAATATGAAGCGCATGGAGGAAATCCTCCAGGAAACACACCACGAT
Organism: uncultured Dehalococcoidales bacterium; assembly: GCA_964399425.1. GTDB lineage: Bacteria > Chloroflexota > Dehalococcoidia > Dehalococcoidales > UBA5627 > UBA5627. The sequence goes on along the minus strand of CAYNQR010000017.1, from coordinate 18,796 downwards.
ATGACCGCTTTTATCGGCTCTGTCTCCGAAAGTTTAGGTACTGAAGCCAGATTTATTCATCTTGGTATGACATCGTCCGATGTAATGGATACTGCGCTCAGCCTGCAACTGGTCGAGGCGTCCAATATACTCAATGAAGATATAAAAGCACTTCTCTCCGTGCTTGTGGAAAAGGCTATAAAATATAAATATACCGTTATGATAGGACGAACCCACGGAATTCATGCCGAGCCTACCTCATTCGGACTTAAACTGGCTTTATGGATCGAAGAGATGCAGCGCAACCGCCAGAGGCTGGTAGAGGCGACCAAAATGATTGCCGTAGGAAAAATATCGGGAGCTGTCGGTACTTATGCCACCCTGTCGCCTGAGGTTGAGGAAAAAGCCTGCGCAAAATTGATGTTAAGTCCCGCCTCGATATCGAATCAAATACTACAGCGTGATAGGCACGCTCAATTCGTCACCACCCTGGCTATTATTGCAGGCTCTCTGGAAAAATTCGCCACCGAAATTCGCGGATTACAGAAAACGGACACCCGTGAAGTAGAAGAACCGTTCAGCAAAGGGCAGACCGGTTCATCGGCTATGCCCCATAAGAGAAATCCTGAGCTCTGCGAAAGAATTTGCGGGTTGGCAAGGCTGATAAGAGGCTATTCCGTTACCGCGCTGGAGAATATTGCCCTCTGGCATGAAAGAGATATCAGCCATTCATCGACTGAAAGGGTAATTATGCCCGATGCATGTCTTACGCTGGACTATATGCTTTCGATTTTTACGAATGTAATGGACGGATTGCTGGTATATCCCGAAGCGATGGAAAGAAACCTGAATAAAACCAAGGGGCTGATATATTCGCAGAGGGTAATGCTGGCTTTAATAGATAAGGGACTCGGCAGGCAGGAAGCATATAAAATGGTGCAGAGAAATGCTATGGAATCATGGGAGGGAAGCAAGGACTTCCTTGAACTTTTGAAAGCCGATAAGGAAGTTGTGGCAGTACTGCCGGTGGATGAACTGGAATCCATTTTTGATTACAAATACTATCTGCGTTTTGTAGACGAAATTTTCAAGAGGCTGGGATTAACTGAAACCCAGTGGAAAAAGAAATATATGGCTTTGGAACCCAAGCAATTAGGGCCGAGGGCTTTGTAAAAATGCAGAAAGACGTCTTGTTAAAAACAGAATTGCCTCTTCCGTTATTTATACGAGGTAAAGTACGCGATACTTATGATATGGGGGATTACATCCTGATAGTTGTCACCGACAGGATTTCCGCTTTCGATGTAATTTTACCCTGCGGTATTCCGTATAAAGGCCGGGTACTTAATCAACTATCGGCCTTCTGGTTCGATACAACAAAAGATGTTATCGATAATCATGTTGTTGCCGTAGTCGATGATGCGGATATGCTTAACGAATACCTGCCCAAAGATAAACGAAGCAAATTCCCCAAGTATCTGAACGGGCGTTCGATGCTGGTCAAGAAGGCCGGGCGCTTGCCGATCGAATGCGTGGTGCGCGGTTATATTTCCGGTTCAGCCTGGAGCGAATATAGTAAAAAAGGCACCGTTTCGGGCATGAAAATGTCGCAAGGTTTACTGGAAAGCCAGAAACTTGAAAGCCCCATATTTACCCCGACTACAAAAGCCGAAGAGGGGCATGATATGCCGATGACAATGCCGGAAGTAGAAGCTATGGTCGGCAAATCGCTGGCAAGTGAAATAAAGGATGCCACTATTACCATATATAACAACGCCGTGGAATATGCCAAAACACGCGGTTTTATTATCGCCGATACGAAATTCGAATTCGGTATCGATGACGGCAAGTTGATAATCATCGATGAAATGCTGACTCCCGATTCCAGCCGTTTCTGGGAAGCGGATAAATATAAAGTCGGGCAATCTCAGGACAGCTATGACAAACAAATCGTCAGGGACTGGCTCAGCCAATCAGGCTGGAACAAGGAACCACCCGGGCCGGTATTACCGGATGATGTGATTGAAAAGACGGCGCAGCGATATATCGAAGCTTATGAAAAACTGACCGGCAGGAAGTTTGATTATTAGTTTTTAGGGCTGTCCACAGTCGTCATTAAGATTTATCAGAACGTGGTATCCTCTTATTTATATTATATGTTAGTCAATTTATGCTGTTCGTATCCTTCGTCATGTTCTCCTACGCTGTCGTTTCAGGATGAGAGGACGAGAGGATGCGCGGATATTAGCAAAGCCGTTCGTGGTGAGCTTGTCGAACCATAACGGCGGTGAATATTGAATTGCATTTAGATCCTTCACTTAGTTCAGGATGACAAATAAAAAACGTAGGGACGACCATTGGTCGTCCGCATTTATGTTTTCGTATCTGGCGGACGGGCATTGCCCGTTCCCAGGGGGTTAACGATTAAATTGTCATTCAGAAGTCACAAGGGGTGACTGAAGAATCCGGGGGGTGGGGAGAAATCCCGATAAATCGGGACTTCGTTCTTTAAGAACTCAGCATTACAAAGGTATCTACGGTATCAGGCGGGAACAATTTATCAACCTCCCTACTCCAGATACTTCGTTCGACCACCACGAACTCAGTATGACAATAGAGATCGTCTTTGCGAGCGCGCCGCAGGCGGACGAAGAAATCTCTGCAATGCTTCTTAATAAACCCGTCTCGGATATATAATAAAAGAATAAAAGCACAACTCTGATGGCATTGAACAGTAAAAATTGCCGTTATAGATTCGACAAGCTCACCACGAACTGCATACATTGTCCGACTTAACCAAGAGCGGCTTGATTTATCCTTTAAGAAGTGTTAGCTAAGTTCTCGGTCTGTATCGGGTGGAATGAGGAATTTAAATTCACTTCGCAGGAAAACCTGTTTACAACTGCCCTTTGGTGCTGGGTAATTCGTCCGATATTCTGGGGTCGATTCTGATTGCGGCGCCGAGCGCCCTTCCCAGCGCTTTGAACGTTGCTTCCGCTTTATGATGGTCGTTGGTTCCGTAGATAACTCTGGCATGCAGGTTCATTTTGGCTTCGATTGCCAGTGTTTCCAGGAAATGGCGCACGAGGTCGGTGGGAAAACCGAACATATCGTTGTCACCAAATTGCATATCCAGCACCGAATATCCCCTGCCGCTGAGGTCTACGGCAACGAAAGCCAGCGACTCATCCATCGGAACGCTGGCATCCGCCATGCGGGTAATACCTCTTTTATCTCCTAATGCTTCGCACAAGGCCTTACCCAAAGAAATGGCGACGTCTTCAACAAGGTGATGAATATCGTCGCCGGTAGCGGAAATAGTTATGTCAATTAAGCTGTGTTTCGATAACTGTGATAGAAGATGGTCGAAGATGCGGTTGCCGGTGCACATCTCATAATCGCCGCTTCCATCCAAATCTAGTTTAAGGTTAATGTTGGTTTCTTTGGTATCCCTCTTAATACTGGAAGTTCTCATCGGTTTATAATTCCTCCCCTATTTTATTGAGAGCCTGAATAAGCGCTTCGTTTTCTTCCGGTTTGCCGACGCTTATTCTCAAACTGTCTTTTAATAACGGGGTATCGAAATAACGAACAAGAATACCCATTTCCTCCAGTTTCTGCTGTATCTCCTTAGCCTTGCCTTTCAAAACGGCGCATAAAATGAAGTTCGCTTTCGACGGATATGGTTTAAGCCAGCCTGTCTGTTGTAGTAATGCATATAAATTATCACGCTCGGAAGAAATAATTTGCACCCTTTCCATCAGGTAATCCTTATCTTTAACGGATTCGATGGCAGCCAGCTGCGCGGCAACATTGACACAATAAGGTTCTTTAATGCGTAACAGGTAATTGGCTATTTCAACCGGGAACATGCCGTAGCCGATTCTCAAACCGGCCAGTCCCGCCCATTTACTGAATGTCCTGAGCACCATCAAGTTTTTATATTTCCCCACTAAAGGAGCCATGGTTTCGCCGGTAAACTCGTAATAGGCTTCGTCTACCAGTGTCGGCAATCCTATATCTAAAACCTCAAGGATATCCTCTCTTGGCATAAGGGTTCCGGTCGGATTGTTGGGTGTCGCTAAAAGAATCAGCTTCGTTCTGGGGGTGATTGCCTTTTTGAGAGCTTTAACATCCACCATGAAGTTTTCATCTCTTAATACGTTTACGGTTGTTCCATCTACAAGATTGATGAAAAACTGGAACATGGCAAATGTCGGTATGCAATTAATAACCTCATCACCTTTGGAAATAAACAATCTCATCAGCAAATCGATAAGCTGGTCGCTTCCGGCGCTGGCAACGATGTGTTCCATGGGGACACCGGTATAATCCTGCAGATGTTTTCTCAATTCCTGCTGTCCTGAATCAGGATAAATGTGGATGCTGTTGTACTCCGCGAGCGCCTTTTTAACTTTCGGAGAGCAGCCGTAGGGGTTTTCATTGGCGTCCATCTTGATAATCTTTTCGACCGGAACGCTGATTTTCCCCTTCAGTGTTTCCGGCGCTTTGCTGGCGGCATACCCGCCGAAAGCGGTTAATTCGGGTCGTACAAATTTTCCAATTCCTTCTTCAGACATTTCAATTCCCCTTTTATTTTAGCTATCTGATAACCGCACGTCGATTGTTTTCGAGTGCGCCTGCAACCCTTCTGCTTCGGCGATTGTCATTGCCACAGGCCCGTATTTCCCCAATTCCTCTTTGGTTACTTTTACCAGATTGGTATATTTAATGAAATCCGATATATTGAGCGGGGAAGCAAAACGGGCGGTACCGCTTGTCGGTAAAGCATGGCTGGGGCCGGCAACATAATCGCCCATGGCGACTGTCGGAGCGTATCCGTAGAACACGCAGCCGGCATTGGTAATTTTATCAAGATATGCTTCCGCATCTGCCATATCCAGACAAAGATGCTCCGGCGCATACAGATTGGATAATTCGATAGCCTCTTCCATATTGTCTACCACTATTATTATACCGTTGTTTGCCAACGACTCAGAGGCAATTTTATATCTGTTCAATTCTTGGAGCTGGACTTCAACTTCTCTTTCTATTGCAACAGCCAGTGAAGGAGAGTCGGTAATCAGTATTGAAGAAGCCAGCATATCGTGTTCAGCCTGTGCCAGTATCTCAGCAGCCAGCAACTTCGCTTTGGCTTTGATATCGGCAATGATGAGGACTTCACTGGGGCCTTGCAAGCCGTCGATATCGACTGTTCCGAAGACCTGCTTTTTCGCCAGCATAACGAATATGTTGCCCGGCCCGCATATTTTATCCACGGCAGTGACAGATTCCGTTCCGTAAGCCAGTGCGGCGATAGCCTGCGCTCCGCCGATGCAAAAGACATGGTCGACTTCGGCAACATAGGCCGCTGCCAGCGTAACCGCCGGCACTTTGCCGTCTTTGCCGGGAGGCGTTGCCAGTATCACCTGTTTGACTCCGGCTACCCTGGCGGGAATTGCGGTCATCAATACGGTGGAGGGGTAACTGGCTGTTCCGCCCGGGGCGTAAACGCCGACTCTTTCAAGCGGTCGGGCAATAGTTCCTCTTCCCATATTATCGATGCCGCCGAATAAGGCATTCTTTTGAGCGATATGAAAAGAACGGATTCGAGCGGCGGCAGTTTCCAGTGCCTTGAAAAGCTCGCGGTCAATTCCGTAACGCGCTTCACTTATTTGGCGTCGGGATACCTCGATTTCCTGCAATTTTATATTATCAATCTTTAATGTATATTGACGTAAAGCAGTATCGCCGTTTATACGGACATCATTAATTATTTGCCTGACAACCTGTTCGGGTTCTCCGGTTCTGTACATCTCCATCAGCTTGCTTTTAAATGCCGGTGATATTGTATGCTCACCGGATACCACCTTTCTTGAAAGCAACGCTTCGGCTTCTTTTAAACCCCTGACGATTTTCATTTTAAGGCATCTCCATGGCGTTCTTTAACGCACTGATTAAAAACTCCATTCTTTCAATTTTACAGTTATTACTCACCTTCCTGGTATTGCCTATAAGGCAGGCGGTAGATTCGAATAATTTATCGATAATCCTGAGGTTATGGCGGGCAATCGTCCCGCCCGTCTCGGTATTTTCTATTAACAAATCGGCATCCTCCGGCAGGAACCCTTCGGTTGCTCCCCAGGTAGGAATAATACGATACCTGTCTATCCGGTTGTCCCTGAGATAGCGGTCTGCGATATTGGTATATTCGGTAGCCACTCTGCAGGTAATTTGATGCTTGTTGCAATACTGCCACCATGATGCAATATCCTCGACCGGCAGTTTTTCATCGATTACAGCTACGATTTTTACCCATCCGTATTTCAAATCGAGCAATTCTTCTATCGGGCTGTTGGGGAACTGGTATTTGTGGTCGATAAGCCAATCCCGTCCCGTAATTGCCAGGTCGAAATTGCCGTTGGCTATTTGCAGCGGCATATCCTGCGGCCTGATTACCTTTATAAAATAACCGTCCAGATTGCTTGCCGGTCTGCGGTTGCCGGTTTGTGACGGGTAGTCATCGACTTTAATCCCCACCTTATCGAAAATACGGCAAACATGTGATTGCTGATGCCCGTCGGGTAAAGCCAGCCTGACAGTATCGTCATTTATCTTTGTAAAAGATTTCGCGGATGGGATATCCGTAGTTTTTATAATATGGAACGTTTTCGGACAATCCCTGGCAGAATCCAGTAAATCCGTAAGCGAAGATAAAACATCCGCCATATTTTTTGACTTCAAACTGTTGCTGTTGGCAATCAGGTATGCTTTAAAATCGACGACCTTGAAAATGGGCACCAGCCCTGCATCAAGAATATCCTTTTCCGATTTGCGGGGCAAAAGCACTATTTCGGCATGCTCGGGAGGATAAACCTCAGCGCCGCCCCACAGCGGAAATATGCTGAAGCGTTTAAGATGTAATTTGCCGGCCAGTGTCTCGGCGAGGTTGGGATATTCACCGGCGATGCGGGTAATAATCTTTCTGGACGACAGCTTTTCGATATTTGCCAGATCGCCCGGCAAGGCGGCGGCGTATAACGCTCCTTCCCCGTAGCCGAGGTCGGCAATTTTAATAACGGAACTGCTGGGATACTTAACCAGCAATTCCTCCGTCCAGTCGAGACCGCAGATGCCGAGGTCGTAATTGCCTACGGCTATCTGTATGGGAATGTCTTTTTCCTGTAGAACTTTTATGTTGATATCGGGGAATCTGCCTGATTTTAAACGGTAATAACGCAACTTGTCGTTGTATCCGTCTACTTCCCAGCCGGCTTTTTCAAGTAGAGCTGCGGTATTGTTTAATAAACGTCCTTTGGGTAAAGCGATATTAAGAGGCATCTTCGGTACATCCCAGTAATTTTAAAATATCGCAGGCATCATCCGTCTTTGTCGTCTCGCTTCCGTCAATTCCGGTTAGAGTGAATTTAGGGGTTTTTTCACCGATTTCCAGTTTCCATCCGTAATCAGTACCCTGTTTATCCTCAAGTTCAAGGACGACCGTATACCCGAAATCACGCAGGATTTCCGCCAGGTTAAAACCCTCTTCCATGGCGTCGGATGCAATATTAACAAGAATTTTATTGGAATCTATTTCCGCCAAAGATTCCGGTTCGATCAATTTCATCAATTGGTCTATATAGAGCGCAAAACCGGCTGCCGGTGTTGCCTGCCCCCCCATCTGAGGGATAAGAGCATCATATCTGCCGCCGCCTCCGATAACATTCTGTCCGATTAATAAATGGAATATTAAACCGGTATAGTATTCGAATCCCTTGCCCGAGGCAAGGTCAATCCTGTACTCGATACCCAGCTTTTCCAGTTTTTCGACGATGCAGATGAAGTTATCGAGGGGTTGGGAAATATCAGCCAGTTTATTGGCAGATAATGCCTTGATATTTTTCAGAAATCCGGAGGTTTTTCCCTTAAGCCCCAGCAGCAGATTCAAAGCATCTACAGTTTCGGGTTTGTCCATTTTAACGATATCCAGCGCAGTGGAATCACCTTCGAGTATGCGCGAGAAAATAGCGTTCTTTTCTTCGTGACTCAATTTAAGACTGTCCAATAACGCTTTTATCAAACCGGCATGAGATAATTTTATCTTGATATCGGAAAGTCCGAGTTGTCTGAGAACGTCGAGCGATAAGGATAAAAGCTCGATATCGGAAAGAGTGCTGTTGATACCGATAAGCTCGGCTCCGCATTGCCATTTTTCCCTCGAAGTTTTACCCGTTTCTTCGAACATAAATAAGTTGGTTACGTAGAAAAAGCGGGCAAGTCCGCTTTTATTGTTATCGATATAAAACCTTGCCGCCGGTATAGTGCCATCCGGTTTTAATACGACTCTCTCGCCGCTCCATCCGTCCCAATCAAGGAACGAATAGACCTTGCCGAGCATATTCGGAGTTAAAGTTCCGGCGGAAGTGAAAAGATACAGATATTCCAGTGTCGGAGTCCGTATTTCATCATATCCCCAGCCGAGGCAACAATCACGGAAAGTATCCTCTACAAAACGAAAAGCCCGCATATCATCGGGCGTAAGGTCTTTGAAACCTTTGCATTTTTCTGCTTTCATAATATATTTGTCCTTCATTTATTATTGTGTAAATTCTACAATAAAAATCGCTTTATATACAAATCTAAAAACATTTTTCAGGTTGCAGATATTCGGTAATCAGTTTATACTCTAGGCGTATTGAGTTTCATCCGCTCTTCTATAAAGAATATCGAAAGGAGGGATTGGATTATAAGTGGACATCTGGCTTATTGTTTTAATCGTAATCGTTTCTGTATTTCTACTCGTATTTGTCATCGACCGTATCGTTATTGCTCACAAGAGACAGGTTGCTACGGGGAGAGAAGATTTAATCGGGAAATCGGTTATCGTTAGAAAAACTTTAAATCCCGAAGGCACGGTATTTTTGGAGGGAGAAATATGGCTTGCCAGAATCGATAGCGGTATTGCCGAGAACGGAGAATACGTTATAATTAAAAGGTCGGACGGTTTAAAACTTTACGTTTCCAAAAATGACAATCAAGGAGGTAAGTAATGGATCTTTACGCTATCGTCATCATAATCGTTGCGGTATTGTTAATCATTTCCCTGTCGGTTAAAGTGGTATCCGAATATGAAAGGGGAGTCATTTTCAGGCTGGGAAGGCTGATAGGCGCGAAAGGACCCGGTTTATTTTTTATCATCCCGCTGGTTGACCGTATGGTCAGGGTTGATCTGCGTGTGGTAACCATGGATGTGCCTTCACAGGAAGTTATCACCAAGGATAACGTTACGGTAAGAGTTAACGCTGTTGTATATTTCCGCGTGGTCGACCCCGAAGCATCGGTAGTAAAAGTGCTCGACCATATCAGGGCAACCTCGCAGATTTCACAAACGACTTTAAGAAACGTTTTAGGGCAATCCGAACTGGACGAACTGCTTGCTAAAAGAGAAAAATTGAATCAAACGCTTCAATCGATAATCGACGAGCATACCGACCCGTGGGGCGTAAAAGTCAGTACCGTAGAAATAAAGGAAGTGGAACTTCCCGAAACTATGAGACGGTCGATGGCGGCACAGGCGGAAGCCGAGAGAGAACGTCGTGCCAAGATAATCCATGCCGAGGGTGAATATCAGGCTTCCGAAAAATTGGCGGAAGCGGCAGTGATTATTGCCAGGGAACCGGTAACCCTGCAATTACGTTATTTGCAGACGCTGACTGAAATAGCTTCAGAGAAAAACAGCACGCTGATTTTCCCGATACCTATCGACCTGATATCGATGTTTATGAGAAAAGAAGACAAATAAAAACAGCGGAGCTATTTAAAGGGGGGTGTTATCTTATTTAAGCAAGGTAACATCCCCTGCCGTGAAGTTTACCTTTTGTCCGTCTGATGTAGTCAGTACCAGGCTCCCGTCTTCGGCTACGGTATCGACGATACCTTCGTAGACGACATTGCCAGATTTGGCCGATACTTTTTTGCCGATGGTATCCATATTGTCGCGCCATTCCCTGTACACTATATCTTTATCCCGCGCCGACAAATACAGTTTTTCGAATTCAACCAGCAGAGTGCGAATGATATCGAGCCGTGAAACATATTTCCCTTTTTCGTCTGATAGAGTTGTAGCTATTTCTGCTATTTCAGGATAGTCTTTGACATTAAAATCCACATTCAATCCGATGCCTATTACCGCATATCCGACATTGATATTCTGTATAGTTCCCTCGATTAGAATCCCGCAGACTTTCTTGCCGTTTATAAGAATATCGTTAGGCCATTTTATAACGGCTTTCAACCCGGTTACCTTTTTTATTGCACGCATTATGGCAACCGAAGCTACCATTATCAGGGAAGGCAAATGTTTTATATCTGGATACAAAATAATGGAAAGGGTAACGCATCCCTTCGGAGAAATCCAGGACCTGTCAAGGCGTCCTTTCCCGGAAGTTTGCTCTTCGGCAACTATTACCGTGCCTTCAGGCACGTTGTTCGAGGCGGCAATTTTTGCAATCTCCATCGTCGATGCAAGCTGCGGATATACTACAACTCTTTTACCGATAAAACGCGTTCCGAGCTTATTGGAAATGTTATTAACAGATAAAACATCTTTTTCTGTCGGCATCTTCTTTACCCCGATAATTTCATTTTATATCATCTTCTCTAATCTATCCGGATGGCTGCTCTTTAATAAAGCTTCTTCTCTCGTTGTCAAGCCGCTTTTTACCAGATTGCCCAGGCTTTGATCCAGTGTTTGCATTCCAACATTATTGTTTAATTGCATAATGCTGGTAAGTTCATAAGTTTTGCCTTCACGAATCAGATTTCTGACGGCCGGATTGGCCAGCAGTATTTCAAATGCAGCTACTCTTCCTTTGGTATGAACTTTAGGAAGCAGAGTTTGCGATAGTATGGCTACCAGTACCTGGGAGAATTGCAATCTGATCTGGGGTTGCTGTTCGGATGGATACATATCTATAATGCGGTCTACCGTTTGTGAGGCATCGATAGTATGCAGGGTTCCCAACACCAGATGTCCGGTTTCGGCTGCTCTTAAAGCTGTCGTTACCGTCGGCAAATCTCTCATTTCGCCAACGACAATTACATCGGGGTCGTGCCTTAAAGCGTGAATCAATGCAATGTCGAACGACAGGGTATCATCTCCGAGATCTCTCTGGGCAATCAGGCATTTTTTATTGGAATGCAAATATTCTATCGGGTCTTCAATAGTAATTACATTTCTTCTCAAGGTATTATTCAGGTGGTCGATCATAGCTGCCATTGTGGTCGATTTGCCGCTTCCGGTCGGCCCTGTAACCAGAATCAGCCCTCTCGGCTTTTGAATAAGTTCCTTGCATAATTGCGGCAACTTTAATTCGTCGACTGTATATATCTTAAACGGCACCAGCCTGAAAGCCATACTTATAGTGCCTCTTTGTCTGAGTATGCTGACTCTAAAGCGCGCCAGTCCTTTTACACTGTAAGCAAAATCAAGCTCTTTTGTTTTATAAAATACCTCTCTTTGTTCGGCTGTCGTTATCTGCTCGAAGATAGAATTGATATCTTCGATAGTCAATGGAGAATATTCGCCCTGGGTAATTAATTCTCCGTCGATGCGAAGAACAGGGGAAGTAAATACTCTGATGTGTAAATCCGAAGCTTCTTTTTGAATCATTAATCTCAAAAGATTCTCTATATCCATCAGCCGGCTCCATTCGATAATAGGTAATGGTTCGTGTTTCGATTGACAATTATTATTTAATGATTATCATACCACAACAGGAATATTATTCAATAACTAAAATATGTTTTTTGTTGAAAACAAATCGTTATCCTGTTAAGAGTTCTTTCATTTCATCATGATTTTCCTGGGAGTAAAATAATAGCCGGTTTATACTACTGAACATCTAGTCTATTTTTATTGTAAAATGACTTTATTAACAGGAAGAAAAAAGTATGCGGTATCTGTCGAATCGTGACGCGTTCTTGACAATACTGTTTGCTAATAATAATATTATCTTCATAAATACAACTAATATTATAAACTCGTAATTTTGAGTTTGAATCAGAGGAAGTATGTTTACAAAGGTTAAACGGGTCTTTCAAATCCCCTTAATTTTATTATTAGCTGTTTTAATGTTTTTCTCCGCGCTGCCATCATTTTCGGTATCGGCTGCAACAGGCATTACCCTTTCTGTATATTCCGGTTCACCGGGAGCGACTGTCACAATATCAGGCACTTTCGATACTGTTGCCAATGGCGCTGCCATAATTACTTTTGACGACGTCTACATCGGATTAGTCACTATCAGTTCCGGTTCTTTTAACTCGGCTTTTCAGGTTCCGGTACTGCCGCGCGGTAAATACGCCGTTACTGTAGCCGTCGAAGGGAGTTCCATCAGCCTTTCGGAAGAGTTTACAATTAAACCCGGTATTAATATCGATAAGAATACGGTATATGTGGGAGAACAAATAACGATAGCAGGAAGCGGATTCAGCTCCGGCAACGTAGCCATTTATATGGATAACGCCTCCACTCCGCTTATAATAACCACTGCCGATGCATCGGGCGTGCTTAATCCTGTTACGATAACAGTTCCCGCAGCCAATAAAGCTACTCATATACTTAAAGCCGTAGATGCCACAGGCGCTGCCGGTGCGGTTTTTACTACTTTTAATATTATTCCTTCAATAAAATTGTCAGATGAAATAAGCGGCGCCGGCGCTCAAATAACGATTACGGGAAACGGTTTTGCCAGTTCGTCTATGATTACCATCAGTTTAAATTCGGTAGTCGTGCCGACATCATCGATTGTAACCGATATTAACGGAACTTTTATAGCTAATATTACCCTGTCATTATCAATGGCTAAAGGAAATTATTCCATAACGGCAGCCGATACTACGGGAAATACTGCGGTAACAAATCTGACTATACGCCAGAGTATATCCATCAGCAAGGAAACCGGCAATGTAAACGATGTTATTACCGTCAGCGGGGCGAGTTTCGACCCGAATAAAGCTGTATCAATATATTTTGATAGTACGGCACTGGCTTATGCGCAAACGGATGCTTACGGGGTATTTTCCGCCACACTGACAGTTCCAATAGCTGCTCAGGGAGAATATGCCGTCAAAGCCGTCGATTCAAATAGCAATGAGGCTGCCGAATTATTTACTATAGAGCCTTATATAACGATAACACCTGCCGCAGATAAAGTCGGAACCCGAATTAATATCAGCGGATACGGCTTTGCTGCCGCATCGAATACCATTATCTATTTTAACAGTACCAGCGTCAGCACTGTTATCACAAGCTCTGTCGGAGTATTTTCCGTGGATGTATTGATTCCTGTCAGCCCCGGCGGCGAACACCTTATAAAAGCTGTGGATGAACAAGCTAATCAGAGTTCGATACTATTTACTACTGTCCCTGATATTTCACTGGACTATAATACAGGCACTTTTGGCGATACGGTTATTATATCGGGCACCGGTTTTGCCGCCGGAAGCTCCCTAAGTAATATGATTGCTTTTACCATTGGTACAGCACCGCTTAGTATGAATGAAGGCAATATCTTTACGGATATTTACGGCAGCTTTACCGCCAGTTTTAATGTTCCCGATATTATAAACGGAGCCCATATTATTAAAGCCACGGATACCTTCGGTAATACCGATAATATTCAAATAACTGTAGAATCCAGCATCATCTCCAATATTTCTACCGGTGTTGCCGGCGACGAAGTGCAAATATCGGGTTACGGTTTTGCGCCCAACAAAAAATTGGATATAAGATATAACGATGTTATCGTCAATGCGACTCTGGGTACCGTTACAACAAGCGTTACCGGAAGCTTCATCGCCTCATTTATACTTCCAAATATAAATGCCGGTGCTTATACAATAGAAGTCAGTGATGGAACAAATACTGCTGCAGCCGATTTTATCCAGGTATATGAAACAATCCCACCTCCTGCTGTAACCCTTATTTCGCCGGTAGACGGCGATAAGATTGCGCAACCTGTTTTGTTCAACTGGAGCGCTTCCAGCGACCCCAGCGGTGTTTTTTATAGAATACAGGTTGGAACCGATGCTACTTTCAGCACATTATTAGTTGATGTCAGTGACCTTACTACAACAACATATACCATGAACGCAGAAAATAAACTGGATTCGGTCAATGCGAAGAGCCCATATCACTGGAGAGTAATGGCTATTGACGGAGTGGGTAACGCAAGCGGCTGGACAGCTGATACCTTTGTCGTCGGTTTCGTCTGGCCTGTCTGGTTGACATATGTTCTAATTGGAATTGCCGGACTGGTATTTCTTATTGTTATGGGAGTTTGGCTGGGACGCAGAATAGCAGCGGTTCGCGATGATAAAACCTATAACTATGATATGGATACCGACCTCGAATACCGGTACAGAGAACAGTATCCCGATGCCAGTTTGGATTGTACTGACAAATTGAAATAAAAAATAAGATTGACATTTAATAATTCTTTAAATTAACAATTTAAAGAATTATATTTTCTCCAGTTTATAATACAATAAAATTGCATTAATCCTGATTTATACTCTATAATTGTTGCCGTTAATTTGCAATTTCATAAATAAAAAATAATACAATTTTAAAGGAGGTCTATGCCAGGTATTTTTTGGATCGTACCCATCGTTTGTCTCATAACGGTAATTTTTACCATATATCTCGCCCGGGATGTTTTGAGTAAAGATACCGGTACCCCGAAAATGAAGGAAATCGGGGACATGATTTTTGAGGGAGCCTGGGCTTTTCTCAAGCGTCAATACAGAACAATAGGAATCATTTCCGTTATTGTCGCCGTTGTAATCGGTGTATTGGTTGGTTTACTCGGCGGACAAGAGGGCATTGAAGGAATGACAATGGCAGGTATCATGTGGCGCACCGGTGTCGCTTTCCTTGTCGGCGCCATATGCAGTGGTGTTTCCGGATTTTTGGGAATGTATGTTGCCGTAAAATCCAATGTCCGCTGCGCCTCTGCTGCTCAACGCAGCTGGCGTGAAGCAATCAATGTCGCCCTGCGTGGCGGGGCTGTATCCGGTTTTCTTATTACTGTTCTTAGTCTCATCGGAGTTACCGCAATTTTCTTTGCTTTCGGCGGCGCAACCAATCCCGGAATCGCTCCTCACCTTATCGTCGGTTTCGGTTTTGGCGCCAGTTTCGTTGCTCTTTTTGCACAACTCGGAGGCGGTATTTATACGAAAGCTGCCGATATGGGCGCCGACCTGTGCGGTAAAGTGGAATGCGGTATCCCCGAAGATGACCCGAGAAATGCCGCCGTAATTGCCGACCTGGTCGGTGATAACGTAGGCGATTGTGCCGGCCGTGGCGCCGACCTGTTCGAATCTACAGCAGCCGAGAATATCGGCGCTATGATACTTGGTGTTGCAGTATATGCGCTCACCGGTGATATAGCATGGATTTTATTCCCGCTGGTTGTTCGTGCTTTTGGTCTTGTTGCAAGTATGGTGGGAATCATGTGGGTTCGCGCTAAAGAAGAAGAGAATCCGATGGCGGCACTCAACCGCGGTTACTGGGTAGCCATTATACTTTCTGCAGCAGGTATGTTTATTACATGCATTACAATGCTGGGAGATAGTAGCCTGTGGTTATTTGCCGCCGGTCTTGTTGGTATCTTTGCCAGCGTAGTAATGGTTTATGTTACTCAATACTATACCGATACAAAGTATGAACCTGTTAAAAGTATTGCCAGGGCATCGCTTACGGGTCCTGCCACCAATATCGTTGCCGGTACCGCCGTCGGTTTTGCCACTACATTGCCGACTGCTCTTGTTATCGGTATTTCACTTTTAGTCTCGTACTGGTTCGGAGAGCAAAGCGGGGTAATCGGCGCCGGAGCCTTTGGTACCGCCGTGGCGACCATGGGTATGTTGATGACCTGTCCGTATATCCTTGCCATGGATACCTTCGGTCCGATTACCGATAATGCCAATGGTGTCAACCAGATGGCGGGAGCCGGTGAAAAGATTCGCCGTGTTACCGACCGTCTTGATGCTGTCGGCAACACTACAAAAGCACTTACCAAGGGTTATGCCATGGTTTCTGCCGGTCTGGCAGCCTTCCTGCTCTTCCAGGCCTACCTGGACAGGGTGTCTTTCTTAAAACACGGCGAGGAAGGCATGTTTAACGTCGTCGATATCGCCCGAATAGAAGTTTTCGTCGCCGCATTATTTGCGGTCATGCTGGTATTCCTTTTCAGCTCATGGGCTATCAATGCTGTCGGTAAAACTGCCAGTAAAATTATTGAAGAAGTACGCCGGCAATTCCGTGAGAATCCCGGTATTATGAAAGGTACGGCACGTCCTGATTATGCACGCGCCGTAGATATTACCGCACGTGCAGGGCTTCGTGAGATGATTAAACCCGGCTTGCTGGTAGTACTCGCCCCTATCGTAGTAGGTGTGGTATTGAATCTTGTCCCGGGTTATGATGCTGCGATGGCTATTGCTGCTTTCCTGATGGTAGGTACTATCGGCGGTATTATGATGGCGGCTTATATGAATAATGCCGGCGGTTCATGGGACAATGCCAAAAAGTTTATTGAAGACGGACAGCTTAAAGATGCTAACGGAGAAGTCGTCGCTAAGCATACCATGGGGCATGATGCCGCTGTGGTCGGTGATACCGTAGGCGACCCGTTAAAAGATACAGCCGGGCCTTCGCTTCACGTTCTTGTCAAGTTATTGGCTACCATAACGCTTGTTATGGCGCCGTTATTCGTTTAGTATTGACCCGATAATACAGAAAAGTTAATATACAGGGAGTGACTTAATAAAAGACAGAGTTGCTCCCTGTATTCATTTCGGAGGTGGTGACATGCTTGGTAAAGTATTGGTAGCCAATCGCGGAGAAATCGCTATACGTATTATGCGCGCTTGCAGAGAACTCGGAATCAAATCGGTTGCCGTTTATTCCGAAGCCGATAAATACGCCCTGTTTTCCAAATATGCAGATGAGTCATATCTGCTGGGACCTGCTCCCGCATCGCAGAGTTACCTCAATATCGACAAAATAATTGAAATAGCCAGAAACAGCAACGCAGATGCCATACATCCGGGTTATGGATTCCTCTCTGAAAACCCCGATTTTGCCGAAGCCTGTGAGAATGCCGGTATCACTTTTATCGGGCCTCCGAGTTCGGTTCTGAAAATTACAGGTAATAAAGTAGCCGCCAGAAAAGAAGCGGTTAAAGCCAAAGTGCCGGTAATAACGGGCACCGATGAATGTGCATCGGATATTAACTATGTTAAGGAAGTCGTTCATAAAATAGGTTATCCCGTAATCATAAAACCGGCCAACGGCGGCGGCGGTATCGGTATGAGCATCATAAACTCGGAAGATGAACTTGAAAAAGCTGTTTCTACCTCTATGTCCATAGCGCAATCCAGTTTCGGCACAAATGATATATATATCGAAAAATATCTCGAGCATCCGCGTCATATCGAGTTCCAGATTCTTGCCGATAAATTCGGCAATGTAGTCCATCTCGGGGAACGAGAATGCAGTATACAGCGAAATTACGGCAAGATTATTGAAGAATCTCCATCGGTGGCACTCAATGATTCGATGCGTAAACAGATGGGAAATCAGGCAGTCAAACTGGCGCATTCGCTTAATTATATCGGCGCCGGAACTGTTGAATTCATTTTTTCGCAGGGCAAGTATTATTTCCTGGAGGTCAATGCCCGTATTCAGGTTGAGCACGGCGTTACCGAAATGGTAACCGGTATCGACCTGGTAAAGGAACAGATCAGAATTGCTTCTGATTTGCCTCTCTCCGTAAAACAGAAGGATGTAAAACTTACCGGTTGGGCAATAGAGTGCCGCATAAATGCGGAAGACCCCCTGATGAATTTCATGCCCTCTCCGGGGACATTGAAAGGTTATCGCTCACCGGGCGGTGTCGGTATCCGTGTCGATTCAGGAGTTCACAACGGCTACACCATACCTGATTGCTACCATCCGATGATTTCCAAGCTGATTGCTCATGGCAGGGACCGCAAAGAAACAATTTTACGCATGCAACGCGCTCTCTACGAGTACATTATAGTAGGGGTAAAAACGAATATCATCCTGCATAAAGCGATTATGGAGAACCCGCGTTTTGTCTCGGGAAACCTGGAAACAGGCTTCATAAAAAGAGAAACCGGATTGCAGATTAATATGAAACGCATTGCGGAAAGGGATTACCCGTTAATAGAACGCCTTTCCGAGATATTCAGTTTCCAGGATTAACTTACGATAATCCTGAATTATTAAGAGTAATATTGCGGAGAAGTGGAACAATCTGGTAACTGCTTTGGATTCCCTGTCAATTATAGGTTTATCTCCGGTGGACGATGATATTAAAAATGCTTTGGATTGGTTAATCTCCAAGCAGGAACCGGACGGTTTATGGAAGATATCTTATTCCAGAATTCATAAATCTTCGATTAACAAAAAGACTGATGAAATGAGACTATGGATAACGCTGGCTATATGCAGGATTTTAAAGAGGTTCTATAATTAATAAATCCGTTTTATCTGGTAATCCGCAAGAAACAGTTTACAACCCGTATAATATCGGCACCGCTGAATGGTTTATGCATTACCCCGAATGGTCCGTATTGAAGGGCTTTCATCATAAGTTCGCTTTCAGGATAACCGGTTACGATAATAACCTGCATTTCAGGTTTTTCCCGTCTGATCTGCCTGAACAATTCCACCCCGTCCATTCCCGGCATTTTTAAATCTAAAAATACGAGGTCGAGGTCTTCA
>CAYNQR010000016.1:0-29542 GCA_964399425.1 uncultured Dehalococcoidales bacterium | reverse complement strand
AACATCGAATTGCATTTAGTTCCTTCACTTCGTTCAGGATGACAAGCACGCTGATGATTGGCTACTTGTTATGAATACAGGCTATAATAAGCGTATGGAAATGCAATCTTTACTAAAAGTGTTAACTCAGGCAGGTGTCGGCTCGCGCCGCAAGATGTCGGAAGCCATCAAGTCGGGCAGGGTAACGGTAAACGGCGCGGCGGTCACCGGCTTCAATCATCCGGTCGATATGCAAAAAGACAAAATCAGCATCGACGGAAAACCGGTAACCACGCAATCGCAAAAGTTAATTTACATAATGATGAACAAACCAGCTGATATCGTCAGCACGGTAAGCGATGAATTCGGGCGGCGCACCGTGTTAGACCTTTTGCCGCAGGAATACCGCAAGTACCGCCTGTATCCGGTCGGCAGGCTGGATAAGGACAGCACCGGTCTTATTTTGTTAACCAATGACGGCGAACTGGCTAACCGCCTGACGCATCCGCGCTTCGAGAATGAAAAAGAATATGCCGTCAGCCTCGATGTCCCGATGAAAGCGGCGGAAATGAGACGGCTGGAGAAGGGGATTATGCTGGAAGACGGAATGACCTACCCGGCAAGGATAAACCGTCTCAAGGGCGGGGATTACAGCATCACCATTCACGAGGGCAGGAAGCACCAGGTGCGCCGCATGTTCGAGGCGATGGGATACACCGTCAAATCACTTAAACGCATCAGGATGGGCAACCTGCAGCTGGGCTCGCTGGCGGCAGGGAAGGTCAGGGAGTTGAGAAGGGATGAGGTGGAGGGGTTGGTCTCTGAATACAAAAAATAAACCTTGATTGTTTAATCCTCGCCGCTATAGTTTGTACCTCACGAATTTAGCATGGCAAAATTACAGTCTTTGCGAGTCCCGTCTCATCGGGACGAAGCAATCCCTTTAATACCAGTTAATTACCCCACCCCGCATATGTTATGAAACGGTTTGTTTTATATAAATGAGGCTTAGCCATGACGATATTCAGCGGTAGGGATTGCTTCGTCGTTCACTTAACACTCACTCCTCGCAAAGACAATAAAAAATCTGGTTTCTAGATGTATTGGGGAAAGGTCGATAACGAAAAATAATCTCCAATCGTTATAAACAAATATCCCCTCTTGTCATAGAGGGGATATCAACGTCCGAGTAATGGGAAAAAGTCGGTTTAGAGCAGGCTGACCAGCGTGTGCTTGATACAGCGTACTTTATAGGCTGCGTCTTCGAGGTCGTCCTCGATTTTATCCAATTCCTGTATCAGGTTTTTGCTGGACGTGGAATTGGGAGCTTCTCCGCTCTGATTCAAGGCGGTGAACCTGGGTAAAAGTTCGCGCAGTCTCTGGCTGGCAGAGACGTATTTGGTGGTTAAATCCTTGTACTCATTAAAAAGATATTCCGATACCTTCATTTAGCCCCTCTTTTAAATATATACTTTGTCATATCTATATTAGCTAAAGAACGCCAAAATGTCCAACCCTGTGTTGAATACAATCTGAATTATTGTAAAATGCTTATTATTTTACGTCGAGAGGGTTGCTATCAATGTTTTTTTCTAAAATCCCTCTCAATCTCCCTTTGCCAAAGGGAGAAATGACTAATGCGTTTTTCTATCTTTTAAAGATGATTAGTAAATACTTATCGTATGTCCGCATCTTTTCTTATGAATATAAGATAAACGTATTCTTCCACTTTGGAAAAGGGGAATCAAAGGGGATTTGTCACGATTATATCCGGATTAGCCGCTAATATTTAAAAAGCGATATTCTGTCGTGAGGCAGTCGCAAAGACGCCCTGTTTTTCTTGAGTTAATAGTTAATAGTAGAAAAGGGTGTAAAAAATTTACGGCCTAATTTAATCCTGCATGTTATAATTACTTATAATGAAAATCAGGCTTATATGGGCAATAGTGAGCGTAATCATCGAAGAGTCGGCAATTGCGGTTATCGTTCTAATGCTCTTGCCTCAATTCGATATAAACGTTCCCGTTGTTGTTCTGGTTTTAATAATGCTCGGCTGGCTGATATTATCGGTTCTCTTATTTATTGCCGGCAATCGCGCACTCCAGAGAAAACCGGTAAATGACCCTGATGCCATTGTCGGCAAGAAGGGAATTGCGATAGAAGAAATAAATCCACAGGGGCTGGTTAAGATAAACGGGGAGTTGTGGGGGGCGGAGTCTGCGGAAAATATCGCTATCGGTGAAGAGGTAATAGTTACCGGCTATTCGGGAATCAAACTCAAGGTAGAACGTTGCGATGTCACCGGCGATAAAATAGAGTGATATTTTGCTGTCATGCCGAGTTCGGAAATTCCGGAATCGGGCGTCTTTAATGCATATTTTTTAAAAATGGAACACACTTCGACAGGCTCAATACGAACGGATTTATTTATATGGTCATGCTGGAGGACACCGAGGTGAACGAAGCATCCTGGGCGGGGTAATCTGTTATATTGTTTCCCATTCCCCGGATTCTTCGGCCATCCCTCATAGCTTCCGGAATGACCATAAGACGGAAGCGGCGTCGTATAAATATCTTCAACATAATTGATAAGAACTTTTTCTCCTGATTATTATCGTTAAATACGTATATTATGATATAATTCTTGTTCAGGTATTCGATAAAAAGTCGAGGTTGCGTGAAATGGAAATCATTCCGGCAATAGATATTCGCGGTGGAAAGTGCGTGCGCCTGTATCAGGGCGACTACGGCATGGAAACCGTTTTTTCCGACGACCCGGTGGGGATGGCGATGGACTGGCAATCGCTGGGAGCGATGCGCCTGCATATCGTCGATTTGGACGGGGCGGCTGCCGGGGAGTTGAAAAACCTCGATATCATTTCCGAGATTGCCAATTCGGTTCTGATACCTATCGAGGTGGGCGGCGGCATCAGGGATATGGAAACCATCGGCAAGCTGTTCAAGTGCGGTGTCGACCGTGCGATTCTGGGCACATCGGCTGTCGAAGACCCCGAAATGGTAAAAGAGGCCTGTCGCTGCTTCGGTAAGTCCATTGTTGTCGGTATCGATGCCCGTGACGGTAAAGTGGCAACCAGGGGCTGGAAACTGGACACCGGCAGAGAACCTGTGGAATTTGCCCGCGCCATGATGAAGCTGGGTGTAAGAAGCTTCGTTTTCACCGATATCCGGCGCGACGGCACCTTGACGGAACCCAATTTCACCGCCTTGTTCGAACTGATCGATTCCACCAAAGCCGCTATCATTGCCTCGGGCGGTATAACTACCATCACCCACCTGAAAGTGCTGAAAAAACTGGGAGCGGCAGGCGCTATTATCGGCAAGGCTCTTTATACCAAGGATATCAATTTAAAACAGGCGCTGGACGAACTGGGTAATTAGCAATAATATAGTATCCATCCGGTTTGCAGTCTTAATAATTTAATTTCGCTGTCATTCTGATCCCGATTTATCGGGAGAAGAATCCGGAGGGTGGGGAGAAATAGAACAACGATATCTACGGCAACAGGCGGAATAGCAGCCCTCATCCGTCATTCCGATTAATCGGAATGACACCTTCCCCCAAGGGAAGGCTAAATTTACATCGCCACGGATGTTGAGTTCCGGCAAGCCGGAATAAAATCCCGATTTATCGGGACTTCGTTCGACCACCTCGAACTCAGCATGACAATATGGAATTTTAGATTATCAGGAAGTCCCGATGCATTGTAGCAAAGTCAGTACCGGGATATTTAGTAACAGGTATTAATAACAGAAATTAAATATAGAAGGAGAAACATTATTTTGGTAGACAATCTTAAACTCGACCCGCAGGGGCTGATTCCGGCAATAATACAGGATGCCGACACCGGCGATGTATTAATGCTCGGTTATATGAACCCCGAATCGCTGGAACTGACCCGCGCCAAAGGCGAGGTGTGGTTTTACAGCCGCAGCCGCCAGGAACTCTGGAACAAGGGCGCCACATCGGGCAACAAGCTGCTGGTACAGGAAATGTGGCTCGATTGCGATAACGACACCGTTTTGGTGAAAGCCAAACCGCTGGGTCCGGTATGTCACACCGGCGAGAGAACCTGCTTCTTTTCCAAGATTAAAACCGATTTCTAGCTTTTGACTTTGGATAACCGTCGGGCACTTTTTAAGTTCAGATTGATGTCCTGGTCAGGTTGCATATATAAGAATGCAGTAAAATAAAAAAGGGCGGACTTTTCAGTCCGTCCTTTTCGTTGTCTCTTAATTTGCCGCCGACTATTTTCTGTTGTAACGCTGATTGAAGCGCTCGACGCGTCCGGCGGTATCGATAATTCTGCGTTCACCCGTAAAGAACGGATGGCAACTGCTGCAAAGCTCGACTTTCATTTCTTTCCTGGTAGAGCCGAGGGTAATGACGTTGCCGCAGGAACAGATTACCTTGGCATCTGAATGATAAACGGGATGAATCTTTTCCTTCATATTATTTAACCAGCGTAGACGCTGACCTTCCTTCTGTTATTGGTTGCCGGTTCGTATTTTACCACTCCGTCAATCAGGGCATAGAGAGTATAATCTTTGCCGACACCTACATTATTTCCCGGTTTGATATGCGTACCCTTCTGCCTGACCAGAATCGTTCCGGCATTTACTATTTCATCGGCATATCTTTTTACGCCCAGCATTTTAGGTTTGCTGTCGCGCCCGTTATGTGTGGAACCGCCACCCTTCTTATGAGCCATTTAAGACACCCCCGCTTTGACGATTTCATTTATAGACAGGGCGGTGTACATCTGGCGATGCCCGGTCTTCTTGCTGCTTCTCGTCTTGTTCTTGTAATTGAAGACAATAATTTTCTTGTCTTTGCCTTGACTTTCAACTGTGGCAACCACTTTTGCTCCCTCGATAGTGGGTTTGCCTACAATCTGCTGGTCTTCATCAGCAATCAGTAACACCTTATCCAGCTCGACAGTATCACCTTCGGCAGCAGCCAGACGCTCTACCTTTATGCTTCGGCCGGGAGCTACTTTATACTGTTTTCCGCCGGTTTCAATTATTGCGTAAATCTCAGTAAACCTCCATAAATAAAACACTTTATTCTATCAGCTAGCGACGATTGGTGTCAACTGCAGTTTTGTTCCACAAGTCGGTTATCGCTTGTTTTAAGTCTTCGAGCGATACATTGGTATTGATAA
Organism: uncultured Dehalococcoidales bacterium; assembly: GCA_964399425.1. Classification (GTDB taxonomy): domain Bacteria; phylum Chloroflexota; class Dehalococcoidia; order Dehalococcoidales; family UBA5627; genus UBA5627. The sequence continues at coordinate 24,380 of CAYNQR010000016.1, read as the reverse complement.
CTATTTTTGCCGCCTTCATTCTATCTTCGGGCAGTATTTGCATAGAAATGCGCGACAGGATATCCTCTCTCTTCAAGCCCCTTTTTTCGAGCCTTTCCACGATGACTTCTTTCGGAGCGATGGTTACCCACGTTTCGTCGACCCTGGTTGCCCAGCCCGCCTCGATAAGCAGCGGAGCGTCGATTACCACCACTTCGATTCCCTGTTGTTGATAAGCTTCCAGGATGCTCTGTAAACGGCGGTAGATGGGCGGATGGGTTATCAGGTTGAGTTTTATCAATGATTCGCGGTCTTTAAAAACGATATCGGCCAGCTTTTTACGGCTGATATTTCCTTCCCGGTCGAGCACCTGCCTGCCGAAGTTATCGACTATTTCCTGCCGCACTTCGGCATCGGTTGCGAGTATTTCATGCCCGATTTTATCGGCATCCAGAACCACGGCTCCTAATTCTGCTAAAAATTCTGCAACCGTGCTCTTGCCGCTTCCGATACCGCCTGTTAAACCTATAATCTTCATTTTCCGACCTTATCAGTTTAATCGCTGAAATATCGGTAGTCAATACTGAAATGGGAAATATTAACGGGGATTATACCAGTTCCAGCATTTTCAAGCCGTTTATTATCATGCTGACGGCAATCGCCGCCAAAAGCAGACTGAAAACCTTCGAGATGGCGCCGAGCCCGCCCTTGCCGAGAAAATGGCTTAACCTGTTACCCAGGAGGAAAATAATCCAGGCAATCAACATGTTTACAGCGAAAGATATCAGCACGATATACAACGGAAATTGCATCGCCAGGAGCAGCAGCGTTGCGATAGTCGCCGGACCGGCTGTCAAAGGAGTGCCGATGGGAACTACGGCTACTATTTCATCCTTGTCGACATCCACCATGCGCCCGGTAATTATCAACTTAATCGAAAGCACCAGCAGGATTAATCCGCCGGCAATGGCGAAGGCTCCCACCGAAATGCCCATTACGTTGAGAATGAACTGTCCGAAAAACAGGAATGCCAGCCCGACAACGATGGCGGTTACGGTCGCCACGTTTATCATCTTGCGGCGTTCTTTTAAAGTCAAACCCTCGCCGAGCGTAATAACTACCGGCAGCGTTCCCAGCGCGTCGATAACGATGAACAGGGGAACGAAAGTCAAAATGAAGTTGTGCCAGAATTCAGCCATGAAAAACCGCCGTCTCCGATAAAATGAAAATTAACAATAAGATTATAACACAGAAAGGCTAACAGGGATTAATGCTTGGCAAATAGCCGGACAAATCTGTATTTCACGTCTAAAAACGGTTATCGAGATTTATTTGCGCGGATGATGATTATCAATACTCACAATCATTAAACTCTGCTATAATAAAAGCCTATATTACTATCTACCCAAGGAGTAATCGTATGCTGAAGAAGATTTTAAAGATACTGGAAGAAGATTCCCGGGCTAATCCCGAACAGATAGCTACCATGCTGGGAATATCGAAAGATGAAGTTTCAACGATTATCAGGAAAGCAGAGGATGAAGGGAAGATACTCAAATACAAGACGCTTATCAACTGGGACAAGGTTAACGATGAGCATGTCTGGGCTTTAATCGAGGTTCAGGTATCTCCCCAGAGAGACACCGGCTACGATGCCATCGCCGAAAAAATATACCGCTTTCCGCAGGCGCGCAGCGTTTACCTGATGTCGGGGGCATACGATCTGGCGGTGCTGGTGATGGGGAAATCGATGCATGAAATCGCCGATTTCGTCGGGCAAAAGCTGTCGCCCATCGAGGGCGTCCGCGCTGCCGCCACCCATTTCATAATGAAGCGTTACAAGGAAGACGGCGTCATCATGGACGGGCCGGAAGAGGTAAAGCGGCAACCGGTTATCCTGTAACCTTCGGTAATATATCGAATTCGCTGATTACAATATTTTTTTTGGCGGGTCTATTATGAACAATGATGAGTGTAAAAACAACAGGCTGATATCGAACAGGGCAGATGCGATTTCCCCCTCGGGAATCCGCAAGTTTTTCGACCTGCTCGGTTCCATCGAAGGCGTCATATCGCTCGGTGTCGGCGAACCGGATTACAGTACCCCCTGGCACATCCGCGAAGCCGCCATCTATTCGACAGAAAAAGGTTATACCATGTATACCTCCAACTCCGGTATTCCCGAACTGCGGCAGAGGCTGGCTGAGGAGCTTAAAAACAGGTATCGACTGGAATACGATTGGCAGAGTGAACTGCTGATTACCGTCGGCGTCAGTGAAGCGCTCGACCTGGCTATGCGGGCGGTTATTAATCCCGGCGATGAAGTAATAATGACCGACCCGGCTTACGTAGCCTATGATGCTTCCGTAATTCTTTCGGGCGGTATTCCCGTAAGGGTTCCCACCGTCGAAGAAAAGTCCTTCGAGCTGGATGCTGCGGAAGTAGAAGCAAGAATCACAAATAAGACAAAAGCCATCCTGCTGGGATATCCTTCCAATCCGACCGGCGCCGTTATGCCGCGCGAAAAACTGGTAAAAATAGCCGAGGTCGCCCGCAAGCACGATATCCTGATGATAGTTGACGAAATCTATTCGCACCTGGTTTACGGGATGGAGCATACCTGCATGGCTACTCTGCCCGATATGCAATACAATACGATACTTCTCAGCGGTTTTTCCAAGTCCTATGCCATGACCGGCTGGCGCGTCGGTTACGCCGCCGCCAGCAAGGATATCATTGCCGCTATGACGAAGATACATCAATACACTATTATGTGCGCGCCGACGATGGCGCAGGTGGCGGCTATCGAAGCATTGAAATCGGGTCAGGATGACGTTACCGAGATGGTAGAGGATTACAACCGCCGCCGTCTTGTAATGGTAAACGGGCTGCGTAAAATAGGTTTTACCTGCTTCGAACCGAAGGGGGCTTTCTACGCTTTTCCCAATATCACGAGTTCCGGTATGAAATCCGAGGAATTCGCTGAGAAACTGCTGGTTGAAGAGAAAGTAGCAGTCGTTCCGGGTACGGCTTTCGGCAAGTGCGGCGAAGGGTATGTGCGCTGCTGTTACGCCACTTCGCTCAAGGAAATTGAGGAAGCTCTCGAGCGAATGAAGCGTTTTTTGGTGCGGCACAGGGCTTAAATAAGCCTTCCCTTGAGGGAAGGTGGCAGACCGATTTATCGGGATGACGGATGAGTGTCAATCCCCCCGTTTTTTATAACAGCATCGATGGCTTACATGAATTATTGAATCCCCTTTTCGTTTTGAGAAGGGGATTTTTTATACTCTGTTAAAAACCGGTCATAATGAGGTAATTCCCCGTAGGGACGACCATTGGTCGTCCGCCCTTGTGTCTCAAAATAAAATGGACGGGCATTGCCCTCGCCGCCTCAGGATTCTTTTTTTTTCGATACGGCTGGATTTTTGAATGCCAATAAGGGGAATCTGTCATGCTGAATTCGTGAGGGACGAATGAAGTCCCGATGACTCGGGATTTCATTCCGGCTTCCCTGAATTCAACATCTGGGGCAGGGTGGTTAACGAAGAAGCCGTTATGGTTCGACAGGCTCATCCCGACGAATCGGGACTTCCTCCGAGGGAAGCCGTTTAAAAAGCCTTCCCTTGAGGGAAGGTGGCAGTTCCGATTTATCGGAAATGCCGGATGAGTGTCAATCCACTTGTTCTTTCACAGCCATATCGATTGTTTCGCATACCCCGTTGAAATTGCTATTAATATCGATATTGGTAAATCTTAATATCATTAATCCGAGCCCATTGAGATACTCTGTGCGGTTATTATCGTAAATAACTTGATTATCTTCATAATGCTGAGAACCATCAATTTCGATTACCAGTTTTGCTTTAGCACAATAAAAATCGACAATATAGTTCCCGATGACTTTCTGGCGATTGAATTGTAATACATATTTTTTAAAAAAATTATACCAGAGACGTCGTCCCTCTCTGGTCATATTTATTCGCAGAATCTGTGACTTTTGTATTAAATTATTGTTTTTGGGGAGAATCGACATTTACCCTCATCAGTCTCGCTTTGCTCGACAGCTTCCCCCGAGGGAAGCCGTTTTAAATGCTATTTAGTCTCAACGGCAGTTCTGTTTATCGCGATGAAGTATATGTACAGGATAGATATAATAAACGAAGAAGCCGGTTTTTAGACCAGCTTCATGTTTTTACGCACCAGTCTCATTGTATCTTGGGCAATGACGCGGGCGCGTTCGGCGCCTTCCGTCAGTATGCCTTCCAGCGCTTTCGGGTTGGCTTCGAGTTCTGCGCGGCGTTCGCGGATGGGTCTCATGGCATTATTTATTGCTGTTATCAGCATATTTTTGCATTCGACGCAGCCGATCTGGGCATTGCGGCATTTTTCGTCTATTCCGTTTCTGCCTTCGGCATCGAACTGCCCCAGCAGTTTGTAGATATTGCAAATCTCGGGGTGTCCGGGGTCGGAGCGGCGCAGGCGGGCGGGGTCGGTAAACGCAGTCTTGATTTTGTCTGCGGTTTCTTTTTCCGTCATAGCGATTTCGATATGGTTTCCGGCCTGCTTGCTCATCTTACCCTTGCCGTCGAGACCGGGAACATTCGGGAAATCGGTCAATTTCGCTTTCGGTTCGACCAGCGTCTCTCCGAAAAGACAGTTGAAACGTCTGACGATTTCTCTCGTAAGTTCGAGGTGAGGCAGCTGGTCTTCTCCCACAGGCACCGTATCTGCCTTATATAATACTATATCGGATGCCATCAACACCGGGTATCCCACCAGCCCATAGTTTACATTTTCTTTTTGCAGTTTTACCTTGTCCTTGAATGTGGGCACTCTTAACAGCCAGCTCAAGGGGGTTATCATCCCCAGCAGTGTATTCAGCTCCGTCACCTCGGGAACATGCGATTGCACAAACAGTATGCTTTTTTGGGGGTCTAAACCAACAGCTAACCAGTCTAAAAGCATCTCATGTATGTTCGCCTGCAGGTTCGAGGTATCTTCCATCGAGGTAAGGGCATGAATGTCGACTATGCAGTATACGCAGTCATATTCATCCTGCAGCTTAACCCAGTTCTGCAATGCGCCGAGGTAATTACCTATATGTAAACGTCCTGTGGGGCGCGCCCCCGAAAAAATACGGTGTTTCATACTGCTCCTTTGGAATAATTAAAAAAGTTTAGCATAATATAAAGTTTCCGACAAATTGCGGCGACGTATTTGTAGTAAACCTGGAATAATGGGATAATATACGGAATAAGATTGTAACGGTGCGCATATGATAAAACTTGAGAATATTACCAAAGAATACCGCATGGGTGAAGATATCGTTCATGCAGTTTCCGGTATCAGCCTGGAAATAGACGAAGGTGAATTCATAGCTTTGGTCGGTCCTTCCGGCTCCGGCAAATCGACCATGATGCATATTATCGGCGGGCTTGATACTCCCACCTCTGGCAGAGTGATTGTCGACGGGCAGGATTTGAGCCGCGCCAGCGACAGGGAACTTTCACGCTACCGCAATGAAAAAATCGGCTTCGTTTTTCAGGCATTCAACCTGCATCCTACCTATACGGCAACCGAAAACGTGGCTTTACCCCTTATTTTTTCGGGAATTTCACAAAGCAAACGACTGAAAATGGCGGCAGAAGCACTGGAAATCGTCGGTCTTGCCGAGAGAGCATCGCACCGCCCAAATCAGCTTTCCGGCGGAGAAAGGCAGCGAGTCAGTATTGCCCGCGCGCTGGTAACCCAACCCAAAATCTTACTAGCCGATGAGCCGACGGGGAACCTCGACAGCAGGAATGGCAAACACGTTATGGAACTGCTGTCGCAATTAAATAAGGAAAAAGGGATTACACTTATAATCGTTACCCACGATATAGAGATAGCGGCTATTGCCGGACGCATTATAAAGATGAAAGACGGCAAGATTGTCGAGGATGCAAGATGAGATTCACTGACGTCATTAAAACCGCATTTTATAACCTGTGGCGCAAGAAATTCCGTACTTTTTTGACTATACTGGCAATCGTTATCGGCGCCGTGCTGATCGCTCTTATGACATCCATCGGCACAGGTCTGCAAAGATTCATTGTCGACCAGTTCGGTTTGATGGTGCCGCAGGATGCCTTGACGGTATATGCCAGCAACAGGAGCCTTACTTATACCGAAACCCCTTATGAAATTACAGATACCTCCGATGTCGTTGTTCGCTCTTTTACAGCTGACGATGTCAATAATCTGCTCTCGATAGACGGAGTGGAACGCGTCGATTACAATGTCGGCGTCTCCGCTTTGTACGTCAGGGCGGAAGGCAGCGACAAGAAATTCTCGATTTCGATTAATTCGGGTCCAGATTATCAAATCAGAATGATGTCGCTGGTAGCCGGCAGCTTTTTCGAAGAAGCCTCCCGTGGGGAGTGCCTGATAAGTTTCGATTACCTGAAAGCTTTCGGCTGGGAAAAGGCGGAAGATGCCGTCGGCAAGGAAATAACCGTTACCGTCGGGAAATCCAATGCCTACAATACGGAAAACAAAAACTATAGCTTCGTTATATCCGGCGTCATTTTAAAAACGATGAACGCCACGCAGATTGTTATATCTATGGATGATACCATCGAAATGGCGCGCTATTACCGTGATAACCCCAATCAGTATTCTCCCGAGCAGCCGGGCACCTCTTTACTGGTAAAAGTAAACGATGTCAATGATATCGACAGGGTGGCAGAGGTTATCAGGGGTGAAGGATTCAGCACTATTACCCCCAATGAGATACTGAAAGAAATCAACAGCATCTTCTCGATTATACAAATCGGTTTAAGCGCCTTCGGGGTGATTGCCCTGGTGGTTGCCAGTATCGGCATAATCAATACGCTGATGATGTCGATTTACGAGCGCACGCGTGAAATCGGCGTTATGAAAGCGGTAGGCGCTACCAGAGGCACCATTCGTATGCTGTTTACCATGGAAGGGGCGGCGCTGGGGCTAATCGGCGGAATCGCGGGGGTGGCTATAGGCTTTATTGCAGGTAAAATACTTAACATAATAGGCAGTTATACCTTTTTGAGCGATTATCCAACCTTCGAGATGTCCGTATTCTCTATACAACTTGTGTTAATGGTGATTGCCGTAACCACTGCTATCAGCCTGATTGCGGGATTGTATCCGGCAAACCGCGCCGCTAAACTGGATGCTGTAGAGGCTTTGCGTTACGAATAGGGAACGCTTTTTATCGCGATAACTCTTCCAGTCTGGCTGTCACTTCATCGATAGTGGGCTGGTCGGTGGAAGCGCCTGAGGTAACACCGATGCGTTCTTTTCCCCCCAGCCATTCGGGGTTGATTTCATCCGCTGTTTCTACGAGATAGGTCGGGGTTACCGTCGAACACAATTCTACCAGGTGGCGGCTGTTGGCGCTGGTGTGTCCGCCGACAACCAGCAGCAGGTCGCATTCCTTTGCCAGTTCGAGCGAATTTTTTTGTCTCTGCCTGATATCATGGCAGATGGTATCGACGACACGCAACTCGGCATCCTTAAAGACCGGGGATACCAGCAGTTTTTTAATAAATTCGGCGAAAGAATCCGGTACCTGGGTCGTCTGGGAGAGTATTCCCAGCCTGCGCGGTAATGAACTGTCCCTTATAAGGGAATCGACATCCATTGTCGCCATTCCCTTTCCGCCGGTTCTGCCCAGTATGCCTTTTACTTCAGGGTGTGCGGCATCGCCGTAAACGATAGTAAAGAAACCGTCTTTGGCAAATCTCTCGGCGGTAACCTGGGCGCGCTTTACGAAAGGGCAGGTGGTATCGACGGGTTCGATTTGTCGCCTTTTGATTTCTTCGGCTACTTCAGGGCTGACACCGTGAGAACTGGTAACGACCACTTTTCCCTTGATATCGGAGATGTCTTTTACTAGCGAAACGCCTTTCTGCGCCAGTTTGCGCAGCACCGGCTGGTTGTGGACGATAGCTCCCAGCGTTTCCACGTTGCCGTGTTCGGCAGCTGCGCGTTCGACGATATCTACGGCGCGCCTGACGCCGAGGCAGAATCCGATTCCTTCAGCCCGCTTGATTTGCACGTCTTTATCCCTTATATTGCCAGTCTTTTCTGATTATACATTTATGGGGTAGATAAGACAATGATTGAGTACACAGTTCGTCATTGCGAGCCCCGACTTGTTGGGGTAAAGCAATCCCTACAATACAATATAGTTACCCCGCCTCGCATATAATATGAAATACTTTTATTTTTTAAAGCGCATAATTTGTATAAGTCATACGGTAGAGATTGCTTCGTCGTCCCTCTCTGATTTATATTAGATTCATTCATCTGCGACTCAGAATGACAGTGTAGAGGGACTCCTCGCAACGACGATTTTTTTGTCATGCTGAGTTTGTTGTGTGGATTATTCCTTAATCGTTTTTATGCGCAAAATATGTACCGTAACGCCGGTTGCGATTAAAATCAACAGAATCCTTATTGCCAAGAGGTCGACGACAAAGATTACCGAAGCCAGTATTGTAATCCATAACAGTGCGATGATGTAAATCTTTGCTCTATGCGGGATGCCTTTTTTATCGCGGTAGTTTTTAATATATTTCCCCAGCCAGCGGTTGTTTATCAGCCAGCAGTAGAATCTTTGTGAACTCCGGCAATAACAGGCGGCAGCCAGCAGAAGAAAGGGAGTGGTGGGGAGGATGGGGAGAAATATTCCCAGAAAACCGAGCGCTACCGATAATGTGCCGACAGTTATCAGGAGATATTTCAGCCAGCTTTTTACCTCGCGGCATTCTTTATTTGAAGGCGTTTCATTCTTTTTCTGCATTTTTCAGTCTTGCATGGGTTCGACTTCAAGGCTGAAATCCAGCGCTTTTGCCGAGTGTGTCAGTGCTCCTATCGAAATATAATCTACCCCGCTTAATGCCACTTCGCGGATATTATCAAGCGTAATGCCGCCGGAGGCTTCGAGCTTAATCCTGCCGCCGGACATAGCTACTACGGTCTTCATCTCTTCGATACTCATATTATCGAGCATGATGATATCGACATCCGCCTGAAGTGCCTCGGCTGCCTCCTCAACTGTGTTGACTTCAATCTCGATTATCGTCTTCTTACTGCTGTTTTGCCTGGCTTTATTTATTATTTCCGTCAGCGTAATGCCGTCTTTTTGTAAAGAGGCGATGTGGTTGTCTTTAATCAGAATACCGTCTGCCAGATTCAGGCGATGGTTCTCGCCTCCGCCGACGGTTACGGCGTATTTTTCCAAAAGCCGCATCCCCGGCAGCGTTTTGCGGGTATCCCTGACGACAGCTTTCGTTCCTTTTATACTATCGACATATCTTGCAGTTTGCGTGGCAATGCCGCTTAAGCGGCTCAAGAAATTCAATGCTGTCCTCTCGGCGGCGAGGATACTCCTCAGGCTTCCCCTGATTTCTGCGATGATGTCACCCTGTTTTACCTTTCGCCCTTCTTTTTCCAAGAGATTTACCTTGAGCGAGTGGTCGACGGTGTGGAATATGGGGGGTATAATGCTCACACAGGCAAGGATGCCTTCCTCCTTGGCTATGATAAGACCTGCTCCCTGTTTATCGGGGGATACAAGGGCAATACCGGTAATGTCGTTTTCGAAATCGTCTTCCTCCAGCGCCAGCCTGATAATGCTCTCTATCTGTTCCTGCGGCGGTTTATTCATCACATTGCTCCCGCTTTTCTATAGTGGTGACTATATGCCTCAGCCATGATTCGGAACGCCTGGGGAAGTCGGAGCGGAAGTGGGCGCCGCGGCTCTCTTCCCTTAACAGGGCGGCTTCGGCAATCAATCTTCCGGTTATTATCATATTCGCCAGTTCATGGGATTGCCGGTTCGACGCTTCGGGCATTTGATGCTCCCACGAAGCTAAAATGTCAACGGCTTCTGCCAGCCCTTTGCGGTCACGCACGATTCCGATATTATCCCAGAGCAGATTTTGCAGGGCTTCGAGGCTTAACAGGGGAGCATTATTGACAGGCGGTTTACTCCTCAGCTTGTGATAGATATTGCCGTTCGGCAGGTTATCACGGTACTGCCGGCTGTTTTTTTCGTCGATTCCCTGATTTATTCTTTCGAATATACGTTTTCCGAAGATAAGCACTTCCAGCATCGAGTTGGATGCCAGCCGGTTGGCTCCGTGAGCTCCCGTTCCGGCACACTCGCCGGCAGCAAACAGCCCGCCCACCGAGGTCTCCCCCCAGCTGTTGGTGCGTATGCCTCCTATCATATAATGGGCAGCCGGGGCAACCGGTATCAGGCTGCTGGTTATATCCAGCCCGTGGTCTGCGCAGAATTGATAGATATGCGGGAAGCGCGTTTTTATACGGTGCGGAGCCAGATGCGTCACATCCAGAAAAACGTTATCCTGTTGCGTATTTTTCATTTCACTCAAGATACTGCGGGCAACCACATCCCTGGGCGCCAGTTCGGCCAGAGGGGTATAATCGGGCATAAAGCGTTTACCGTCCATATTCCGCAGTATGCCGCCTTCACCGCGCACCGCTTCCGAAATCAGGAAAGGAGCTACTCCCGGCATATGCAGGGCGGTGGGATGAAACTGGAAGAATTCCATGTCGATTACCTCTGCCCCTGCTTTTAATGCCAGCGCAATGCCGTCTCCTGTGGCGACTGCCGGATTGGTGGTGAATTTAAAAAGCTGCCCGGCGCCGCCGGTTGCCAGTATCAGGTAGCGGCAACCAAACTCTTTGTGCGTCCCTGTTTCGCAGTCGCAAACTTTGACGCCTTTAACCCGGTTCTTTTCAACGATAATCCCGGTTGCCAGGTGATGTTCCAGTACGGACAATTCGATTGCTCTGGCTATTCTGCTGAGAGTTACCTCTATATGTTCACCGGTGGCATCACCCCCGGCATGCAGTATGCGCGGTATGCTGTGGGCAGCCTCGAGCGTCAGCGCAATTTCGCCGTCTACGGTATCGAAAGGCACACCGAAATTGACCAGGTCTGCAATGCGGTCGGGGCCTTCGTCGGCGAGGATGCGCACTACTTCCTCGTTGCACAGCCCGTCGCCGGCAGAGATGGTATCTTTGTAATGCAATTCCGGGGAATCGTTGATACCGATGGCGGCGGCAATCCCGCCCTGGGCGTGGCGGGTATTGCAGTCTTCAATGCTGCCCTTGGTTATCATGAGCACGCTGCCGTGCTTTTGCGCCAGCAGGGCGCAATACAAACCTGCAATACCGCTGCCGATTATGACATAATCATAAGTATTAATACAGCCACCTCCAAAATCCGGTAATCAGAGACGGGGGCTGGAGCATGGCACGGAAATGCTATTTCGCTTCATCGGATTGTTTGCCGGCGATGGCATTTTTTGCCATCCTGAGAAGTTCGCCGGATTCGACCTTGATGATATAGCTGTCTTCCCTGATGCTTTCTATTCTGCCGTAAATACCGCCGATAGTGATAATCCTGTCTCCGACCTGCAGATTGGATAAGAGATTCTGATGTTCTTTCTGTCTCTTGCTTTGCGGCCGGATAATCAGGAAATAGAAAATACCGAATAGTACTACCATGAAGAGTATCATGTAGATGGTGCTGCTGGAATTGGATTCTCCTGTTGCGGGTACGCAGCTCGAGAGAAATCCGATGCTGGTCAGAGAGGACAGACCCAGTAATGAAGCAATGATTTTCTTTACCATTTTTAACTCCTTAATTTAACATCCGTTATTTGCTGATAATACTCCCTGCAAAGACCAGGGGCTTGTCTTTTCTATTTTAACATTTACCACCTGCCCGAGCAGGTCATTTTTATCATTGAAGAATACCAGTTTACCACGTCGGCTTCTTCCGTGCCACTTTCCCTGCTTTTTGCCTTCTACCAGGACTTCGATGTTTTTACCCAGTAGAGCAGCGTTTATTTCCGCGGCGATTTCGCCCTGTAATTTTTCGATGATAGCGACACGTTCTTTTTTTACTTCCGGCGGTACATCGTCCACATATTCTCTCGATGCTATAGTTCCCTCTCTCGGCGAATAGGCGGCAATGTGGGTATTATCGAATCTCAGCTCTTTTAATAAGTCCACCGATTTCTTAAACTGCTCTTCCGTTTCTCCCGGGAAGCCGACGATAATATCTGTGGTAATAGCAATATCGGGCACTTTAGCGCGTATCCGTTTGGCAAGTTCTCTATAATGAGCGGCAGTGTACCCGCGCCGCATGGCTTTTAAAATCTCATCGTCTCCGGCCTGCACCGGCAGGTTGATTTCCTCGCATACCTTGTTCAGATTGGCGATGGCATCTATCAATCTATCGCTCATATCCTTGGGATGATTGGTTAAAAAGCGCAGCCTTTTCAGCCCGTCGATTTTATTGATTTCTTCAAGCAGCGCCGCTAGGTCGGGTTTATCGGGCAGGTCGTGTCCGTACGAGTCGACATTCTGCCCGACAAGTACGATTTCTTTGGCTCCTCTCGATACCAGCGTCTTTGCTTCGCAGACTATGTCATCTACCGTGCGGCTCTTTTCCCTGCCCCTGCGGTAGGGGACGATACAATATGAACAGAAGTTGTTGCATCCCTGTATGATATTTACAAATGTGCTGACGGTGGGTTTTTGGGGAATGATATTTTCCCTCAGATTTTTTTCTATCCACTGCGGCATTTCGCCGGCGGCAAAGAAATAATCGACAATCGGGAATCTCTTTTGAAGTTTATCGATATTGGAGTCTACCAGACAGCCGGTCAGCGCAATCTTTAATTCGGGATTATTTTTCTTTAGCGATTTGAGAGCGCCGATTTTGCTGACAACTTTATTTTCAGCGCTCTGGCGGATAACACAGCTATTTAAAAGGATAAGGTCGGCTTCTTCTGCGGACGCAACCGGTTGATAGCCGATCTGTTCGAACAGACTGCCTAAGCGTTCGGATTCTGCCTTGTTCATCTGGCAGCCTATGGTCCAAATATGATAAAGGGGCATGATAATTGATTACTCTTTCAGGGGGGTGATTTCCCAGCCGAAGCTTTAGCGCAGGCTGGCGGAGGGTCTCCTACGCTCTTTCGAGCTTCGGCAACTAAAGGATTCTTTTATTTAGAATTGCCCTCCCTGATCCTGTTTTTAAATATTGTTCCAATTCAATAGCCTTGGCTTTATCCCTAACGGCTACATAGGCTTCTAAATTAAACGGTCTGCGACTTCTTGTGGAATCTACTTTTCCAGAATTGTGCTCATCCAGTCTTCGTTCTATATCATTAGTAGACCCTATGTATAAAGCGTTATCAGTCATGCTTCTAAGAATATATACATACCACATAATGTATTAAAAACGTTCAACTTCTTAATAAATTGACTAGCTACCTAAGTATACTAAATAACTTTAGGCTGGAGAAACACCAGCTGAAGGAATAATGGGGGCTGGTTTACCAGTCGAAGCTTTAGCGTAGACTGGCGGAGGGGGAGGGATTTGAACCCTCGACCCCAGTTTCCCGGGGTAAGCGCTTAGCAGGCGCCCGCACTAGACCTCTATGCGACCCCTCCCTAAGAAGCAGCATATTTTTAACATAGATAATATAGCATAATCAGAGAGATTGCTCAAAAAAGGAGAGGGTGGCTGGGAAGTTGGATTGTCATTGCGAATCCCGATTTATTGGGATGAAGCAATCTCTCACGAATAGTCTGACTGTTACCGGTAGGGACGGGCATTGCCCGTCCGCTTTAATTCGACACATAAGGGCGGACGACCACTGGTCGTCCCTACGTGTCTATTTTATGCTGCCGGGTTTACAACACTGCCGATAAATAAAATCGTATTGGTCTGGATATCGCGAATCAGGTATATAAACGAATGGTCGAGAGTAACTTGTGCCTGCTCCAGTAATCCTTTCAGGTTTATGATTACCGCAGAAGCAGCGGCGGCTTCGGTGCCGGCTTCGTCTACGGATACGAAAGCCTTGTGAACGACATCCTCGATATACAGGTCATAAGTGCCATCGATTCCCGAAAAGTCAGCAGCCATCTCAAAGGCATCCGTCATTCCCATCGCTTGCAGGGCATCCTTGACGCTGAACCGGGATTCGTATTCGAACTTGGGCATGGTAAGAGTAACTTTGGCGGTACGCAGCTTATCAATTATTGCATCCAGTTTCTGCGCATCGAAGGTCTCTGTAAACTGCTCGAAATTGCCTTCAGTCGGCAGGATTATCAGCATCGATAGCTCATTGCCGTCATATTTCAGTTCTACTGCCTGATAACCGTCGCCTTCAGTGTAATTGAAGTCTTCGGTCTGGTGCATCATCGGTACGCTAACGCTGCTGCCGTCGGACAGGTAGAATGTTCCATTGCTGGTATTGTCACCATTGAAAGGTTTATCCCATGCCGCATTGAAGTAGATGGCATTGGTGAGAACCAAACGTGTCATTTCGGAAATAATGCCTTCCTTAATCAGGTCTTCGATTTTTCCCTCGGTCTGCTGGCTGACCCAGTTATTAATTGTCTTGCGGCAGGCTTCCGGGTCGCTTGCGAAATCAAGCAGCCTCAGACCTGCATCGTAATTTACCGCCAGTGTATCCAGATATTCATCGAGGAAAGCATATTCTACCTGTCCCCAGATGGCGTTGGCGATACTGAGTTTGAATCCATCCTCATCCTTGCTTTTATTGCCTTCCCCGCGCTTGGCAAGCTCGATTGCCAGCTTGTTGAAAGCGGCATGCAAATCCTCTTCCTCTAGTATGAAGTTGAGCGTTTCCGCCATCTGTTCTTTTGTCGTGCCTTCGGCTCCGGCATAGGTCATTGCCAGTGCGACAGACAGGCTGTAGGGAGAGAAGAACAGGTTGCCATCGTCACCGGCGCTCAGCCGGCGGTAGAGTTCGAGCGCGAACTCGTTGTTGCCGCTTGCCAGCGCTTCCTTGTCAGAATAACTGACATCAGGCGCAGTATCGTATTTTTTACCTGATTTAAGTTCCTGTCCGTATGCTTGTGTTTGCGAGCAGGAGATGGTACTCAATACCAGTATTACGGTAAGCGCGCTGAATATAATCCTTTTCATCTTTATATCTCCTTTGCACTTGCCTGCAATTTACATAGCCGGATTGGTAACTCTTCCAATGAACAGGGTAGTTCCGGTCTGGATATCCCTGATAAGGAAGATGAACGAATGGTTTAAATTGACATCGGCGATTTCAGTCGGCATTGAAGTCTGGCTAATTATTACTGCCGTAGCCGCTGCCGCTTCGGTGCCTTCTTCATCCACCGAAACGAAAGCCTTATGAACCACATCGCTGATGATAAGGTCTGCTTTATCGGTTATCCCCGAAAAATCGGCAATATCGGAGAAGGCATCGGTCATGCCCATCGCCTTTAAGGCATCATTCAAGCTGAAATCGGATTCGAACTCGAATTTGGGCATTGTGAGGTTGACCTGACCCGATGTCATGCCGCCGACGATATTATCTACCAGTGCGGATGTCAGCGAATTTTCGAAATCGGCGAAAGTCCCTTCATCCGGCATAATTATAACCATCGACATATTGTAGATATCGTACAGCAATTCGATTGCCGTATAGTTATTCCCGTTTACATAGCTGAACCTGTCGGTCTGGTGCATCATCGGTACGGTAACGGTAGAACCGTCCAACAGATAAAAGGTATCGTCGTGGGTGAATTCTTTATTGAACTGGTGCAGCCAGGCGGCGTTGAAGTAGATGGCGTTGGTAAGAACCAGTCGTGTCATCTCATCGATGGCGCCCTCTGGTATAAGGTCTTCGATTTTACCATTGGTCTGCTCGTAAACCCAATCATTGATTACCTGTCTGCATGCTTCGGGTTCTTTTTCATAATCTAAAAGCCTGATTCCGGCATCGTGGTTTTCAGCCAGAACATCCAGAAATGCCTGCATGAACTCGAAGCCTGTCTGCCCCCAGGTGGCATTGACGATATTAAGCTCGAAACCCTGCGCCTCGTTGTTTTGAGGCACTTCATTGCGGCTGTTAAGCTCGATAGCCAGCTTGTTGAAAGCGGCATGCAATTCCTCATCTTCCAGAAGGAAGTGCAAGACTTCTGCCATCTGCTCTTCGGTTTGCCCGTTAGCCCCGGCATAGGTCATCGCCAGCGCTAAGGATATGCTATATGGTGAATAGAAGAAATTGCCTTCTTTCGTAGCCGAGAGTTGCTTGTAAAGCTCGAAAGCGAACTCGTTATTGCCGTTTACCAGCGCTGCCAGTGTCGCATCGCTTACGTTGGGGGATGTATCGTACGCTTTATCCGATTTGGCTTCGGCTCCGTAAACCTGTGTTTGAGAGCAGGAAACCGTGCTCAGGACAAGCACAACGCTTAAAAGTAAAAATATAAATTTTTTCATGATGTTTCCTCCGTGATTACTTATCGTCTATAAGTATAACGTAATAAATGGAGCGGGGTTAGGGGGGAGGTCTGAAATTATTATCCAACGACATTTTCTTTCGTTTTATTCTCAAAAATGATTGTCGATACCTCATTCCTGTGCTATGATGAGCACTATGGAAATAGATATCCTTTTCGATGAGGGTTTCGAGGATTGCCTCGACAATAAATGGCTGCGTGGAATAATCGAGGCTGCGCTTACGGCAGAGAGTGCCGTTGATAACATCGAAATGAGCCTGCTTATTACCGGGCAGGAGAGAATCCACCAATTAAATAAAGAATACCGCGGCAAGGACAAACCGACCGATGTGCTCTCTTTTGCCATGCAGGATGAACTCCCATCCGAAGACGGGGAGGATTTATCTATTATTATGCCTCCCGACGGTATAAAGCAGCTCGGTGAAGTGATTATCAGCTTCCCGCAGGCGGTTATTCAGGCGCAGGAACACAATCATTCAATAAAAAAAGAGGTAGCCATCCTTACCATCCACGGTGTCCTGCACCTTTTAGGTTACGACCATATAGAAGATGATGAAGCTGATATCATGGAAGCCCGTGAAAAAACTATCCTCGAATCCGTTGCGGGGGATTTATAATGAGGGTACTGGGGCTGGCCGGCAGTCCGCGCCGCAACGGCAACACCGACAAGCTGTTGGCAGAGGTATTGCGCGGCGCTTCCAATAACGGGGCTGAAGTGAAAACCGTTGTTCTGAGTGAATTGAAGATTGCCCCCTGCCAGAACTGTGATGCCTGTTTCACTGCTGGAATCTGTAAAATCGACGACGATATGCAGGCGGTATATAAAGAATTGATGCTGTCGGATAGAATCGTGCTGGCTTCCCCGCTGCATTTTATGGGGCTGACCGCCCAAACCAAGGCAATGGTAGACCGCTGCCAGTCGTTATGGGCAAAGAAGTATAAACTGCATATCCCTCCGCTGGGAAATGAAAAGGTGCGCAAAGGGCTGTTTGTTTCGGTCGGGGGGCAGAGGTTTCCAAATCTCTTTCAGCCGGCTACCGCCACAGTAAAAGCGCTCTTTGTCAGCCTGGATATCGAATATGCCGGCGAACTGGTCTTTTCCGGAATAGACAAGGCCGGAAACATCAGCCTGGAACCGGGCGCTTTGGGAAAGGCCTACCTGGCCGGACAGAAACTGATAGAATGCTAGCCGGCTTTCTTTGTCTGCCTGATAAATAACCCCACCAGTATCAGCAGCACAACCCATAGTGTCAATATTACAATCGATAGTATTGCCGAAAGATAAAGACCGGGCGGTGCGCCCATTCGAAAAAGCGCCAGCGCTTCAAAGATATTGTAACCGTAGAGTGTATTCAATACCACATTGCCGGCGGTAAATATCATGGAAAAGATGACCAGCGGCAGGGAGTAAAGCACTATTTGCCAGGCCGGCGGGCACGGCCCTGATGCAGCCGACCAGAAGAAACAGCGTTTACGGGAGCGGGCTTGTCGGACTAACCACCAAATGTACATTCCCAGTATGATGAACAGCCCGATTACCGAAAAAAGGATGCCGGTAGCCAGCGTATCCAGCGCTTTCCAGTGCGCCCACCAGGGAACATTGATTGATGTCAGCTTGAGTCCCAGCAGAATATTGGCGATTTCAGTGGCGATGTTATGGCTGACGTTGCTGACCTGACCGTTTACCAGCACGGCAATCCCGGTATCGTAATCCGGCAGCAGCAGCATGTCTCCGGTGAAGTTGGGTGTATCTCCGCAATGAAAATGGTAGAGGATATCGCCGGTATAGCTGATACTCCATCCCATGCCGTAAGCCATTTGCTCATTGTTGTCCTCGTAGAGAATGGATATCGAATGAATTTCCTCGATATCTTCTGCCGGTATTACCTGTTCGCCGTCCAGAACTCCCTTGTTCAGGTTAAGCAGCAGCCATTTACCCATATCTTCGGCGCAGGACATCACCCAGCCGGCTGCCCGGGCGCTCTTCATAGCGGGGATGTTGCGGGCGACCACCTTGCCATACATCGGCTGATGCCCGTCGGCTTTACCTAAAATTTCAGCTTTTTCAGGGTCTACCGTGGTATGGTTCATGCCGAGCGGAGTAAAAACAGCATAATCCATATATTCTTCGTAGGTCATGCCCGATACGTTTTCGATCAGTGCTCCCAGCAGGCAGTAGTTTAAATCGGCATATTCGAACAAGGTTCCCGGTTCGTTGCTCAGTCTCAGGTTACCCAGCGAGGACAGCATTTCTTCGTAGCTGTCATTGAAAATCAGGATTTCGGAGAAAATCCCCGGTATTCCGCTGGTCTGGTTTAAAAGGTGACGGACGGTAATATCGGCACCCCTCGAATCTGCTATTTGAAAAGCGGGCAGGTATTTTTGCAGCGGTTCATCTATATCTATCAAGCCGGACTCCTCTAAAAGCAACACGGCAAGTGCGGTAAACGATTTGGTGAGCGATGCCAGGTCGAAAAGGGTGGCGGTGGTGAGCGGTTCGTTGTTCTCGGCGCTGGCGACACCGTAAGCATTGCAGTAAATGACCTCGCCGCCCTGCACGACTGCGATTGCAATTCCGGGGATATCCTCTTTTTCCTGTACCCCTGCTATATATTTATCGATATCCGCATAACTGCCAATCGTTCTGCCGGTTTGCGATTCCGCAGCGCCGGCGCAGGCGGAGAAAAACAGGGGAATAAGGCATATGACAGTAAATAGGCGGGTGGTCTTTTCGTTCAGACGTCCTGATATTCGATTGAATAAATATTTTAAAGACATTGAAGCTATCCGGATGCATTTTCGACCTAACGGGCATTTCCGATAAGACTGCTTATGTCGTCGATTCCCTTTTTACTCATAAAGTCTTTTATTCCTTCGAGCACGTCGAGCGGGGCTTGCGGATTGACGAATGTGGCGGTTCCCACCTGCACGGCAGAGGCTCCCGCCATTAAAAATTCGATGGCATCCGTGGCGGTGGTAATCCCTCCGCAGCCGATAACCGGTATCTTAACGGTGCCGGCTGTCTCATATACCATTGAGAGAGCTACAGGTTTTAATACAGGACCCGAAAGCCCGCCGGTAATATTACCCAGCAGCGGTTTCTTTTTATGAATATCTATCGCCATTCCTCTCAGGGTATTGATTAGGGACACTGCATCCGCTCCGACAGCCTCAACCGCTTTGGCAATGCTTTTAATATCACCTACATTAGGGGTCAGTTTGACGATGACTGGCAGGGTAGTAGCTTGGCGCACGGCGGAAGTTACAGCAGCGGCTGATTCGGGGTTGGTGCCGAACTCGACACTGCCGGCTTTGACGTTGGGGCAGCTGATATTTACTTCCAATCCGCTGATCCCCTTTACTTTATCCAGCATGGCGGCCAGTTTTGCATATTCATCGATAGTCTTCCCGGCAATATTAACTATAACCGGCACTTTCCACTTTGCCCATTCGGGGGCTTTTTCCTTTATCAGGGCTTCGACGCCGATATTCTGTAATCCGATGGCATTCAGCATGCCTGCGCCGGTTTCGCATACCCGGGGTTGCGGATTGCCGTCTCTCGGTTCGAGAGTGGTTCCCTTGCAGATAATGGCACCCAGTTTTTGGATATCGATAATATTGCTGTATTCGGTTCCGTAACCGAACGTGCCGGAAGCCGTCATAACCGGATTGGAAAGAAGCAACCCGCGCTTGTTTTTCGGCGCCAGTTGAACGGAAAGGTTCAATTTATTTACCCCCGGATAATTTTTAACTGATTATAGGCTACATCTTTTTGGATGGCAACCCTCTGGATGATATCAGTTTTCGTATTGCAACAACAAGTGTAAAAATAACGACGCTGGTGACGATTATTGTTGCTCCGGAAGCCAGGTTGAGCCAGTAGGAAAGCATCAGTCCCGTAAATGTAAAAATAGTACTGAATAGTACGGACAACGCCATCATCTTTTTCATATCATGGGTAAACTGGCGTGCCAGCGAGGCGGGTATGGTAAGCAAAGCTATTACCAGTATGATGCCGACAACGCGAATCATTACCACGATTGTCAGGGCAATCAGGCAGAGCATGGTGATATATATTTTTTCCGTAGGCATGCCGATAACGGTGCTGTATTCTTCATCGAAGGATACAGCGAGGAATTCCTTGTATAACAGGGCGACAACCGCGAGAATAACGATATCCAGTATCAGTATCAGCAGCAGCTCGGAATCCGGAACGGTTAAGATATTGCCGAACAGGTAACTGAACAGGTCGGTGGTATATCCGGGAGTCAGTCCGATAAAAATGGCGCCCAGCGCCATGCCGGTTGCCCACAGGATACCGATAACTGTGTCTTCGGGAAGCCTGGTTCTGCGGGTGGTTAGACCCATCGCTATCGCTGATATCAGACCGAAACCGGTGGCGCCTAAAACGGGGTTGATGCCGAGGAAGTAACCGATTCCGATACCGCCGAAAGAGGCATGGGCGATACCGCCGCTAATAAAGACGATTTTCTTGGAAACCACATAGGCGCCGATAATTCCGCAGGCTATGGATGCCAGCAGTCCCGCCAGCAATGCATTTTGCATGAAGTGGTATCCTAATATATCAAACACTACCGGTGCTCCTTTAATACACGGTGGGGAATCGTTCCGTGGGCAATCAGGTGAATCGGGCACTGATAGGTGCCTTCCAGCACTTCATCCGATATCTCTTTCGGGCCGTGATAAACCAGTGTCTGATTTAAACAGGCTATTTCATCCACGTAAATGGAAACAGCAGTAACATCGTGGGAAACGAGCACAATCGCCATTTCTTTCTGGAACTCCTTAAGCAGGCTGTAAAGCTCCCCCTGAACTTTGGGGTCTACGCTTTCCATCGGTTCGTCCAGAAGCAGCAATTTTGGATTGGATGCCAGCGCGCGCGCAATAAAGACCCTTTTCTGCTGGCCGCCGGAAAGCTCTCCGATTTGGCGGTTTCTGTATTCCAGCATGCTTGCTCTTTCGAGAGCTTCTTCCGCTTTCTTTTTATCCTCGCGGCAATACGGTCTGAAAAGGCCGGTTTGGCTGTAAAGCCCCATCAACGTAACCTGCCAGACATCTATGGGGAAGTTCTTGTCGAAATAGGCTTTCTGAGGAACGTATCCAATACTGGAACGGCTATCGCAAGGGTCTTTCCCCAGCACGGTAACCCTACCGCGCCGGGGTTTCAGAAGACCCAGTATTATTTTAAGAAGGGTGGTTTTTCCACCGCCGTTAGGGCCTATAATACCCAGGAACCCCCGGTCATGTATAGTGAGATTAATATCCTGAAGCGCCGGGTGACTGTTATAATAAGCCCAGACATTTTCGAATTTTACGATTTCTTTTTCTTCAGCCATTCTTTATTCGAGTTCCAGTGCAATGGATGCCGCTACACTCCTCATATTTGCGATATACGAAGTGGGTAACGGGTCAAGATATAATACACTACCTCCTATCTCGTCTGCAATTGTCTGTGCGTAAGCGCTGGTCTCATATGGCGACGCAAAAACATAGTTCAGGTTGTTAGCTATAGCGGCATCGATACACTCCTGAATCTTCTGGGCGGTCGTTTCCTTCCCTTCTTCTTCGACGGATAACTGCGTCAGGTTGTATTCCGATGCAAAGTATCCGAAAGATGGATGATATATCAGGAAGTTGCGGTTCTGGTAGCCTTCATAAAGTCCGCTGATATAGCTTTTCAGCTCTTCCAGCTCTTCGATATAGCTCTCGTAATTGGCAAGATAATAATCCGCACTTTCCGGGTCTATTTCAATCAATTCGTTATATATATTCAGTGCCATTTGCTGGGCATTTACCGGGGAATTCCAGATATGTGGGTCTTCATTGATGATTTCTATCCCCGGGGCGCAGTCTATAACTGCCATATCCGGATTCTGTGCCAGTATGTTATCCATCCATATAGTTTCGAATTCGATGCCTGAGCCGACTTTTACATAGGCTACGGCGTTGCTGACAGCAATCAGCTGGCTGGTAGTAGGCTCATAAGTATGCGGTTCGTATCCGGGCGGAACCATTATGGTAATATCCACCTTATTGCCGCCGATTTGCCGTACAAAGTCTCCGATGGTAGTAATAGAAGCAATTAGCTTCAGTGTATCACCGGCGGATCCGGTATTTGTAATCGTACTTGTCAGTGTCTCGGTGGCGGTTTTAGTTGCGGTAGTTGTTTTTTCGAGAGTGGTTGTCACGGGTTCGGATTTACATCCTCCCAGCAAACCTGTCAGCACCAGGGCTCCCGCTCCGGCTACAAAACTTCTTCTTGATATTTTTTTATTTGTTTTCAATTAATTTTTCCTTTTTCAATATCTATCCTTTAAGAATAGAAACATTATAAACAAGAATGCTTTTTCAATTACACTTACTCAAGTTCCAGCGCTATTGCTGCTGCGACGCTTCTCATATTTGATATATAAGAAGAAGGCAGCGGGTCAATGTATATGACACTTCCTTTTATCTCATCTGCAATTGTCTGCGCATATGAAGTTGCGAATTGCGGTGCGACATATACAAAGTTCAAATTATATTCTTCTGCTTTATCGATACAGTCTTGAATTACCTGCGGCGTAGGTTCTTTGCCCTTGTGTTCCACCGCTATCTGCGTCAGATTATATGTGGAAGCGAAATACCCGAAAGCCGGATGATAAATAAGATAATTCCGGTTCTGGTATCCTTCAAACATATTAATTATATCGCTGTTGAGAATATCCAGTTTTGAGATATAGCTTTCGTAATTCGCCAGATAGTAATCCGCATTATCCGGATCTCTTTCGATAAATCCGTTGTAGATGTTCAATACCATTTGCTGTGCATTTAACGGTGAATTCCATATATGCGTATCGCTATTGATAATGGTTACTCCCTCCGAAGAGTCGATAACCAGCATGTCGGGATTCATGGAGATTATATCGCTCATCCATGTTTCTTCATACTCCATACCGGCGCCAACTTTGACAAACATATTCGCCTTGCTTACCGTTATCATTTGTCCGGGGGTGGGTTCATATGAGTGGGGGCTGTAACCGGCCGGTACCATAATCGTCACATCTGCCTTTTCGCCGCCGATTTGTTTTACCCAATCGGCAACGGGTGTGATCGAGGCAATTACATTTAGTGTTTCGCTTGTTTCCGTGTTCGTAACTGTACTTGTCAGTGTCTCGGTGGCGGTTTTAGTTGCCGTAGTCGTTTTTTCGAGAGTGGTTGTAACTGGTTCGGATTTACATCCTCCCAGCAACCCTGCCAGCACCAGGGCTCCGGCCCCGGCTACAAAGCTTCTTCTGGTTATCGTTTTATTTATTTTCAATCGTTTTTATCCTCCCAAAATATATATCTAAAAACAGGGAGCGGCGTCGACAACCGTTTCTGTTCTTATGCCGTTTGGTATCGTCTTATCCTTTGATGTTATGGTCGGTTCCCTGACTTTCATTGCTGCATCTGGGACATAACCCTACGAATTCAAGGATGTGCGTTTTTATTGCAAACCCGGTTTCTGCGGTTATCTTGTTTCTAAGTTCTTCCAGATTCGGTTCGTCGCAGGGGAAGTTGATGACTATTCCGCAATTCGAACAGAGCAGGTGATGGTGATGCTCTGCGGTGTTTATTTTATACTTATGACAATCGCCGCCTGCGTGAACCTTGCATACCATGTCCATTCTGTCCAGTATATCCAGCACACGGTATACGGTTACCATTCCTATATCGGGATAACTGTTTTTTAATCTCTCATAGAGGTCGGCCGGCGTTAAAAACTCGTCGCTTTTCGCGAACTCTTTTATAACGGTCAGCCTTTGCGGGGTAGCCTTGTACCCGTTTTGTCTTAAGACGGACTTGATTTTGTCTTCACTGAGTTTCATTTTACTTTACCTTTTTAATCCGCAGGTATATAATTGATAATATTTTCATTTACGTATCTTAACAGAAGATATTAGCTGTGTCAATAGTTTTATCCTGGAATATAAAAATTAATTGATCATACAGTAACACTTTTGTAGGTTTTTAGTTGAAAATATAAGAGAGACCAACAG
>CAYNQR010000015.1:0-30753 GCA_964399425.1 uncultured Dehalococcoidales bacterium | reverse complement strand
CCGCATTTATGTTTTCGCATTTGGCGGACGGGCAATGCCCGTCCCTACGAATTTATTAATTCTATGTCATCCTGAATTCGTGAGGGACGAATGAAGCATCCGGGGTGGGGGGAGAAACAGCAAAAAGGTTTCATCAGCATCAAGTACAAATGGTATTCAGTTCCTTCGCTACGAGGATTATAATAACCGAAGACCCGTAGGGACGACCAATGGTCGTCCTCATTTGTGTTTCCGTATCTGGCGGACGGGCAATGCCCGTCCCCACGGATTCATTAATTTAATACCATAGCGAATCCCGACTGATCGGGAATGTGTTTATATGAAATCGTCGTTGCGAAGACGCCGCAGGCGGACGAAGCAATCACCAGGCTGCAACCTGATTATACCAATTGTAATTAACAAACAGAGAAATTCCAAGCGTTCTTTATCGACAGCTATTCTACATTACTCTTTATCTCGTCAAGTTCTTCACAACCAATAGTAATCTTTTCGGACAGACTGCTAATCAAGTGCAAGATGCTCTTTGATAGCTGTTTTCACTTCATCCCGAATCTGATTGTCTTCCAAATAGCCCAGCAATCTTTCGAGCCTTTGCTTTGAAATAGTTCTTATCTGGTGAGCCATTATAATCGAGGCTAACGGCTGTCCTGCTTTTCCATCGGGAAGGAATACTTCAGAGGGGTACAAACGGCG
This sequence comes from uncultured Dehalococcoidales bacterium, assembly GCA_964399425.1. Lineage (GTDB taxonomy): Bacteria > Chloroflexota > Dehalococcoidia > Dehalococcoidales > UBA5627 > UBA5627. The sequence goes on along the minus strand of CAYNQR010000015.1, from coordinate 30,060 downwards.
TTTGGTAGAAGTCAGGGGTAGAACGGTCACATTCGGCATTGCCTGGTTAAATTCTTCGTTACTTATTATAAGAACCGGGCGGATTCCCTTTTGTTCGGCTCCTGTTGCAGGATTCAGGTCAGCTTCCATAACAGCCCATTGATATATAGGCATTATACTATTCCCCCGGCACTTTCGGCATCGGTGAATTTAAAGTCAGACTCGACCTTGCTTATATCCTTTAGCAATGCAGGATCTTTAGCCCCCTCTTCCCATTGGGCTTTCCTTGCCTGTCTGCGTAATTCCTTTAATTCCTTGTCTAATGCCCGTTCAACGAGCGCATTCTTGCTTGGCGCTGCTCCCTCTGCCATGGCTTTATCCAACCCGGCAAGGATATCAGGGGATAAATTAAATGTGGCTTTCTTCGTCTTTACGTTCATATTTTCTATCCTTCACTTTTACTATAGTATTTATCTAATAATATCATCAGCTTCCGTATTATGCAAGTACTATAAGGAAGTATATTACCCTTGTATATCATGGCAGCATATCGAGTACAAGAAGCAGTAGGCCAGCGAACTCTGGATCCGTGAGGTAAGGACTGAATCCTCAATCCCCAGCCAATTCTATTCCAAATTCCTCTTTATCTTCTCCAGTTCGTCTTTCGTGATTTCGCCCTTGGCATAGCGCTCTTTGGCGATATCGAGGGGAGTTCCGATACCATTTTTCTTTTTGTACAATGTATATATAGCAGAATAGATAATTCGGCAATAATTATAATTGGAATAATTGCTAACAATAAACAATCGATTGTTGCAACTGGCATAATACCCTTCTTAATTGCTGATTTTTATTCCACCATCCCCCCACAGCAGTTCGCCGTCGGGGCTTATTTTTTGCATATATGCTGAACCTGTATCGTTAACATTTCTACCTGCTTCCCATACCGCAATAATCCCGCCGTCCCCGTACTGAGCTATTAACGGCAGATATGAATAATTGGTAGAATCGTTGGAGAATTTTACGCCTTCATCTCCCCAGAGGTTTTGCCCGTCGATGCTGACTCTCTGGGCTCGAATGACCATATCATTATCCGTATAACTTCCTTCGGGAGTGTAACACCATACAACTATTATCCCGCCATTATTATCACTGACTACGTTTGTATTTGCACTGCCTTGTATGTTTCCTCCGCTCCATATTTCAATTCCGTTATCTTCCCAGAGGATGTTGCCATTAGCGTCTATACGTTGACCGTATAGATCTAATCCGTTTCTCCAAATGATAATAGTGCTTCCGTTTTCACTGGCAATTATTCGAGGTTCCGATATATTTGTCATTTCATCTTCTGTATATACTGGTACGCCTCCGTTTTGCCAGAGAATATTGCCATTGATATCTACTTTTTGTGCGTAAACTTCAGGGTTCGAATAACTCGATTTATTTTCATTACGTGTTGAGCATACCCATGTAATAACTGAGCTTCCGTCATCGTCACTAACAATCTTGCTCATGCCGACTCCCGGTTTATCCTGTGTCGAAATGAGAGCTCCGTTATTGTCCCAATCCATAGTACCTGCTGGGTCTACTTTCTGCGTGTAAACATTAAAATTTTTATCCTCGATTACTAAAAAAGTGTTTCCCTGATTGTCACTTGAGATATCGAAAAAGTATATGTTTGACAGCAGGTGATCTGCATACCAGAGGATATTACCCTGGCTGTCTATTCTTTGTATATACAGATTTGAATTGTGTAACCAAGCAATTACTACCCCACCTGAGTCGTCGCTTATAACTTTTTCTGACGAGGCTATGCCCGATGTGGAGATATCATCTGTGTCCCAAAGTAGATTTCCATTCGAATCTATCTTTTTAACAGAAATATTGTCGGATTTTACACATAAAATTATAATGCTGTCGTTATCGCTTTCTAGAAGCAGAGGTTTATTGTAAACAATACCTGATTGTGAATAAAGGAACGTTCCTTTATCTTTCCATATGAAATTACCTTCTGAGTCGAGTCTTTGAACATATATATTTGTGGTATCTTCAGAGATGATTTGATATGTTAAAAAGGACTCTCCTGAATTATTTGTAATTATATTTGGATTAGTAAAGTTCAGATTGATGATTCCCCCTTTACAGCTTGGTAAAAGTAATAGCGTGCTGGGAAATATCAAAATTGAAAAAATAATTGTTAATAAAACTAAGATATGTGGTTTAAATTTTCTCATTTTTACCTCCTGTTTTTATTTGAGGCGATGGCATTAAACTTGGCTGTTTGCTTTTTAATTTAAAAAACAATAAAATAGTGTTAATTATTTTTTATACCATCGCCCATTATTTAGCTAATAAACGAACTGATATTATTAATTAAAGTTAATCCATAATTCTACATGTGAAAAGAAAAGCACCTAAAGCATCCCAATTTAATGTTTCATAATGCGAAGGGGTAGCGGAGTTAGTGCATATAATATTATATTTATTTGTATCTGAATTGTAGTCATACCCTCTTATCGCCCTCCAATGGCTTTGGCTTCCTATTAATAATGCTGTTGGATGTCCTGCGTCTATTCCATCTCTAACATCCCAATAGTCGGCATGTGTGATAAAATAATCGTTAGCATACGTAAAGTTATAATACCCGCAGTTTTCCGTCATTTCTATAAATCCAGGCCCATAATCATAATTATAAGTTGACCCCTCATATAAATAGGTATCCATTGTTATATATAAATCAGCGTACATGTCTCCATTATTGTATAAACCATCATAATCCAAAATATCACGATAATATGCCCCAATTGATACGCCAGAAGCTGGCCCACACCAACCGCTAGAAGCATACATAGCTAGTGTTTTATACCCAGCACTACGCGTTGAATATAATTTAGATTTACTAAACTCCTTCTCATCTGTGGAATAATCTTCGGGAGCTGTCATTGTCATTTTTAAATCAGAAACCAAAACTGCGTCACCGAAGATAATATTGACAGCTATCTTTTGTTTATTAATGTCATAAACCGCATAGCGACCATCTACGCCGATATATATGAAACCATCCGGGATATAAAATTCAGATTCACTTGTTGTTAATCCTAAAGTTTCAATAGCTTTTTTTACTGCTTCTGAATCGGGGATTGTTGGAGGTTCGGCTATACTGGCTTCAAGCATATCATATTTATATAGTACGCTGCCCATTATTATGTGTCCGACAATACTTTTATTATTAATTATTTCGAACATATAGGCATTTATTTTGCCATCTAGATTATAATAGGCTTGTGGATTGACTGCTTTGGCATCTACCCACTGTGATAATTCAATCTCTATCGCTGCCATTTCTTCGATATAGTTTTGTGCAGATTCTTGTGCTAAAACTAAATCTTGCTTTGCAAAGCTATCATTGGCTGCAAAAGCAGTATTTGCTATAACTAAGGGACACAATAATGATACTACTAATAATATGGAAAATATTTTTTTCATTGTTTACTCCTTATAAATTTTTTTACCTTCATAAATTGCTTCATATTGCATTGATAGCTATCCTTGGCGACCCCAGTACCAAAGGCAAAAAGACTTCTTTATTCAACACCGATTTATAGGGGTCGAACAGATATACCATTTGTAAATAATGTAAAGCGGGTTCTTCCAACAGCATTTCGACATCTAAAATAACCTCTTCGTACTGATCGAAATCGATTATGAGAACATCCGTATTATTTATATCTACTTTATGATAATTATGAAAAAGCATAATTACTTCCTTCATCGAGTCTTCTGGATTTCTGTTGCAGGCATATATTTGAAATTTGTATAATTCTCCCGCTTTGGCTTCATCGACATATAGCTGTCTTTTGGAAGGATGATTGTCATCAGGCGATATGTACGCAAACCCCGCATATGGGATGAAAGTTGCGTCCTCAGCGGTTGTTACCGGCTTGGTATTAGCTGGTAAAGACCTTACAGGAGTCTCATCTTCCCCTACAATGATTACTCCTCTGATACCGGTTGTTCTTCCGTGCAGGTCAGAGCGGTAGTCCCAATTAAGAGTAGGGTTATACGGGTCATCGAAGATGAAAAGCTGGAGATCGTGAGCGCCTTTACCCTCTATATCAATTTGAATTGGAACGGTCATCTCGATACCTGTTGTTCCCGGTGGTATCGTTACCTGGTGAAGCAATCCGTATTTGCCGTCAAGTGTAAACCTGACTTGTTGGTAATCGAGCAATGCTGTTACCAGTACTAATCTCGCCTGTTGGATGCCATACCTGATTACATAAAACGCTTTTAAAGGTTCCCCTTCTTCAATGTGAATTTCTCTTCCGCTGGTACGTTCTTGCATATCTATCTCTTCATATTTTATTATATTACTCCCATAACATACTTGGTTTTCCCAACCTTCGGGTAAATCCCCATAACTAACATCCTGTGAGTAATCGCTGTGAATAACAATATTAGAAATTCCGTTAATGGTATCCTCATCTTCAAATGTTGTCGCTGTGGTACCTACAGTAGTACTGGTTAACATATTTGTGGGGGTGAAGACTGTAGCCGTCTTAGTAGTAGTTAAAATGTTGGTAACTGTATTTACCAATGTACTTGTTTCTGTTGTTGTAACGGTTGAAGTCAGGGTTTTAGCCGTACATCCCCCAAGAAGTGTGGTAATGAATAATGCTCCCGAACCTGTAAGAAAATTCCTTCTGGATATTTCTTTACTGTTTGCTTTTTTCACTTTTCATTCCTTATAGATAGCCATAAGATGAGGGGCTTGGTAATGGTTTTACCAAGCCCCCCGGCCATTACTAGGCGTAAATATAGTTTCCAGTTTGCCCGTCTAATGATCCAAATTCTGCATCATCAAAATAGTGCCATGAAAGAGCAATGAATAGTTGCGTGTCAGGACGATTTGCCATAGAAGTAGAACAATAAGCCCAAAAACCTGAAGTATGATTCTGGTTGGTACTGGAATAGCCTTCTCCGTCTACTTTTAAGCCTCCATCGACCCAGATTGAGTCTTCGTTAATAGTGGATTCGGTTTCATGTCCGCCATAAATAGTGCCACTTTGCTCCCATATTTGTGTGCGTCCCATTCTTAACTCGTCATCTTTATCATTGCCATGTACAATAACTGTGAATTCGGATTTTAATTTTTGTTCATCATAATCGTTACTGGCCGATACAGAAAAAGTACTAGGGATCGCCAAAACAGCGATCAAAGCAAGTGCTAATAAAACTTTAAATCCTTTTTTCACTTTTTTCTCCTTATAAAATTATTCCTCAAATAATCCCCACCCCACCCTGTCCCGTTGCTCAGGGTAGGGTATTATACAATCGACCTGCCATACTCCGTATAATTTTTGCAATTCCAAATAAAACATAATCCCAATACCTATATTTATCGTATACGTTTTTTGTATATGATATATTTTACCACAAAATAATTAACAAATTATTAATTTAATGTGAAAATAAGCCCGTTTTTAACTATTTTTTGCGTAAAAAGTACTAAATTACCATTCTTTTTCCCGTTTTTTATACTCCATCACTCCAACCTTAACACAACCTGAACAAATCCTGCTTTTTCAAAAATATTTCTACCCATCTACATAGGATAACCATTTTTTATTAAAAGGTTGCATTTTTTCTTGTAACCACATACTATCACACAATAATTAACGAATTCTGACTTTTATATGGCAAAATCGAAAAATGCAGGGTATTTTAGTACTATGCGATGAAATATTTTAACAATCGAGGGCTATAAAGAACTTCGTCTTATCCTGAAGAGGAAAGACGACCTGTGGTAAGTTTATAAAAACACAAAAGCCGCAGGCTTTAGAGCCTGCGGCTTCTCATCTTGACTATTTTGTCAATCGACTATTAAAATCGACCTATTGAAACCACATCCTGGTTTTCTTTTCGTTGTGGACGACTCTGTCGACCGGGGTAACCACCTGGCGCTGCCTGCTGTAAAGCGGCTGCCTGATGAATGACGGGATATCCAGCTCGTCTTCGGTCTTGATTTTCTTGAGCTGCTTGGTGATTTCGTCCTCTTCAGTCGAATCTGAGAACTCTGTCTTGGAAACAAAGCCGGTGGTGATGAGTGTAATCCTGACATCGCTGCCCATGCTCGGGTCGGTAGCTACGCCGAAGATGATGTTGGCATCGGGGTCGACTGCCTGCTTGATTACTTCTGCCGCTTCGTTGACCTCATAGAGCGAGAGGTCGCTGCCGCCGACTACGTTGAAGAGAACGCCCTTCGAGCCGTCGATGGTAACATCCAAAAGCGGGCTGGCTAAAGCTTCTTTAGCCGCATCTACCGCACGGTTCTTGCCGGTACCGCGCCCGATGGACATCCATGCCGGGCCGGCATCCTTCATAACCGCTTTTACATCGGCAAAGTCCAGGTTGATAACGCCCGGAACAGTGATGACTTCGGAAATCGCCTGTACGCCGTGGCGCAGAACATCGTCAGCCATCTTGAAGGCACTGTCGACGCCGGTCTTCTGGTCGCAGAGGTCGAGTAGTTTATCGTTGGGAATAATGATAAGGGTATCCACTTTAGGGAGCAATTTCGAGATACCGTCTTTTGCCACATCGGAACGATGCGTTCCTTCGAAGGTGAACGGCTTGGTAACCACCGCAATCGTGAGAGCGCCGCTCTCCTTGGCAACTTCGGCAACCACAGATGCAGAACCGGTGCCGGTACCGCCGCCCATACCTGCCGTGATGAAAACCATGTCCGAACCGGAGATAAGCTCTCTCAGTTCATCCCTGTTCTCTTCAGCCGCTTTCTGTCCTTTCAGATGGTCGCCGCCGACACCCAGTCCCCGAGTTAATTTCTCTCCAAGCTGGATTCTGGTGGGAGCCTCCGTTATAGCCAGCGCCTGGGCATCGGTGTTCATTGCAATGAATTCAACACCCTGAATTTCTTCCCTGACCATGCGGGTAACAGCATTGCAGCCGCCACCGCCAAGGCCGATAACTTTAATTTTTGCCGGGTTTGGTACAAAACTTGTCTTAGCCATTTTTATCCTCCTACCCTTCTTTCTATATTTTTAAATTTATTTAAATATTTGTACCAGCTTGCTGGTAACCTGTTTCATCCTGTCTGCGAACCGGTTGCTCTTCCACTTTTTGGTGTTCTGGTTTTTGGCGCCCCATAAAAGCAGTCCGACGCTGGTAGCGTAAGCCGGGTCGTTCAATGAATCGGTGATACCGGATACGCGATTGGGGAAACCGACCCTGACGGGCAGTTTAAGAATATCGCGTCCGAGAACCTCAATGCCTGACAGATTAGAGCTGCCGCCGGTAAGTACGAGACCTGCCGGTACTAACGACTCATAATCCGAACCGGGCATTTCAAGGAGGATAAGTCTCAGGATTTCTTCAACTCTGGCCCTGATGATATCGCACAGGTCGTTGTAAGAAACGCCGTGCCCGTCTTCCGATATCGGGCTGTTGGCATCGATCTTGCTCTCGTATACCGGCATGACGCTGCCGTATCGCCTCTTCATTTCTTCGGCTACCTCGAACGGTAAACCGAGACCGATAGCGATATCGCGTGTCAGCTGATAACCGGCAACCGGCAGTATGGCGCTGTGCCAGATGCTGCCATCCTTGAAGATACAGATATCGGTAGTGCCTCCGCCGATATCGGCAAGCACGACGCCGACCTGTTTTTCATCCTCTGTCAGGACCGCTTCGCTGGATGCCAACGGTTCCAGCACCAGGTCTTCGATATCGAGACCGATGCCCCTGATGCATTTAACCAGGTTCTGAATCGATGTTGCCGCCGCAGTTATGATGTGCGTTTCAACATCCAGCCTGAAACCGTACATGCCGACCGGGTTCTTTACTCCCACCTGTCCGTCGACAGAGTAGCCGCGCGGGATAACGTGCAACAGTTTCCTGTCGTTGGGTACCTTGATGCTCTGCGCGCTGGTAAGCACCCTCTTCAAATCGTCGGGTCTGACCAGTCTGTCATTACGGGTTATCGCCACCACTCCCCTGTTATTCACAGAATCCACATGCCTTCCCGTAACACCCACATATGCCGACTCGACCTTGTAATTACATGATTGCTCCGCCTTCCTAACCGAATTCCGAATCGCTTCTTTGGCTTCGTTAATGTTGACTACCAATCCTTTATGCAATCCGTTTGACGGAGTAATACCAACACCGACAACATAAGCATCACCATTGCCGGTAGTTTCGGCAATAGTGGTACAGATCTTCGTAGTACCAACATCAATCGAAGTTATGATAGACCGTTTATTCATCTGGTTCCTCCTCTCCTTATTTTTGTTCCCGTATATTTATTTTTCTTTTTCACATATTTGAGACCTCCATACACAAGAGATCATCGCATTATCGATATTACATGGTTAAAGAAATACCGTAGACTTCTTTTAACATGATCGGTTTTTGCCACGTACCGTTATCGTTCTCACCTGTATTTCCCGGCTTTTCAACTATCCCGCCCCACTCCAGGCGAGCCGCCGTGCGCTCGGCTATTCTCAGCTTGGCGCTGCGGCTGCGCGGGTTTTGGCTTATCTCTTCGACGGAAGGGGTAATTACTTTTTTATTAATCAGTTTCAGACTTGCCGTATGACGGCAGTTGCAGACCATAGCTTCGGGAGGACAGATACAGTCCTTGGCTTCATGCTGCATGAACTGCTTTACGATGCGGTCTTCCAGGGAATGATAGGTAATAACCGCCAATCTGCCTTCATAACCCAAAAGATTAACCGCCTGTCTTAAAGTAGATTCAAGATGTTCCAGTTCATTGTTTACGGCTATTCTCAAAGCCTGGAAAGTCCTGGTTGCCGGATGAATCCTGCCCCGCTTGAAACCGACAGCCTGTTCCACGATTTTTGCCAGTTCGATGGTAGTGCTTACCGGGCGTTCATTTATAATTAATCTGGCGATACGGTTGCCTGCGGGTTCTTCCCCGTAGTCCCTGATAATACGCGCCAGTTCCGCTTCGGAATACCTGTTAACGATATCGGCTGCCGTAATTTTCTGCTCCGGATCGAAACGCATATCCAGCGGAGCGGCATATTGAAAACTGAAACCGCGGCCGTTATCGTTAAGCTGCAAAGACGAGAGCCCGAGGTCGAGTAAAATACCGTGAACCGGCTTAAACTCGTATTTATTACATACCTTTTCCAGGTTTACGAAATTGTCATTTTCTATCACTACGGCGCTGCCGTAACCGGCCAGCCGTTTGCGTGCCGCCTCAACTGCGGAAGGGTCGGCATCGATACCGAGCAGTTGTCCACCCGGGGAACTGTGCTTCAATATGGCGCCGGCATGGCCGCCGGTTCCCGCCGTGCAATCTATGTAGCGACCGCCGGGTTGAACCGCGAGGCCTTCGATTACCTCTTGCTGCATCACAGGAATATGTACTTTGTATGACCTCATTATCAATTAAGCCTCTTCATTCTCTTCCAGGTTCTCGATTATATCCCACACCTTTTCACGGCTGCTGGCTTTTTCGTTTTCCCATGCTACTTTATTCCATAGCTCCAGGTAGTTATTGGCACCCACCACAATCACTTCTTCATCTATCCCCGCGTGTTCCCTTAACTGTACCGGTAAACTGATTCTGCCCTGTCCGTCAACATTGATGTGGAAAGCCGTAGAGAATAAAGCCCGGTTTAATTGCCTGAGCTTGCTGCGGGTAACTCCGCTTTTGCTGTTAAGCGATGCGGCTATCCTTGCCCATTCGGTCATAGTGTATGCTGTGATACAGTTTTCCACGCCGGGCATTAATACCAACCCGTCTTTCAACTGGTTCCTGAAGCGCGGCGGCAGAGGTATCCTGCCCTTTTCATCCATCCTGTAACCGAATTCACCGAAAAACATTTCCATAAATCCTTTATGTTGACCTGCTTCTTTTTATTTTTCCCACCGCCGTGAAAAAGGGCCACCTGTTTCCCCTTTTTCTCCCACTTTCTACCACTTTCTACCATTCTACTACATTTAGACCTGCGTTTGTCAATACTTTACAACCTTTTTTTTAACATCCGGAAAATAATTCTTTTCAGTAAATCCGTTTATGGTAAAATAGTACCCGTCTGTTACATGCTGCCAAACAAAAAAGAGCGGCAGACAATAAAACTAATCATCTGAATACGGAGAAACCGATTGAGAATCGATATTCTGACACTATTTCCTAAAATGTTCGAGGATTTTTCCAGCACCGGTATTTTTCAGCGGGCGGTTGAGAATAAACTGGTAGAATTAAATGTTTACAACATTCGTGATTATACCCACGATAAGCATCACGTAGTGGATGATTACCCTTACGGCGGAGGCGCCGGCATGGTAATGAAACCGGAACCGATTTTCGAGGCGGTGGAAAGTATCAGGCAACCGGATGATAAGGATGAAAAGGTATCGGTAATTTTAACAACTCCGCAGGGACGGCTCTTTTCACAAAAAATTGCCGGAGAACTGACACAATATGACCGCCTGATTATAATTTGCGGGCATTATGAAGGAGTTGACGAACGCGTACACCGCTATTTGGCGACCGATGAAATAAGCATCGGGGATTATGTCTTGAGCGGAGGAGAACCAGCCGCAATGGTGATTGTGGACGCGGTGACGCGACTGATACCAGGGGTGCTCGGCTCCGAAGAATCGGCAAAAGACGATTCCCATTCAGAGGGACTGCTGGAATACCCGCAGTATACCAGGCCTCCCGTTTTCAGGGATTGGCAAGTTCCCGAAATCCTGCTTTCCGGCAATCACGGCGAAATCGCCAAGTGGCGCCGCGAGCAATCGGTGATCAGAACCGCCGAACGCCGTCCGGAACTGCTGGAAAAGGTCGAATTGAGCAGCAAGGAAATCAAGTTGATAAATGAAAAACGTAAAAATCTTTCGGGGGAAGAATAAAAACAATCGGCAAACCCGGACTGAATAATAATTTATCAGGATAAACCCTACCCCGATTTTACACCGGATATTTGACGTTACCAATCAGCTTGAATAAACTTGAAAAATTTCCCCGATAATGCTTTAATAAACAGGTTAAGGAGTTCTGAGTAATAATGAATGTCAAAACACTAATAGAAGAAGTAAAATCCAATCCGGAAATTCCCGAACTCGCCTCCGGTGATACCGTTAAAGTACACAGCCTTATCAAGGAAGGCGATAAGGAACGTATCCAGGTATTTCAGGGACTGGTGATCAGGATATGCCGCAGAGCCGACGGCGGTAATTTTACCGTCAGACGTGTTACTCACGGCGTAGGCGTAGAAAGAACCTTCCAGTTCATGTCGCCGCTGGTAGCCAAGGTTGAAGTTACCCGTCACGGCAAAGTTCGCCGCGCCAAGTTGTTCTACCTGCGCAAACTTAGCGGTAAAGCCGCCCGCATCAAAGAAAAACGCGACATATAGCAGTAACGACAGCAGCAGGTTTTCTATTATTAGAAAAGCCTGCTGTTTTTGTTGGCATAGTCAGCCTCCATTACAATTAAGGAGTGCGCGTTTTGTCCTACGCCGAAGTCAGTGTTAACTCTCCGGTTTCTCACAACCGTACTTTCAGTTATGCTATTCCCGAAGGAATGGATGTTACCGCCGGACAGGCTGTCTGGGTCCCTTTCGGCAACAAGACTTTACAGGGAATAGTAACTTCAATCGATGAGCTTCCTGCATTCGAAGAGACACGGGATATCACCGCAATTGTCGAACCTCCCCTGATACTTTCACAACCACAAATGGAACTTGCCGGCTGGATAAGCGACTACTACATGTGCCCGCTTTTCGATGCCTTGTCTACCATGCTGCCGCCCGGCTTCGAACGCAGCACAATTACATTTATTCAACTTAAAAATGACTTTGAAAAGCGCCAATTGTCCAACCTGACGGAACCGCAAAGAAAAATCATCGAGCTTTTAAGGCAGAGAGATAAACTGGCGGTAAAAGAACTTGAAAAGCTGCTCGGGATTAAGGCAGCGCAGGCGGCAGTTTCACAGTTGCTGTCCCGCAACCTGGTTGCAAGGAGCTATGAAACAGGGCCGGTCAGGGTCAAACCGAAAAAAGAAACCAGTATCGAATTGGCTGTAGACAACGCAGATGCCGGAGAAGAGATTTTGAGTCTGTATGCTAAAAGAGCAGCCAAGCAGGCAAAAATACTCGAATTCTTGATGCAATCCGGGACTGTAACACTGCCGGAGTTGAGAAATAAGACCGGGTGCCAGGCGGAAACTATAAAAACGCTGGCAAAAAAGGGCTTAATAAGTATTAAAGAGATTGATATCAAACGCCAGCCGTTTTCTTGCGATGATTTAGAGCAAAGCTCTCATTTAAAATTGACAACGCAGCAGGAAGTTGCCTTTAATGAAATCAGGAAAAGTTTAACAGATAACAAAGGGGAAACCTTCCTGCTGCACGGAGTAACCGGCAGTGGTAAAACAGAGGTTTACCTGCAGGCGCTGGCCGAAGCCGTTAAACTGGGAAAGCGCGGGATTGTGCTGGTGCCTGAAATCGCCCTTACGCCGCAAATTGTGGACAGATTCGCCTCGCGTTTTCCTCACCGGGTCGCCGTTATGCATAGCCGGCTTTCACTGGGAGAGCAGTTCGACCAATGGCACCGGATAAAGAACGGCGAGTACGACGTGGTAATCGGGGCGCGCAGCGCACTGTTCGCTCCGCAACCGCAGCTCGGGCTGATTGTAATCGATGAAGAACACGAGTGGACTTACAAGCAGGATAACTCCCCCAGGTATCACACAAGGGATGTGGCTCTGAAAATTGCCGAACTGAATAAGGCAACCGTTATTCTCGGCAGCGCCACCCCGGATGTATCCTCATATTACCATGCGAGAAAAGGCGACTACCGGCTTTTGGAAATGCCGGAAAGAATTACCCCCAATGAGGGTTCTCCCCTGCCGGGGGTGGAAATCGTAGACCTGAGGGAAGAGTTGAAAAGCGGGAATACCGGCATTTTCAGCCGCTTGCTGAAATCTGAAATAATCCAGGCGCTGAAGAAAAAGGAGCAGGTGATTCTTTTTTTCAACCGGCGCGGCACGTCAACTTTTGTCCAGTGCCGCGATTGCGGCAAGGTATTGCAATGCCCCAATTGTTATGTCAGCTTAAACTATCATGCCGATAATGATTTCCTGCTCTGTCACCAGTGCAATTACCGGAAAAAAACGCCTAAAAACTGCCCCGAGTGCGGCAGCGCGCGTATCAAGTTCCTGGGATTGGGCACGCAGAAACTGGAACAGGAAACAGCCGCCGTCTTCCCCGGGGCAAGACTGCTGCGCTGGGACAGCGACAGCACTAAGGGGAAAGATTCCCACCGCGAGATTCTGGAAGCCTTTACAAACCGCAAGGCCGATATACTCATCGGCACGCAGATGGTAGCCAAGGGATTGGATTTGCCCAATGTAACGCTGGTGGGGGTAGTTATCGCCGACAGCGGTTTGAACCTGCCCGATTTCAGAGCCGGTGAAAGAACGTTTCAGCTTATTTCACAGGTGGCGGGGCGCGCCGGGCGCGGGGAGGCGGGAGGCAAGGTGATTATTCAAACCTATATGCCCGACCACTATGCCATACAGGCAACGATGAATCACGATTATGCCGCTTTTTACGCGCAGGAAATCGATTACCGCAGGCAATTGAAGAATCCGCCTTTTTCGAAGCTGATAAAGATGACCTATATCCATGCCAACGATACCGTTTGCCGCAACGAAGCGGAGCGTATGAAAAAACAATTATCCCTGGAAGTAGACAGCACCGGGCTTTTCGGCATAGATATACTGGGGCCGTCCCCGGCTTTCATCCAGAGGCTGCGCGGCAGATTCCGCTGGCAGATCATACTGCGCGGAATTAACCCCGATGCCCTGCTTTCGAAAATCGATATACCTCAGGGCTGGATTATAGACGTTGACCCGGTCGGGCTTTCCTGATTGCCGGTATGATTAGATAACGGCATCAGCATGGCTAGGCGAAAGGTTCGGAAACATATAGACCTTTTTCCATTAATCCTTAAATATCGATAATATCATTAAGGCTCTCTGATCCTGTCTTCGACATTAAAACATTGCAAAGAATTATACTTACTTTTCAGACTTGCGTTTTAACAATACGGTTCCCAGTACAATAAGCAGGAATCCTAAAAATATTGTAGTCACTGTAAAACAAGTACTTACAGGCGGAGTGCGTTCATAAAGGTCGATCAAAATGGCAAATAGTATAACCAACGCGCCAATTATCCTTAGATTATTCCCCCAAGATGATTTCATAATGATTCCCCCTGTTTTCTAACGCATTGTACAATTATTACCAGACTATATAATTAACTATATTAAAATGAATAATATCTATCATCATATAGCCTGGTAATAACAAAGGAAACCTCGCTATATATTTAATTCGCTGTATTTAGTGTAATTGTACTCCCGGAAATATCAACGTCAAGATCTGTTAATAAACCAAACGCAAGTTCACTTCCATAAAATTCATCCCAATCAGCATCGACATCATCCCCATTTAGTGTAATATTAATATTAGAAAAAGTTGTATCACCAGGCATATCATAATCAAATAAAATTGCATTAGGGTTATGGTAATAATACGATTCTAAAGTACAATATATTTCATTACCAAATAGAGATTCGGGAAAAATACTTGTATCGTAAAAAGCCAAACTAACTGATGTGCTTGTAGAATTATTTCTAAAATCAACATACCACGTATCAATTGTTATATTACTCATATATCCCGTGACAGAATCACCAGTTGATACATCAATAGCAGCAGAATGAATAGCTGAATATCTACAAGCATACCAGACACATCCAGTCCAACTATCATCACGTTCGTCTTCATTATTCCATTGTAATACAGGTTGAATTATACAGCCACGATCCATTGGTGAAATACCAATAAATAAAAATGTCATGACATTCGACCGATAAGTTGGTGGGTCAGAAGGACAAGTCCAATTGGCTGAAAAATAATCCAAATCAACTCCTGCATCACGTGCATATTCTACCCAACCACCAGCATTTATAATACCAGGCACACCATTATACTCAGCATTACTATTGATATTAGTCACGCTATCACTTTCTCTATCAATTACAGTTAGTATCAGCTTTTTATCTTTAAAAAATGTAAGGATATTGCCATCACGATATATTTCAGTACCATCTGGAACACCATAAACGTGATTGGCTTTCATCGAACCACTTGGCGTTGTAACTAAAGCTGCGTAATCATCACCTGTCTTTAAGATTAATGATTTGTTCGAGTCATATACTTTTGTTTCCCCATTCTCAAAATGTTGTATTATCGCGCCCGTTGGTAATTCTTGCCCTTTTTCGCCACTATTTAGAGTGAAGCTTTCAGTAAGTGTGGTATAATCAATATCCTGAGCAGCGACTGGTAAACTGGATGGGATTAACAAACAAAGCGATAATAGTGCTAATATAAATATTTTTTTCACTTTTTTCTCCTTTTTAATATTTTATTTTATGCCTGTCATTTAATGAACACTTTTTAGATAATGAAGAATTGAAAGTATGCTATTATTTTCGCCCCTGCCCAATCCCTGTGCTAAAAGGGCAGGGCGTAATCCGATCGACCTGCCATACTCCATATACTTTTTGTAATGCTATATAAAACATAATGCCAACGTCTATATTTATCGTGTAAGTTTTTTGTATACGATATATTTTACAATACAATAATGTACAAATTATGAATTTAATGTAAAAATAACCCGGTTTTTAACCAATTTTTACGCAAACAGTACCAATTTACTATTCATTTCCCCGTTTTTTATACTCTACCACTCCAACCTTAACACAACCTGAACAAAACCCTGCTTTTTCAAAAATATTTCTACCACTCTAAATGTGTAACCTCTTTTAAAGAATAAGGTTACACATTTTCCTTCCTTTTACCCGATGCTATCATAAAATAATTAACGAATCCTGACTTTTATGTAAAAAACACGCAAAAACCAAATATTTTAGTAATATGCGACTAGAATTTTAATAATTAAGTACGATAAAGAGCTATGCTCTATCTTAAAGTGAAAAAATGAGCAGTGAGGGGAAAGTTTAATAAAACATGAAAGCCGCAGGCGTTAGAGCCTGCGGCTTTTCATCTTGACTATTTTGTCAATCGACTTTTAAATCGACCTATTGAAACCACATCCTTGATTTCTTTTCGTTGTGGACGACTCTGTCGACCGGGGTAACTACCTGGCGCTGCCTGCTGTAAAGCGGCTGCCTGATGAACGACGGGATATCCAGTTCGTCTTCGGTCTTGATTTTCTTGAGCTGCTTGGTTATCTCATCTTCCTCCGTGTTATCCGAAAACTCGGTCTTGGAAACAAAGCCGGTGGTGATGAGCGTGATCCTGACATCGCTGCCCATGCTCGGGTCCTGAGCTACGCCGAAGATGATATTGGCATCCGGATCGACCGCCTGCTTGATTACTTCCGCTGCCTCGTTGACTTCGTAGAGCGAGAGGTCGCTGCCGCCGACGACGTTGAAGAGAACACCCTTAGAACCGTCGATGGTAACGTCCAGTAACGGGCTGGCCAAAGCTTCTTTAGCCGCATCAACCGCACGGTTCTTGCCGGTACCGCGCCCAATGGACATCCATGCCGGGCCGGCATCTTTCATAACCGCTTTTACATCGGCAAAGTCCAGGTTGATAACGCCGGGAACTGTAATCACCTCGGAGATTGCCTGTACGCCGTGACGCAGGACATCGTCAGCCATCTTGAAAGCGCTGTCAACGCCGGTCTTCTGGTCGCAGAGGTCGAGCAGTTTATCATTCGGGATTATGATCAGTGTATCGACTTTGGGAAGCAGTTTGGCGATACCGTCTTTTGCTACCTCTGAACGATGCGAACCTTCAAATGTGAACGGCTTGGTAACGACTGCAATCGTAAGTGCGCCGCTCTCCTTGGCAACTTCGGCAACAGGCGGAATAAAGACCCTCATCCGTCATTTACTTCGTAAATGCCACCTTCCCCCAAGGGAAAGCTAAAAAAACGGCTTCCTCTGGAGGGCATATAACTTTCCCCCCAGAATTAATAATTGCGTCAGCCTGCCTTCTACTTGAATAAAGCTAGGCATATATATTGACATTCGTCGGCTTGCTAACTACAATACATTTATGATTAATAATAAAAACGGGTTGGGCGAAGTAATCAGGCAGCAAAGAGTATCCATCCCTTTAACACTTCAGGAACTTGCCAGGCTGGGCAAAGTATCCCCCTCTCACCTGGGGCGCATCGAACGGGGCGAAAGATATCCGTCCGCGCGCATACTGCGTAAAATAGCCAAGCCGCTGGGATTCGAAGAAGATGAGCTTTTCACGCTGGCAGGCTATCTTTCATCGCCGCAAACCGCTTGCGCCTCGGAATTAAGCTCCAATTATAACAACGGAAGATTAGACCCCTATGTAGCCAAGGTCTTGGCGCAGGAACCTCCAGATGTCCAGTATGCCGTTATCGGCATATTGACCATGCTGAAAAACATAGCTAAAAACATCGACAAATAAATTTTACGGGCAGCCCCGCCATTGCATTCCCCTTGATAAGCCGCGCATTCATAGGGTATAGTTTGTCTTATGACCGCATTAAATGATAAGGCAACCGATATCACAACCGGTAAGCCGCTGTTCCGCCTGCTGAAGATAATCGAATCCTGTCTGGATGAATCCGCAACAAAAGGTTATCTCGTCGGCGGATTCATCCGCGACAGCCTGCTGAAAAGGAATATCGATGATATCGATATCGCAATTGAAGCGGATTCTCTTGATTTCTCCCCTAAGTTGGCACAGGCATTAAACGGTAAATACGTCCCGATGGATAAAGTAAATAAAGTGGCACGGATTATTCTGAGGGATGCCGCAACGGACGGATTGCAGCATATCGATATCTCGACAATTACCAATAATATAGAAGACGACCTGTCGAGACGTGATTTTACCATCGATGCCATGGCAATTCCGCTGGAGGGAATTAATGACGTCACAACCAGTTCCGGAATAATCGACCCGTTCGACGGAATGCGCGATATCGAACATAAAATTCTGCGTGCTGTCGGTGACAAATCCTTCGAAGCCGACCCGCTGAGATTGCTCAGGGCTGCAAGGTTAGCAGCGGAAACAGGATTTTCTATCGACAGCAGTACGGAAGAACTGATAAAAAAACAATGCGGACTGATAAATAAAGTATCTGGAGAAAGAATCAGGGAAGAGTTGTTAAAACTGCTGGATATGCCGGAAACGGGAGCACTCTTCCTTTACATGGAAGAATTGGGATTAGTTAGCGCTATGATGCCGGAACTGATACCGTCCAAAGGCATGGAACAACCGAGCGAGCACTACTGGGATGTATTTACACATTCGCTTAAGACCATCGATGCCGTCGGATATATACTCAGACACGGAGGCTGGCAATACAGCGGTAAAGCCATAGAATCAGTACCATGGTCGGACGAACTTGAGACCTATTTCAACGAAAAAATCAGCGCCGGCAGCACACGCCTGTTGCTTTTAAAACTGACAGCCCTTCTGCACGATATTGCCAAGCCGAAAATGAAATTCATCGATGAGAGCGGGAAAATACGTTTTTACGGGCATCCCAGGGAAGGCGCTCCGATAGCAGCCGAAATCATGGAGAGACTGCGTTTCAGCAATAAAGAAATCAGAATCGTGGAAGAAGTTACCAGGTATCACCTGCGCCCGACGCAGATGACACAGATGGGAGTGGTTACCGACCATGCCATCTATCGCTATTTCCGCGATGTCGGAGAAGCAGCCGTCGATACGCTTTTCTTTACGCTGGCAGACCATCTGGCAGCGCGCGGCCCTACACTTGACATTAAAAACTGGCAGCAGCATACCGCAACCGTAAATTATATTCTTGGCAAGCACCTGGAACAGGAAAATAAAATCGTTTTCCCCCGCTTAATAAACGGGAAGGATATTATGACGGAGTTCGGTCTTGAAGCGGGACCTAAAATAGGAGAACTGCTGGAAGCCGTGCGGGAAGCGCAGGCATCCGGCGAAGTGAGCGACAGGAACAACGCACTGGTCTATATAAAGGGATTGTTGAACAACTGAGTGTGGTTAAACTTTATTTTTTATAAAAATAGTGTATAATCAAGGGAATTTAAAATTTATTTCTGCACAATATTTATTTTTACAGGTTGAATAAATGACAAAAAAGAAATCACTGTATATCGTTTTATCCATTTTACTGGCTATTTTTCTACTGGCAGCATTTATTGTATTTCCCCTCGATAAGGGACTTCTGGGCAATCTCGGTGTTTCACTCGGCAGGGACCTGCAGGGAGGCACCTATCTGGTTTATAAAGCCGACCTCTCGTCGATAGATGAAGGGACAAAAGACGAGATTATGAAAGGCGTAGCCAATGTTATTTCCAACCGCATCAACCCGCTGGGCGTGACCGAATCGTCGGTCGAAATACAGGGAGAAAACCAGATAGTGGTGGAAATCCCGGGTGTCAGCCTGACCGATACCCAGAAAGACAGCCTGGGCAATACCGCCCTGCTCGAATTCCGCGAATTGAAAACTATAGACGGAGAGGAACAATGGATTCCGGCAACCGGAACGATAGACGGGGAAGAGCTCGCCCTTACCAGCGCCTATTTTAAAAGCAATACATCGGTTCAAAAAGATGAATACGGCAGGATTTACCTCGTCTTCGAATGGGATGAGACCGGAAGCGAACTGTCAAAGCAGATTACCACACGCCTGATTGGTAAAAATCTGGCTATCTTTGAAAACGGTGAACCTTTATTAACCGAAGACGGACGTATGATTGCCCCTACGATACAGGCGGTAATTACCGATAGTGGACGGATAGAAGGTTTAGGATTAAATGTAGCCATGACGCTGTCCAAACAACTGAATGCCGGACGTCTGCCGGTATCACTGGAAGTAGTCTACGAAGAAACGGTTACCCCCACGCTGGGTTCCGACTTCGTGAAGTTGAGCCTGACGGCAGGCTTAGTAGGTTTATTACTCATAATGTTATTTATGTGCCTCTACTACCGTATGCCCGGCATCGTTGCCTCGCTGGCCCTGGTATTTTATGCCGTACTGGTGCTTGCCATATTCAAACTGATTCCGGTAACGCTTACGCTGGCAGGTATCGGCGGTTTCGTTCTGTCGATAGGAATGGCAATCGATGCCAACATTCTTATATTCGAACGTATGAAAGAGGAATTGCAGATGGGGCGCACGCTCGGCGCTGCTACAGAATCGGGTTTTAAGCGCGCCTGGTCTGCCATCAGGGACTCCAACATCACCACCATGCTGGTATGCGTTATCCTGTTCTGGGTCGGCTCAAGCACGGTCGAAGGAGCGCAGGTCAGGGGCTTTTCTTTAACCCTGTTTGTCGGTATATGTGTCAGCATGTTTACGGCAATTACGGTGTCCCGCTCATTACTGAGGACTTTTGTGGGTACGGGATTATCGAAAAAGACCCATTTATTCACTCCTTACATCGAAAGGAAATTGAAGATAAACCATGATTAATATAATCAAAAAAAGGTTCCTGTTTTTTGCGATTTCCGTATCGGCGCTGTTAATAAGTATCATATTCCTCCTCTCGGCAGGATTGAATATCGGCATGGATTTCTCCGGCGGCTCCCGCCTGACGGTTAATTTCGAGCAGCAGGTCACCATCGGAGAACTGGAAGCGGAACTTTCCTCTATTGGTTACGGCACTGCTGTTGTACAGAGCGCCTCAAGCGGCGATTTTATTATCCGTACCGCCAAATTGACTGCCGATGAAAAAGAAACAATTAAAACGGATTTGACAGCTGCATTCGGTACATTTACAGAAAAGGGATTCGAGGATATTCCGCCCGAAACCGCTATCGGTACCGCCAGAGTCGCCGTTATCGGTCTCGTACTGGCAGCGGCAGTCGTTATGGCTTATATTACCTGGGCATTCCGCGCCATGCCTAAACCCTTCCGTTACGGCGTCTGCGCCGTTATTGCCCTGTTGCACGATGCGCTGATTGTTTTAGGCATATTCGCTATTCTCGGGATTACAGCGCACCTGGAAGTCAACCTGATGTTCATTACAGGCATACTGGCCGTCATCGGTTACAGCGTTAATAATATCGTCGTTATCTTCGACAGGATACGCGAAAACGTCAAGGCGAATCCCGGAGCCAGTTTCGAGATGATAGTCAATAACAGCGTAACTCAAACATTCTCGCGCTCTATCAATACCAGCCTGACTACCCTGATTACCGTACTGGCATTGATTCTATTTATAGGCTCCAATATTCAGAGCTTTGCCTGGGCACTGTTTATCGGCATCATCGCCGGCACTTTCGACTCCCTGTTCATCGCCACCTCGCTGCTGGTAGTCTGGGAGAAAAAGGAATGGCGCCGCTTTATAAGCTGGCTGCCGATGTTCAAAGCTAAACAGAATATTAACGTATAAACCACATTTGTATTTACAGTACCCTCTGTAAAAAAGGATTTCCGGGTATGTTAGCAACCAAGGAAAACGTTTCCCGTTTAGCCATCGTTTCTATCAGCGCATTGATTATTATGAAGCTGATAACCAGTTTTGTCACAGGCAGTATCGGTATTCGCGCCGATGCTTTTCATAGCCTGATAGACCTTGCCGGAGCCATAATCGGTTACATCGGTATAAAAATATCCTCAAAACCGCCGGATAAACAGCATGCCTTCGGGCATGGCAAGGCCGAAAATATCGCCGGTACAATTATTTCCCTCTTTATTTTCGCCGCCGCCGGACTGATTACCTACCAGGCTATAGACAGGATTATTTCGGGCGGAGAGGTAGAAATGGTCAGCGTAGGTATCTATGTGACCGCTGCCGCCATTGTCATCAACCTGATATTTGCCAGATATGCTCTGAAAGTAGCACGCAAGACGGATTCCGTTGCGCTGGAAGCTACCGCAAGGGATATGCTGGCGGATGTTTACAGCTCGATAGCCGTGCTGGTCGGATTGATGCTGGTGCTTATTACCGCAATGACCCTAATGGATTCAATTGTCGCCTTGCTGGTAGCCGTACTTATCCTGCGAACCGCCATTATTACTTTCAAGAAATCATTTTCCGGAATAATGGATGCCGGATTACCGAAGGAAGAAGAGGATATTATAAAATCGGTATTAACGGAGCATAAAGAACGGATTGTCGGCTTTCACGCCCTGCGCACCCGCAAATCGGGCAGCCAGCGTTTCGCAGACCTGCACCTGGTAATGCACCGGAAAATCAGCGTAGAAGAGGCTCATAATATGTGCGACCACCTGGAAAATGACCTGAAGCAAAAACTTCCCAATATGAATATCACTATCCATATCGAACCGTGTGATGTGAAATGCCGCTGGTGTACAAATCCTGAAAAAAAGAACGTTTAGACTATCAGTTGTATCCCTGATACTATAAACCAGACCCCGAAACCGCACATCAGCAGACCTGCCGCAATGAATACCAGCGCCTGAACGGTAGCTCCCCACATATTGTGTGTTTTGTATACCACCGCCGAAACGAACGACAGCCAGATAAAATCGCAAAGCCAGTGCACTATGATAAATACCGCCAGCCCCAGGGCAACAATTTCCCAGTACGCCATAAACTTCATCAGCAATAAAACACCGACTGTAACCCACCACATTATAAAAAAGGGATTGAGCCCGGTCATAATTACACCGGCGGTAAAAGAGTTGTATCTTATATCTTTACCGCCCGCCGCCATCTCTTTTGGCGAACGGAACATACCTATTGCCAGCCATAACAGTACAATCCCGCCGATAATGCTGAAAACGAACTGCACTACCGTGTTTTCAAAAAAACGGGCAAGTCCGAAATACAGCAGTATGATTAACGGAACTTCCACCACCGCATGCCCCAACGACATCAGCGTGCCCGCCCAGGGCGATTTGAAGCTCTTGGTAACGGTAACGGCAAACATCGGCCCCGGAGCTATCACACCGGAAAGCGAAGTCCCGACAACGGTCATCAGCATGGCAAACATTCGTTAAACCTTTAAAATAAGATAATTCATTATTATAGCATCAATCGTTTTTTATCTCCTGCCGGCAGGCGATTTGGTATAATAATAATCGACTGACTTCATTAATAAAGGGGAGGTGCATATGGATTTTACCGAACTTATAAAAAACAGGTACAGCGTCAGAGCCTATAAAGCGATTCCCGTAGAAGAGGACAAGCTGAAGCAGGTTTTAGAAGCGGCGCGTCTGGCTCCCACCGCCTGCAACCTTCAACCTTTTCAGTTCATCGTGATTCATACACAAGGGAAGGAAGATGATTTAAAGCGCATTTACAGGGGTTCGTGGTTTGCCAAAGCGCCGGTAATAATTTGCGCATGTGCTACAGAAGCGGAAGGGTGGCGGCGGGCGGACGGCAAAAGCTATGCTGCCATCGACTTAGCTATCGCCGTCGACCACCTCGTTCTGGCAGCCGCCAACCTGGGTTTGGGAACCTGCTGGGTGGGAGCCTTCGATGTCAAAGCAGCACGGGATGTATTAAAAATTCCGGACGATGTAGAACCGCTGATTTTTATCCCGCTCGGATATCCCGATGACAAACCGGGAGCCAAACACCGCAAATCCATCGATGAACTGGTGAGATACGAACACTATTAAGACCTGTTATCGAATGTCATTTCTATTCCCGATAAAGCAGGATGGAAACATCTACGGCACATTAATAACGAATTAGCACTTTGCGGTTCTCTCCCTTTAGCAAAGGGAGATTAAGAGGGATTTTGGCAAGTTATCCGGATTGTTAGCGCAGTATGCATCAAAGCTCCCTCAATCCCTCTTTTCCAAAAAGGGAAATGACTACGGTACAGACCGGACACATAAGTAACATTTTTACTTATTTTTTTAAACTTGAGTCGCCAATCCTGATAAACTATACTAATGTAAAAGATTAAGGGGAGCGCAGATGTCGCTGGATTTAGACAGGATTGCTTCACAGGTAGAGAAGATGACCGCACACATCGATTCGCTCGATGACGAGCGGCAAAAACACCTGGCTAAAGCGATGTCGGTGCTATGCGACAACTCCCTTAACATTGATGATTTAAAGAATAAGATCGAATCGGGAAAGACTAGCTGGATGCCTGCCGAACCGGTAGAAAAACTATCCAGTAAATACTGCCCGGAGCCGCCGCCGAATGACTTCTGTGTCATCGCCGCCGACGGTTCTCAAATAGATGTCGACCGTCATCACTCAGCTCGCTATTACCTTATCAACATCGGCAGCGTCTACCTTCAATACGGAGATAACGCCGATGCACAACTCGAAAGTATACCGCGCTTGTATTTCGATAAAACAGACCTGGTTATGATGTCTCCCGACGGCAGTAACCGCGAGGTTCCCGTCGAAGGCAATCTACTCGGCATCAAGAGAGATATAGAAGAGTTCAAACACCTTACCGAAGCAGCCGCTTCCTTGAAAAAAGAAATCCCTGCCCTGCTGCTTGCCGACGGGACGCTGATTCGCTGGAACCTGATGAGCAAGGACATCCCGGAATTCGTAGTAAACGAATTTTTAGAAAAAGGCTTTTTAAAATGCTTCGATGATATCAGGAAACTCAACGAGAGTAAAAATATTGCGCTGGCAAGCTATATCAGTTTTCCGCGTTCTTCGGACGTCGTGGGAACCATTCGCATCGCCATCTGCCCGTACGAAACGGTAAACTGCGATAGGTGCCGACGGGAACATCCGAATGGAGATTACCCTTGCAACGCGGTGGACGGGATACAGGATAAAGACCTGTTTTTAACGCTTCTGGATAATAACGAGAGGTCGGCCGTATATATCAGCCGTTCCTCGATACAGGAACGTTACGGCATACACCGCATTTATTTCTATTATGTAAAGATAGAAGATGAAATCGCCCGCATAGAAATACCCGAGTGGATTGCCCGCAACGATACCTTGTTAAATCTGACGCATACACTGATACTCGACCAGTGCCGCAGGGGGCAGGGTTATCCGGTTGCCCTATCGGAAGCCCACGAGCAGGCGGTGGTAACCGCCGCCGACCGCGAAAACCTGCAAACTCTGGTGGAAGCATCCCTGTCCGAGAAAAATATAGAGATAAATACATCGGCTAAAAGTTTCAGCAAGAGGACCAGATGGATATAGAAAATCACAGCGCCAAAAACACTCCTTCCGCCGCCAGAAAAACCGGCAGCATGCTGATACACATCGGCAGGTTCATAGCATTCATCGCCGCTGCCTTTCTGATTGTGATGCTGGTAAGCGAAGGTGCGCTTAAAGATATTTCAACCGCAGACATAGCCGGATTGCTGCTTATTATATTCGGCGTTATCGCCCTTGCCGCCTATGTTCTCTCCTTCTGGAAAGTCAACTATGCCGGACTATTACTGATTGCCATATCGCTGGCATATATAATTCACTCTTTCTATTACCTGAATAACGGACAGATTGCGCTGTGGCTGCTGACGGGACTGCCGCACCTTGTCGCCGGAGGATTGCTGCTTCTGGGCTGGCGGATAAAGAAAACCGCATAGAAACACTATCTCGTAATCGTTATATATAACCAAATTTCCTTATCGGGATTAAAAACGCTGGAATAAAGATAGCCTATGAAAAAATTACTTTTAGCCATACTGATTACGTTTACGCTGCTGGCGACCTCCTGCGACTACTTTTTTATACCCAGGGATGGATATATCTACTCGGAGAGCGGAGCGGTGATAGTCGGCGGCGACAATGAACCGATACGCTTAATCAACAACAAGGATGCAACCAATCCCACATACGAAGAACTAATAATTTTTATATATGAGGACGATACCAACACCCTGCCCTACATCAAGGACGGACCCAAAGCCTTCGTATGCAGCGATTTTGCCGAAAGACTGCACAACAATGCCGAATCAGTTGGCATAAGAGCGGGCTGGGTCAGTATCGATTATGCGGACGGGAGCATCGGGCATGCTTTGAATGTTTTTGAAACCAGCGACCTGGGGCTGGTATTTATCGACTGTACCGGCGAACTGGTAAAGACATGGAACGGCGTAAGCTATATTTATGAAAACGTTATCTCTAATTATAACGAGCCGGAGAAGTGGGACACCGTCGCCTATTTTCTCATCGGCGAGAGGTACGGGCGCATCGCCGTTGACGAAGCCGAATCACTGGATTACATCTTTTTCATAGAATACATCGAAAGCTGGGAAAACTATAAAATACTGCTTGCGGAATATAATGATGAAGTACAAAGGTATAACAATGCCGTAAAAGGAAAAACATTTATCATCGGCTCTGAAGAATACGCAGCTATGAAAGCCTGGGAAGCCGAACTTATTCGAATGCAGCATACTCTTGACGATATGGAAAAACGACTGGGAGACTATTATTATCTGCCTTCGAGTGTGGTTTCCAACTATACAATTTACTGGTAATTTTCAGGCGTTATCACTACGGTATTAATTATTCCGAATTTACTTGGCATTACATACCTCATTAGTAATATAATATATGAAACTTAATCTATTCATCGAAAAAAGGAGAGTAAAATATGCCTATCTGGTTTATTATCGCGCTGCTGGTTGAATTTGTCTGGTTTCTGCTGGAAAGCAAATGGATGACCCTTAGACTGCCCAGGATATAAGCTAAAAAGGTATTTTTCGTGAACACAGAAGAAATACAGAGAATCGGAGAAATAATCCGCTCTGAAACGTCCGGTTTTACGGCCCAGTGCTATGAGCTTGACCGCTTTCCGCCACTGGGCGGACTGGTAAAAACCAAAAACAGCGGTGCCCAAATCTACGGCATCGTGTTCAATGCGACCACCGGCGGAATCGACCCGGGCAGAAAGCCGCTGGCAAGAGGGAAAGATGAAAGCAGCGAGGAAGCACTTTATAAAGCCAGTCCCCAGATTTCAAAACTCTTAAAAAGCGAATTCGAGGCGCTGGTTGTCGGATACAAAGAGGATAACAATGTCTTCCACTATCTGCCTCCCCAACCGGCACCCATTCACAGTTTCATATACCTCTGCCCAACACAGGATGTAAAGGAGTTCAGCCGTTCTTTCGAATTCCTGAATAGCATATTGAACAGCGCCATCACACTGCCGCATGAAGAACTGATTGCTGCCGTCCTGCGCAATTTGAGCCTGGTGCAGGAGGATAAACATGCCTTCCTGGTAGCGGCAGGCAAACACCTTGCCACTGTTTTAAGTGGCGATTTCAACCGGCTCAGAACCATCCTCGAAAGGATAAGGCAATGACCGCAGAAGAGAAGAGAATGGGCATCGTCGTCTCCGGTTCTTCCAATAAAGGCGTCGAAGTGCGACTGGATGCCGACACCTCGGTGGAGGATATGGTAGTCGGGCGTTATGTAACCATAGAAGGGCAGAAACGCCGCTTTTTCGGCATGATTACCGAGGTGGTGCTGGGAGTAACAGATTTAAACCTGACCCAGACGCCGCCCGATACCAAAGACCCCTTTATCACCGAGGTTCTTTCGGGAACCGGCACTTTCGGCACTTTACAGGTAATGCCCTACCTGACCATCGGCGGAGATGTTGAAAGCGTAGTGGAAGGACCGCAGCCGGTCAAGACCGTTCCCAGCCATTATTCGATGGTAAAGCTGGCAGAGGACAGAGATATCGAGCTTGTTTTCGGAAAAGAAGATAAGGAAAGATTTTGGATCGGCAATCCGCTGGACATGGAAACCAAGCTCTGCCTCAATCTTCCCGAACTGGTTAAACGCTCCAACGGCATCTTCGGCAAGAGCGGCACCGGCAAGACCTTCCTGACAAGGATGCTGCTTATCGGCATGCTGCAAAAAAGCGCCTGCGTCAATTTGGTTTTCGATATGCACAGCGAATACGGCTGGGCGGGCACCAGCGAAAAAGGACGCAGCGTCAAAGCCTTAAAACAACTATTCCCATCGAAGGTGGCCGTTTTCACTTTAGACGAAGAAAACTCGCGCAATCGCGGCGTAAGCACCGATTTCGCGGTTAAAATCGGCTATAACGAAATCGAGCCGGAAGATATGTCGCTTTTACGGCAGACCTTGAACTTGACAGACCCGGCTGTCGAAGCCATCTACCAGATGAGACGCAAGTTCGGTAACGAATGGTTCATACGCACATCGGAGCTGGATGACTCGGAGGAGGCCAAGGAGCTTTTAAACCGCCTGAACATCCACGAAAGCACCTTCCAGAACCTGCAGAGGGGATTGAATACCATCAAGAGATTGCCCTTTATACAACAGAAAACGGAGCAAAATGCCGTTCACAGGGTTATAGAATATCTCAATCGCGGTATAAATGTCGTTTTGGAGTTCGGAAGATATACCGATATTACAGCCTATATACTGGTTGCCAATCTACTGACGAGACGCATCTATTCCCAGTACCGCGACAAGACCGAAAAGGCGATGAGCGGCGCCGGCGAAGCGCCTATTCCGCTGGTAATCACCATCGAGGAAGCTCACAAGTTTTTAAACCACGACATCGCTGAAAAAACCATTTTCGGCACCATTGCGCGCGAGATGAGAAAATACAATTGCACCCTGCTGGTTATCGACCAGCGCCCCAGCGGAATAGATGAGGAAATCATGTCGCAGATGGGCACCAAGATTACCTGCCTTTTGGATAACGAGCGCGATATGGACAGCGTTTTATCGGGCGTATCCGGAAAAAGCGAACTGAAATCGGTGCTGGCAAAACTATCCGCCAAGCAGCAGGCTTTAATCTTCGGGCACGCCGTTCCCATGCCGGTTGCCTTCCAGCCGCGTGAATACGGCAGCGCGGAATCGTACAAGAGTTTTTCGGACGCAGTCAATAATCCGGAACAGGCTAAAAAAGATATCGAAGACCTGTGGTAAAAAACGCGGAGTTTAGTCTATGAGCAGGAAAAAAGTAGGCATTGCGCTGGGAGGCGGAGCGGCGCGGGGACTCGCTCATATCGGGGTGCTGGAAATACTCGAAAAAGAGCATATCCCCATTGATATGATTGCCGGCACCAGCGCCGGCGCTATAGTGGGCGCCCTTTTCGCCACAGGGAAAAGCGCTGCCGAAATCAAAAAAGAAGTCCTGGAAATAGACCTGATAAAAAGATGGCAGTTAATCGACATTTCATTGCCGAAAACCGGCTTCATCGGCGGAAAAAAGTTCATCGAGCTTTTGAGAAGCTACATCGGGGATGTCGATTTCTCCGCTTTAAAAATACCCTTTGCCTGCACCTCCACCGATATCATGAGCGGTGAAGAAGTTGTCATAGATAAGGGTTCGGTACTGGAAGGAGTAAGAGCCAGCATTTCCGTTCCGATTGTCTTTTCCGCCTGCGAACATAAAGGCAGATTCCTGGTTGACGGCGGAGTTATCGACCAGGTACCGGTAGAAGTGGTGAGGAAGATGGGCGCCGATATCGTTATTGCCGTCAACGTGTCGCCGCGCATGCCCGATATAGGACAGCGTATCTATATCGACGAAGTCGAACCGGACGAGAACTCTGCATCGAAAGACCCCAATATATTTACCGTTACCATGAAATTCATCAATATAATGAGCTCTCATTCTACCGACCTCAGCCTGAGAAAAGCTGATGTGGTAATCGAACCGCGCCTTGCCGGTATCAGCTTTACCGATTTCAAGAAAGCCGATAAATGTATCCTCGAAGGCGAATTCGCCGGCATCGACGCCCTGCTGGAAATAAAAAGGCTGTTAGCCGGATAGAAGCCGATATTTCTAACGCATTTTAAGAAATACAGGTTACTGCATCTTTATCCCTTCGACAGTGTGAGATAAATGGGACAAAATAGCCGCTCGTGAAGCCTGTCCTGAGTATATCGAAGGAAGCTCGTCGAATCCCGTTCATAGTGAGCTCGTCGAACTAAGCGGCGTTGACTTGTTGTTTATTAATGCCATGACTGATAACCCATCCGGGTCAAATTGCTAAAAAACCTCTTTCATTGATATAATGATATGTTAATAACGAGCTTCGACATGGGCCCGTAGTTCAGTTGGGAGAACGCCTGATTTGCATTCAGGAGGTAAGGGG
>CAYNQR010000014.1:0-36583 GCA_964399425.1 uncultured Dehalococcoidales bacterium | reverse complement strand
AGAACATCGACTCCCAATTTCTGGCGTCTGCATTATTTGAATATTTTCGATAAAGTTAAGCTGGTACCCCTTGACCTTATCGACAGCGGTTCTATTATCGAGGCTCTGCGGATAGCCGAACCCGATGAATTATATAATCTGGCGGCTCAAAGTTTTGTTGCCGCTTCATTCCAGCAGCCTGTAGCCACGGCAGAAGTAACCGGTCTCGGCGTTACCAGGATACTGGAAGCTATAAGACTGATTAGTCCTCATACGCGTTATTACCAGGCTTCGACCAGTGAACTCTATGGCAACGGTACCTATGAAGCGTATACCGAAATCACCAAATTTCAGCCGTCGAGCCCCTATGCCGCCGCCAAGCTTTATGCCTACTGGCTGACCAGGATATACCGCGAAGGCTATGGAATTTTTGCTACCAACGGTATACTTTTTAACCACGAATCACCCATACGCGGGCTGGAGTTCGTCACCCGTAAAATATCCAACGCCGTTGCAAAGATTAAGCTGGGGTTGGAAACACACATAGAACTCGGAAATCTCGACGCCAAAAGGGACTGGGGATATGCCCCCGAATATGTAGAATCGATGTGGCTTATGCTTCAACAGGACCACCCGGACGATTTTGTGATTGCTACCAACGAAGCGCATTCTGTCAGCGAGTTTGCAGAACTGGCATTTGCAGTCGTCGGCCTGGATTGGAGGGACCACGTCAGGTCGGATGCTAAATACCAGAGACCTGTAGACGTCAATTCATTGAGAGGCGACTATTCCAAGGCGCAATGGGCGCTGGGTTGGCAGCCGAATGTAAAGTTCAACGAACTGGTGAGATTGATGGTCGAGGAGGATTTAAACCGCTGGACGAGGTGGTTGAATGGCGAACGTTTTTACTGGGATGCCCCGATGTATTCCAGCGAAGCGAATATCATGTCCAGGGCAGTCGGTGTTTAATATGATTCCCATCGCAAAACCTTTTTTGGGCGCTGAAGAACTGGAGAATGTAAAAGAAGCTGTCGAATCCGGATGGGTCAGCTCTAAAGGCGAGTTTATCACCGAGTTCGAAGAAAAATTTGCCGCATTCTGCGGTGTCAAGTACGGAGTTGCTACTTCTAATGGAACAACTGCACTTCACCTTGCCCTGACCGCTCTGGGTATCGGCAAGGGCGATGAGGTAATTGTTCCCAACCTGACATTTATCGCTACGGCAAATGCGGTAACGTATACGGGGGCTGTTCCGGTAATGGTGGACTGCAATCCCGCTTACTGGGGAATCGAACCTGCGTTCATAGAAGAAAAAATCACCCCCCGAACCAAAGCGATTATCCCTGTTCATCTTTACGGGCATCCCTGCGATATGGATGCCATCAGCGATATTGCCAGGGCATATAATCTGCTGGTTATCGAAGATGCGGCTGAAGCTCACGGAGCCGAATACAGGGGTAAAAAGGTCGGCTCTTTCGGCGACATCGCCTGTTTTTCCTTCTTTGGCAACAAGATCATCACCACCGGGGAAGGCGGGATGTGTCTTACCGACGATGAAGTGCTTGCCGGAAAAATGAGGGTACTGCGTGACCACGGTCAAAACCCTGATAGGAGATACTGGTATGATATCGTCGGATTTAACTACCGCATGACTAATGTTCAGGCGGCAATCGGGGCGGCGCAGGTCGACAGACTGGAACGATTGATAGATATAAAGAGACAGATTGCCGGCTGGTATAAAACAGGTTTGCAGTATTTATCTGACGAAGGTTATATCATCCCGTCGCCAGAGATGTCATGGGCGAAAAACGTATATTGGATGTATTCAATATTACTGACAGACAGGGTTGAAATAAACAGGGATGAGGTTATATCCCGCTTAGCCGATACCGGCATCGAAACAAGACCGTTTTTTTATCCACTTCATCTGCTGCCGCCGTACGAACGAAGCGGCAGTTTTCCGGTGGCCGAAATGCTCGGCTCGAAAGGCATCAACCTGCCGTCCGGATACGGTATCGACAGGGAAGATGTCAACTGTATATGCCGGCGACTGGAATCCATATTAGGGAGGTCGGTTTGAAGTGAATATATACGATGGCACCCGCTTGTCCGTTGTAGTGCCTGCATATTGCGAGGCTTCCAACCTGCCGCTGCTGGCGGAGAAAATTTCCGCTTGTTTTAAAAAGAACGGCATCGATAATTATGAGATTCTGATTATAGACGATAACAGTCCGGATGATACCAGGAAAATTTGTGATTCATTATCCGGTCATTATCCGCAATTGAGATTAATTACACGCATCGGTGAGAGAGGATTGGCAACGGCGGTAAGAAGGGGAATCGAAGAAGCGACCGGGAATATCATCGTCACAATGGATGCCGATTTAAGCCACGACCCGGATTTAATTCCCGAACTGGCGGGTAAATTAATAAAATACAAGTGCGATATAGTTGTCGCTTCCAGGTATGTCGAAAACAAAAAAGTTTACTCCAGTTTCCGGCGTGTCTGGGGAAGCCGTCTGCTGAACCTGTTCGTGCGCAATTTGCTGCATATTCCGGTTAAAGATGTTACCGGAGGGTTTCATGCCATGAGAAAAGATATTTTCAATGAATATAACATGGATTATGTATTCAAGGGGTATGGAGATTACTCGATTACCCTTTTATATGAAGGCGCGAGGAACGGGTTGCGCATTATCGAAGTACCTTTTGTATATCGATTCAGAAAAAGCGGTACCAGTAAAACAGCGGTTTTCAAAACAGGTATCTCCTATGGCATCCGCGCTCTAAAGCTGAGGTTCGGGTTGGATGGGCTGGATTATTATATCAGGAAGCATCTCCCCGATTCTGAGAAGACTATTTTACAGCCTGGAGATTAGTCAGCCTGAAACAAGTGGTGCCTACTGGAAATCATGTCTGAAGAGCTTTTGAACAAGGCTCTTCTTTTTGTTTTGTCCTGTATAGTACACAGGCAAGCACGATGATTGTGATGTAGAAGAAGTAACTGGATAAGCTGCGCCAGGCAAAGAACAGCGGCAGCACAGCCAGCAGCGGACCGGCATCGGGGTATTTTTTAGCATTGCGAATGTACCAGATTACAGCTCCTGTAAATACGGTAACTTCCATAACGGCAAAGAGTATCTGCGATTGAATATTAAGCCATCCGCTGGTTACCCAGGTAATAATACCCACTCCCTCAGGGAAAGCCGGCTCGGTCATCGGGTAGATTACCGAATCGAACCATAACTGCGGGTACTGGAATATAAAATAGCCGTTGACCGCAAAAAACACCAGTCCGATTATTCCGGTCGATTTTAGAGCTGCCTTGAATCCATTGGTTTTCCAGTCGAGAATAAGATAGAAAGGAATAAAAAACCAGGCGGTCTGCTTGGCTGCTGCGGCAATCCCCATAGCGATAGGGGAAATCGCTTTCTTTTTATCCAGCGTAACCCAGGCGATTAGCAGGAAGGGGAAAACCATATTGGAGATACTGCTGTTGAATATGCAGTTCCAGATGTCCATGCTGATAATTGCGGCAATAATGAATATCAATCGTTTGTCTCCGGGTAGCTGTAAAGCGGTATAAGCTATAGCCGCAACGACGATTAATCCGTATATCAGTATCGAATTATCGATGCCGATGGCATAAAACGGCGCTAAAAACAAGAAGGAACCGGCCGGATAACACATGACAGTATCCAGTTCCTCGGGCACTTGAGAAGTGTCTGCCAGCGCGCTTCCCCATATCTCCGCCAGTTGTTCGTCGCTTGGATAGGGGAAGGTATCCGCCAGCCTGCCGACTCTTAGCGGCGTAGTCTGTTTATACGAGCCTTTATATTTAACGAGAGCCGATACGATATTGGAATTGGCATACGGATTTTTCCCTTCGAGCAGGTTTTCGACTGCCTGAACTGTCAAAGCAGTGCTGTCGGTATAGGTAAAAGCCTCCTGCAGGGAAAGAATCATTTCTTCCAGAGTCCCTTTTTCTGTACTCCCATCTGAGTTGGAAACAGGTAAAGCCAGTAAAACAATCTCTCCGATAATAACGACGAGCATAATAGCGATAATGGCGATTGTCCCGCGTTTTAAGGTCATCTTTTTATTATGCAGGAAACTGCCCGTTTGCGGGTGTAGAATTGCAAACATGATTAAAAACCAGAGGATATAAATAAAAGAACCGATTAACCAGAACGGATTGGGAGAAATATAATATCCGAATCCGCTTATTGTTAGCCCCAGCAATTGTATGAATATAGCATAAAAGTATAATTGAATGCGGGGTTCGGTATCGATTGCGGATACAAAATTCCTGCCGACATTCTTTAAATGGGCAGTGAAGTCTTTTTTATTTTTATCTTCCATCTTTAATATTTACTGTCACACCTTCATAGGGGATAACTATTTTAGGCATAATATGCGTAAAGTGCAAACATATATTGAATTAACATTATTTGGCTTCTGCTTTATTATTTATATATCCGGAGTGGGGTAATTAAGTGGCATTGTACTGACATGTCGCTACTTCGTCGTCCCTCTCAGATTTATATGAGATTCATTCGTCTTCGCCTCAGAAAGACAATGTGGAGGGACTCACCGCGAGCAGCTATGTTTTTCCACTTCCGGTTGCTGAGACTATCGAATGGGCAAAGAGCGGAAGCAACCCGGACTGATAAATAAGTGAGTGATTAATCACAGCTTATACCAGCGGCAGCGTGAATGTAATGGTGGTTCCTTTGCCTTCCTGGCTGCTTGCGGAGATATTCCCTCCGTGAGCCTGTACCAGGTGCTTGGCGATAGCCAATCCCATACCCGTTCCCTGTCCGCTGCGTGATTTATCAGCCTTATAGAAACGCTCGAAAATATGAGATAAGTCGTCCTGGGAGATGCCGATACCTTCATCGGTTATTTCTGTAACGGCAAAAATACCCTGTTTTCTGCTGGCGGCAATTATGGCTTTGCCCGGTTTACTGAATTTAATGGCGTTATGTACAAGATTTATTATAACCTGTCGCATGCGTTCCCTGTCTGCTTTAACCAGCAGTTGCCCGGTATTGAATTCGGTTTTAAACATCAGATTCTGCCGGTCTGCCAGAGGTTGGAGCTGAGCAAATACATCTTCGATAAGCTTGTTTATATCTACAATCTCTGCTTTTAATTCCATCCTGCCGCTTTCAATGCGTGAAAGCTCGGTAAGTTCAGAAACCATTTGCGTCAGCCGGTCTACTTCTGCTTCTATGCGGCTAAGAAAATCCTTTGCCGAATCTTTATCGTCGATGGCCCCATCCTGTAGTGTTTGCGTCATGGCTTTGATTCCCGCCAGCGGCGTCCTGAATTCATGAGAGATGTTGCCTATTAAATCCCTCCTGGTCGTCTGCAAACTCCTGAGTTCGGTAAGGTCCTGAAGTAAAATGAGGGCTCCGCTTAATCCGTCGCTGCTTACGGGAACGGCAACCGCCTGTATGAATTTCTTGAGGGCGATCGATTCGAATTGCGTAGTTTGCTGTTTTCCGGTATTCAGACATTGCCTTAAAATTTCGTTTAACTGGTGGTCGCGAAAGACTTCTATCAGCGGTTTGGCAATAAATTCTTTACCCGCGGCATTCAATATTTTTATACAGGCGGTGTTTACCATGGTTATATTGCCGTCTTTATCCGTCATGATAATGCCATCGGTCATATTTTCCAGAATGGTCGACAGTTCAGCCCTGTCGGCGGATATTCTTTCTATCATGTCCTTGATTTTAAGGCGCATCTCGTTAAATGCCCGCGCAAGCTGCCCCGATTCATCATTGCCGCCGGCCGTGATTTTATAATCGAAATCCCCGCCGGCAATACGGCGCGCCGCTTTTGTAATCTCTGTTATGGGACGGGTGGTGACCGGCGTAATTACCAGTATGGCGATAATTATCAGTGCGGCAGTCAATATCGTCGCCAGAATAATGCTGTTAATGATACTGTTTACGAGTTTATCCACCTGGGTAACCGGAAGCGCCAAGCGGGTTATTCCGTAAACATCCTGCCCGTCGGTAATCTGTACAGCTACATACATCATCTTTTCATTAAGAGTAGTGCTATAGCGCACAATTTCACCGTAGCCTGAAGAAAGTGCTTCTCTTACCTCCGGTCGCATCGAATGATTTTCCATAACAGCCGGGTTTTCGTGCGAATCACCGAGAACGGCGCCATCGACGGCGATAACGGTTATGCGTTCATCGATATCAGTCCCCAGTGTCTTAACCAGAACATCTATTGATTCTATATCAGTCGTATTTATAAAATAGGGCAGGCAAACTTCGGAAACAATGCGCGCCTCGTTTTCCAGTTGTTTAGCCAGATTATCGAGCTGGGAGGTTTTTATAGAGTTAGTAATCAATACTCCGAATACGGTCATGCCGACGGCAATCAGTAAAACGAACCAGAAGATAATACGCCACTTGATACTGCGAAACACTATTGCCCTTCCATTTTATAACCGCTTCCGCGCACGGTTAAGAGTAATTTCGGGTTTTGCGGGTCGGCTTCTATTTTCTCGCGCAGCCAGCGAACGTGCACATCGACGGTGCGGGTATCGCCGGCATAATCATATCCCCAGACCTTTTTCAGAATTTGCTCGCGTGAAAGCACCAATCCCTTGTTTTTTATAAAGAGTGTCAAAAGGTCGAATTCCTTGGGATTCAATTCTACGGTTTTACCACCGATTTTAACGGTATGCGATGCCGTGTCGAGTTCTATTCCGTGATATTGTAGAACCGCCTCCTTTTCCTTCGCGGATTGCTGCATAATTTTAACACGGCGCAGCATGGCGGCTATGCGGGCTATCAGTTCCCTGATGCTGAAGGGTTTGGTCATGTAGTCATCGGCTCCGATGCCCAGCCCGATAATTTTATCTGTTTCATCGGCCTTGGCAGTTAACATTAAAATCGGAGCAGGCATTTCACTGCGCAGGATGCGGCAGACTTCCAAACCGCTGAGTTTAGGCAGCATTACATCCAGTATTAAAATGTCCGGCTTTTCGCGGCGCGCCGCTTCCAGCGCTTCCGCGCCGTCGGCAGCGGTAACGACATCATACCCTTCCTTTCTCAGGTTGTACCTGAGAGTGGCAAGCAGGTTTAAATCGTCTTCTACAACCAGTATCTTGTCTGCCATAGCGCTTTCCCTGGATCATTATAAGTATAAAGACTTTTTATTAAGAATAAAAGAACATAAATGTCATTGCGAGTTTTCCCGATGGGAAAACGAAGCAATCTCTACCGTTGGAGTCGACCATGTTAACGGTTTTTTACCAGGTGTAAAAAATAATCCATCTCGATAGGTCGGAATTTTTTGTAATAACAGTCTTTTAATAATTCGAAGCTCCCTGTTCCTCCATTTTGCCGGTTACGATATAGATTATGCGTTCGCAGATATTGGTCACCCTGTCCGCGCTGCGTTCGAGGTTATGCGCCACCCATACCAACCGCGTGGCGCGTGTGATGGTTTTCGGGTCTTCCATCATAAAAATCAACAGTTCACGGAAAATCTGGTCGTATAGATTATCGACATCGTCATCTTCCGCTATAACGCTTTTAGCCGCTGCGGCATCATGCTTGATGAAGGCATCCAGGCTTCGTTGCAGCATGAGAACAGTTTTGTCCGCCATTCGTGGGATATCTATCAGCGGTTTCAAATGCTCTTCACACCCTATCAAGAGCACGATTTTTGCTATTCCGGCGGCGTAATCCCCGATACGCTCCATCTCGGTGACAATATTAAGCACACTGACTATAGTGCGCAGGTCTCCCGCCAGCGGCTGCTGGGTAGCAATCAGCTTGATGCACTTTTCTTCGATCTCGAATCGCTTGCGGTTGATATATTCGTCATCATCTATCAATTGTTGAGCCAGGTTGATATCCCTGTCTTTTAATGCTTTTATCGAAGTCGTTATGGCTTTTTCGACCATACTTCCCATTATGAGAATGTCGTCCTGAATTTCACGCAGTCTCTTGTTAAAATCAGTTCTTATTTCCATATCACTTTTCTCCTTTGCGAATTAACCGAAACGGCCTGTAATATAGTCTTCCGTGCGTTTATCTTTCGGGTTGGTAAATATTTCTGAAGTAGAGCCGTATTCTACAAGGGAGCCGGCACGGTCGGGTTCCATCATAAAAAAAGCGGTGGTATCGGAGACGCGGGCAGCCTGCTGCATGTTGTGGGTTACTATTATTATGGTGTAATTTTTTGCCAGGCTGCGCATCAGGTCTTCGATTTTCAATGTCGCCATCGGGTCGAGCGCGCTGCAAGGTTCGTCCATTAATATCACTTCCGGTTCTACGGATAGAACGCGGGCGATGCATAGTCTCTGCTGCTGTCCGCCCGACAGTGCGAGCGCCGACTGCCCGAGTTTATCCTTTACCTCATCCCATAAAGCCGCCTGTTTTAAACTGTTTTCAACAATCTCTTCGAGTTCTATTTTGTTCTTTTTGCCGTGCTGTTTCGGCCCGAAGGTTATATTATCGAAAATGGAAATCGGGAAGGGATTGGGTTTCTGGAATACCATGCCGACATTTTTACGCAGGTCGACGACGTCTACTTCCTTATCGAAGATATTTTTCCCGTCCAGCTCGATTGTTCCCTCGATGCGGCTGCCGTATATCAGGTCGTTCATGCGGTTTAACAGCCGCAGAAATGAAGATTTACCGCATCCCGAAGGCCCGATAATGGCGGTAATGGCGCAGCCGGGGATATCCAGATTGATATTCCTTAATGCCTGAAAATTGCCGTAGTAGAAATTGAGGTTGCTTGCCTTTATCTTTCCGCCGCGGCAGGTTTGTCCGTTAAAATTATATATTGTCATTTTATGAAAGCCCTTTCATTCTTTTTTGAAAGCGTCCGGCCAGCCAGTTAGTCAATGCATTGATAAGTATGATGATAATAATCAGTACCGCAGCTGTTGCCATTGCCTTGTCCATGGCGTTGGTTTCCATTGCCAGGTAATATACATGCAGTGAAAGCGTCCTGCCGCCTTCGAGAAGCGATGAAGGCATAGCGGCGCTGCCGCCCATGGTAACATAGAGGCAAGCCGTTTCGCCGATAGCCCTTCCGATGCAGAGAATAACAGCAGTAACTATTCCCGGTATAGCCGAAGGAAGCACGATTTTCGATATCATCTGCCACCTGGTGGTTCCCAACGCCAGGGCGGCTTCACGGTACGAATATGAAACCGCTTTCAAGGCTTCTTCGGTGGTGGTTATCATCGTCGGCAGCAGCAGGCATACCAGTGTCAAAGCTCCCGATAATATCGAAAAATTGAAACTGAGCACCGTAACGAACAATGCGTAGCCGAATAAACCGAAAATAATCGATGGTATTCCTGCCAGTGTTTCAATCCCGTAACGTATAATTCTTGTCAGGCGGTTATTCGGCGCATATTCGGATAGATAAATGGCGGAACCGATGCCGATGGGAACCAGTAAAACCAGTGTTACCCCGATTAAATAAAGTGTGCTGACAATGGTCGATAAAATACCGCCCTGGCCGGAAATACCTCCCTTGGGATTGGTGGTTAAAAATTCCCAGTTTATTCCGGGGAGGCCCTGTATCAGGACGTAGCCGATAATAACGAGCAGCAGCAGCAGGGTAATTATCCCTCCCCCCCAGATGCCTGCCAATGCCATTTTCTGCGTTTGTTTAGCGGAGATGCTGCGCATTTGCCCCCCTCTTTAAGAAGATAGTAGCGGCGCTGTTTAACAATAATATGAATATAAAGAGTACGACGCCGGTGGCAAACAGGGCGCTTTGATGAGTGCCTTCGGCATAATTAATTTCTATGGCGATGTTACCGGTTAACGTACGTGCCGCATCCAGAAGCGAGCCGGGGAAAGCAATCGAGTTGCCGATAACCATTATCATTGCCATGGTTTCGCCGATGGCGCGCCCCATTCCCAACACGATACCCGCTCCGATGCCTGATTTCGCTGCCGGTAGAATAACCCCCTTGATTGTCTGCCATTTGGTAGCTCCTAAAGCTAAAGCTCCCTCTTTATAAATAGAGGGAACCGCCCTGATACTGTCTTCGCTGATGCTGATAATGGTCGGTAATACCATCACCATGAGTACGATAGATGCTGCAAGTATACTGAAGCCGCTGCCCCCGATATTCGCGATAATCGGAACCAGCAGTACCAGCCCTACCAATCCGTAAACTACGGACGGGATGCCAACCAGCAGTTCAACAGCAGGGCGTAGAATGCTGCGTATTTTCGACGGAGCAACTTCAGCCAGGAGAATGGCGCAGGCGATTCCCAGCGGTACTGCCATTATCATCGAAACGATGGTAACCGCAATTGAGCCGACAATCATGGCAAGGATGCCGTACTGGTCGATTCCCGGTCTCCAGACGCTGCCGAAAATAAAATCGAAAACGCCTATTTCCGAAAATGCCGGAAGTCCTTCTCTAAAAATAAACAGCGCTATAAGCAGCAGGATAATAAAAGAAGTAAAACCGCTTATAAAAACGATATATTTTGCCAGTTTGTCTGTAAAATAGCGTGTCATTTCATTAACGTCCTAACGGCAGAAGGGTAGCTTTAAACGGGCTACCCTTGCTGCTATATCAAATTGTAACTGAAACTCTTTTTATTCTTGGCTCCATTATTATAAAATTGAGATATAATCCTCTGCCACAATTGCCTGTGCCGCTATGCCTCCGCAGAAATCGATGTACTTCTTGACGATTCCCTGGGGTTCGCCTTTAGTTACATAAAGCAAGGGTCTTACGATAGGATAGCTGCCGTTCTTGGCATTCTCTTCTGTCCCGGCTACACCATCTATACTTAGAGCGTTGACGCTGGAATCGAGGTAACCCATCGATATATATCCGATTGCCCTCCTGTTTCCGGCAACCGTTGTCTTTAAGGCCCCGGTGGATGATTGCTGTATGGCCGATGCGGTAATAAGCGTTTCTCCCATTACCATTTCTTCGAAGGCAGC
The DNA here is from genome assembly GCA_964399425.1 of uncultured Dehalococcoidales bacterium. Taxonomy (GTDB): domain Bacteria; phylum Chloroflexota; class Dehalococcoidia; order Dehalococcoidales; family UBA5627; genus UBA5627. The sequence continues at coordinate 25,636 of CAYNQR010000014.1, read as the reverse complement.
CCTGGTTCCGGAACCTTCCTCGCGTGAAACGACTACAATATTTTCATTGGCTCCGCCGACTTCATTCCAGTTGGTAATTTCACCGGCGTAGATTCGCTTTATTTGTTCGATGCTTAAATCGGTAATCGTTTGTGCGGCGTTAGTAATGACCGCGATGCCGTCATAAGCCAGGACGCTGACTACCAGCCCGGAGCCTTCCTCGGAGGCCTTAAGCTCGCGTGAGGCGGCTCCGATATCCAGTGTGCCATCCGAAGCGGACTTTATACCGACGCTGGACCCTCCACCGGTAACAGTTATACGAACGTTCGGGAAGATTTCTGTAAATGCTTCTGCCAGTGTTTCGGATAGCGGTTGAACTGTGGTAGAGCCGCCTATGGTAATGGTGCCGGAAAGTTCTCCTGATTCGGTGATTGTTTTTGTGGCAGTGCTTGTCAGGGTGGTTGCAGCGGCAGTAACAGTCTTGGTAGTGGTGACGGTTGCGGTTTCGTTTTTGCATCCGCCAAGCAGTCCTACCAGTAAAACCGCTCCGGTTCCTGCCAGAAATTCCCTTCTCGATAATTTATTTTTAAGTGTTTCCTTCAATTAATTCTCTCCTTTTAATTTTTTTCTTTATTATTTAGCAGCAGGTTCTTGAAAGTTCGTTATTTATCTGTGCTCTTATGTTGTTTTTTACCAGCACGTCGGGGTGTTTGTTAATCAGGTGCAGGATTCCCTCTGCGCTGGCGAGGTTGGTGGCAAGGGGCACGTTGTGCACGTCGCATACCCTTAAGAGCGCCGTGATATCGGGTTCGTGCGGCTGCGAGCATAGCGGGTCGCGCAGGAAGATAACCGCATTAACCACTCCGCTGGCTACCATCGAACCGATTTGCTGGTCTCCGCCGAGAGGTCCGCTCTGCATCAGGGTTATCGGAAGTCCCGTCTTCGACTGAATACGCTCTCCGGTACTCCTGGTGGCTACCAGGTGCAGCTTTTCCAGTGTCTCCCTGTAGGAGCACGCCAAGTCGACCATGTCTGCCTTCTTCGAGTCATGGGCGATCAGCGCCAGTGTAAATCTTTTCATTTTTTCTTTCTCCTTCTTCATCATTCAATAATAATTTTAAACGACGTTTTTTAAAGGCGCTTTAAGGCTTTGTTAAAAATATGTTAAAAATCTCTTTTTACCAGCCGCTTTATTGTTATTAAAAGCTGTTCGGGGTAAAATTAGGTAGACGCATCGAGCCTGCCCGATTGAATAGCGCATTAAGGCAATCGTCTACGGGAAAATACCAGGGAGTGAATTTATTATGGATAAATACGTATGTACGGTTTGCGGATGGATATACGACCCGGCTGTCGGCGACCCCGATAGCGGAATTGCTGCCGGCACCGCGTTTGAGGACATTCCCGATGACTGGGTTTGCCCCGTTTGCGGCGTATCGAAAGATATGTTTGAAGAGATATCCTGAATTTTATCTTGTATCGGATTTCATCGCAGGAGGTTTATTATATGGTCGTTCAGATTGCAGAAAACGTTTACTGGGTGGGAGTGGTAGATTGGTCTTTAAAGCATTTTCACGGGCATGAACTCTCCACGCATCGCGGTTCATCGTATAATGCCTATTTAATCGTCGATGAAAAGGTTGTTTTGGTCGATACCGTCTGGACACCGTTTCAAAATCAACTGATTGAGAATATACGGGAGATTATCGACCCGTCACGCATAGATATCGTAGTTGCCAATCATGCCGAGGTAGACCACTCTGGAGGTTTACCGGCAGTGATGCGCTATGCGCCCGATGCCACGCTAGTCGTATCGCAAAAAGGCAGGGAGAGTATCGAAGGGCACTATCATCAGCCCTGGAACTTCAAAACAGTAAAAACGGGTGATAAAATCAATATCGGCAAGCACGAGCTTGTCTTTGTCGAAGCCCCGATGCTGCACTGGCCGGACAGCATGTTTGCCTATTTAACGGGCAAGAATATCCTGATGCCCAACGATGCTTTCGGTCAGCACTATGCAACTTCCTTCCTTTATAACGACATGGTAAATCAGGAAGAACTCTATGAAGAGGCTCTGAAGTACTATGCCAATATCCTGACTCCGTTCAGCAACCAGGTTTTAAGAAAGATAGACGAGGTTCTGGCGCTCAATCTGCCGGTCGACATGATTGCCCCCAGCCATGGCGTTATCTGGCGCAAAGAGCCGTTGCAGATTGTCCAAAAATACCGGGAATGGGCTTCCCAGAAACCCGGGCAGAGTGCCGTTATTATTTACGATACCATGTGGGATGGCACGCGCAATATGGCGGAGGCTATCGGGGAGGGGATTGCACAGGAAGGAATACCATATAAGATTTTTCATGCAGGGTTGGCCGACAGGAACGATATAGTTACCGAGATATTCAAAACCAAAGCCGTTATCATCGGTTCTCCGACATTCAATCAGGGGGTATTGCCTACACTCTCACCCATTCTGGAAGATTTAAGGGGATTAAGATTCCAGAATAAAATCGGCGCCGCTTTCGGCACCTACGGGTGGAGCGGAGAAAGCCCCCGGATTATCGAAGAACATCTAAACAGGTGCAGGATTCCTGTGGTTGTCGAGAGTGTGAAAGCTAAATGGCAGCCGAAAGCCGAAGAATTACAGAAGTGCCGCGAGATGGGAATGGAAATCGCACGGGCGATTAAATCCGCATAAAAATAATCCCCTGCATGCCGTACTGAAATATTTATTCAACAAAATTAATAAAAAACCCGTGTCGATTAAACCGGCACGGGTTTTCTGTTTCGATATTAAATTTTACTTTATGAATCCATTCTGGCGATGCTGTCGCCTACAGTCATGCATTCTTCGGATACCCGATTGCAGTGTACAGCTACCTGTTGCAGGTGATACGCTTCATCTTCCAGGCTGACAGCCAGCGATTTCATTTTTTCTTCGTATTCCGCGAAAGCTTTTCTGATAGTTTCTAACAAGTTAAACCTTCCTTTTCCTTCCGCCCATCCGCTCTTTTGTCTTGAGGAACGAGTCAATCAGGCACTGCCTTTAATATTAGGCAGTGCCAATTTAGTATTGGGTGAAACTATACTATGGAAGCTGAATTGTTGTCAAATAATATTACATAATAATTGCGTTTAATAAAGCAGTCCGCTGCGTGGTACAATTGAGCTATGGACACAATTCCATATATCACCGATATGAATCTCTTGCGTTTGCAGGAAGAATTGCAGTCTATCGGCGGGCCTTCTTATCGCGCCAGGCAGGTTCAGGGATGGGTATATAAAAGGCTGGCTGGTTCTTTCGACGAAATGTCCGATTTGCCTATCTCTTTGCGCACAAAGCTTAAAGATAAATTCCGGTTCTGCACTCTTTCGCCCTGCAATGAAACCGGCAGCCGCGGCGATACAGTGAAAACGCTGTTTAAACTGGGAGATGGGAAAACGATAGAAACCGCCCTGATGCATTATCCCGAAGCGGCGGGTAAAGAACGCAATACCGTCTGTGTATCCACGCAGGTAGGGTGTCCGGTCGGGTGTCCTTTCTGCGCTACCGGACAGCAAGGCTTCGAACGCAATTTAACATGCGGCGAGATAATAGACCAGGTGTTATATTTTGCGCGTTATTTAAAGGATGGCGGCGGCAAAATTAACAACATCGTCTTTATGGGGATGGGAGAACCTTTAGCCAATTACGAATCGCTGTTACAGGCAATCGAGAGGCTGAATTCGGCCGATATGTTCGGTCTCAGCGCTCGCAGTATGGTTATTTCTACGTCGGGGCTAATACCTCAGATAAACCGTTTAAGCAGGGAAAAATTGCAGGTCGGATTATCGATATCCCTGCATACCGCCGATGATGTTTTGCGCAACCGGTTGGTGCCTGTCAATAAAAAGTATCCCCTGAGGGAACTGATGTCAGCTTGTCGCAGTTATTTCGATGCCACCGGGCGGCGCATTACTTTTGAATATGCCTTGTTTGCCGGAGTAAACGATTCACCGGCGCACGCCCTTTCGCTGGCGCACCTGCTGCACGGTTTTAACTGCCATGTCAACCTGATTCCTTCGAATAATACCGGTAATTGTGAATATCACGCTCCCTCTGCCGATATTGTCCAGTCCTTCAAGCAGGAACTGGAGAGGCTGGGCATCAATGCCACAATACGCCGGTCGCGCGGGCAGGACATAAATGCCGGCTGCGGCCAGCTGCGCAGCCGCTTTCTGCCTGATAAAAAATGAGGAGACTGCCATTTTGCAATCTCCTCCGATTCTTATAAGTCATGGGTCGCTATGGATATTAAATCGACACCGCCATGGATTCGACAGGCTTCACGAGCGGCTTTTCATATCTCTTCAAATAGCTCCGATTCCGTTATTCTACAGGTTTGTTTCAATAATCTCTGTCTAGTCTGCATCCAGGCTAAACGGCGGATAGCGGTCGGTAATAAGCAGGAAGGCATAGGCGTTGACCCTTAAGCCCCAGCGCATTACTCCGGTAACAAAATTAAACAGTCCTTCGGGGTATTTGCCTGTAAACAGAATAGCAAACCAGGCAACTATGACGCATATGACAGCGGCAAAAATCAGGAAAGCCAGCACGACATAATGAGGTATAGCAAGGAACCATTTTATGAGCGGCATTGCGCTGTTGAGTTCCTTCTTGACATCGGGGTATTTGATATCGATATGAACCGCTTGTTCTTCATCTGTGGAAGGGTACTCATCTCTCAGAAGCGCCACATAGGTACTTACCCTGTACATAAATTTAGTCAGGGCAACGTTCCAATCGAACCACCATTTCGGGTATTTCTGACGGAATAATATCATCAGCAAAAGAGCGAAGAAAATTATTCCGCCCGCCGCTCCGATTTCGTATGTTATCTCATACGCTGCTTCGTTTACCGTCTTTTCAAAGACGCTGCCGCTGATTAATGACAGTATTATACCGATTGGAATTACTGTTATCAGCCGGAAGAAGGTGGTTAACCTGTTCAGGGGTTTGTCGGGATAGTCTACGGATAAGCTTGCCGGATATTTACCTTGATTCTCAACCATTGTTTTTACCCTCCGTTTTTAAAATTTATTTTTTAATTATTCTCTGTTTTTATGGTATCGATTGTTCTACTTCCGTCCGTTGTTTCCGTTCCAAGATTCATAACAGACGGGATGAATGCCGCTGAAATGCAGAGCAGCAGTGTAGCTATGCCGGCGATAAAATACAGTATGCTTATGCCGAATGAATCAGCCAGCGGGCCGGCGATAATCAAACCCAGGGGAGTAGCTGCCGCACCTATAGCGCCCAATAAAGAGAAAATCCGCCCTTGCATATCGTTAGCTACTACTTTCTGCATAATTGCCAGTACAGGCGCGTTAGCAAAAGTAAGTCCTGCACCGATAATAAAACAGGCGGCGATTCCCAGCATAAACAGACTCATGGAAGTGAAGCCGAGAACGATTATGGCAGCTCCCGAAACGGCTACTCCCAAAAGGACGGTTACCATACTCTTTTTAAAGCCGCCCCAGGCTCCCAGTATCAATCCGCCCAGTATAACGCCGACACCGAAAGCAGCTTCAAGCCACCCAAGTTTCAATACGTCGCCTTCAAGATGTGTGGTCACAAGTATCGGCAGCAATGTAAAAGGAGGTATCAGGAACAGGTTTAAAAGTGCCGACAGAATCATCAGAATTCTGAGACCTTTCCATGCCCAGATGTAACGGAAGCCCTGTATCATTTCTTTAATTACGGTGGTGGCAACAGTTCCGGCAGTTCTTATCGTTTTCGGTATGGTCACGATTGCCAGACATGTTATTGCTATGGCGGCGGTAACTATATCGATTGCCAGTACGCCCTGCAAGGGGAATAGGCTTATCAGTAGTGCTCCGGCCGGAGGCGCGGCAATGTTGATTATGCCCTGAAACATCTGTGTCAATCCGGAAATGCGCACCAGGTGTTTGGCGGGAACAATCAGGGGAATAGTCGCCTGCATCGCGGGGAAATGGAATGCCTGTCCGATTGCCCGGGCTATCATTGCCACATAAATATGCCATACCTGTATAGCATCGAGATAGAATAAGACGACCAGCCCGACGGTTATCAATGCTATCGCCAGGTCGGCGCCTATTATTATCTTTTTTCGGTCCCAGCGGTCGATTAAAGGCCCGATAAAGGGTCCCAGTATTACCTGAGGCAGCAATGCCACCATTACGGCGGTTGCCAGTACCGTTGCCGAACCGGTTTTTATTGTCAGATACCATGCCAGGGCAAATTCGACAAGCGCGCTTCCCAGAAGCGATATCATCTGGCTGCTGAATATTATATAAAAAGTCTTAATCGAAGTGGCTCCTTGTTACATAATATTAACCTGTCATCAGGTCAATAATATAATTGCTAAAAATGTTATCCATAAAATTAAATATATTCAATATTCGATAGGTTTATCGTTACAGCCTCTTCTGATGTTCTAACGATATCCTGATTGAATATATCCTTTTCAATAAGCCTGTCGAACATAAAACTGTTAAAACTATTTTTTATTCCGCATATACTCTTACGGTGGTATTCTTTCTCTTGTTCTTACTTTCGACATCTACTTCCAGATCTCCGAGCGCGCTAATCAACTCCTCCACGTTTTCCGGCTTGATATTGCGCAAGTCGAAATCTATTCCCTTTTCCTTGAGCGATGAATCCATCTGGTTGTAAGCCGAAGGCGGAATAATGGAAGTCAGTTTCATTCCAGCCCTGATAAGAGACATCGGAACACGTACATTTACGTTTTCGTCATCATCGTCATCATCGGTAAACAGGTCTCCGTTTTTGGGTTGATAATCCGGATTGGGAACTGTTTTTACCACTACCCGCAGGTATTTCAGATTTTTCAGGGGGTTTGTTGCTTTTACTTCTTTGGTTTCGGTTTCTTCTGTTTCGTCCTCAATTAACGAAAGAAGTCTGTCGGCTTCCTCGGCTGTGATTTTATTTTCAGCCAGCATATCGAGTATTTTTCTCCTGTTTTTCATTTTATAATTCCTCCATTATAGTTAAATTTATTTATCTAAAGTAAATTAAGACCTGTTCCTTCCTGTTGCCCTGTACATCTACTTCAAGATGTCGGAGGGAGCACAGCACCGCGTATAAACGCGGGCCGAATAACCACAGGAATTTGCCCCAGCCGGTAGGCCAGAGCAGTAAAACCAGCAAGAGTATCAACGGAGATAAAGCCAGACCCAGTAATCCGGCGATTAACCAGAACAGAAACAACGGAATCCACAGGTTAACGCGGTTTTTGTGGTCGACCAGTTTTAACCTCATCAGTAATGGCGGTATGCTCATTTTGCTAACCTCTCTATTGCCTCGCCGGCGGTAATCTCTCCGCGTTCCAGCCTGGCCAGTATTTCATCCCTGGGAGAGACGGGGACGTTTACCGCAAATTCGAATTGCCCGGCAATCTTTGTCAGGCGGTTTTTTACGGTAGGGTAGCTGATTCCGAAAGCGGATTCCATTTCCTTTATAGAGCCGTGGCAGCGCACGAAAGCCATTACGAACACCTGGTCTTCGGCGGATAATTTTGCCAGTGGCGGCAGCTCGAATTCACCGGATATCCTGATATCTTTATCCGTTATGCGCACCTGCTCTATCAAAAGCGGGTTGCTTCCGGTCAATCTCGTCAGTTCCAACCAGTCCTGTGCCATATTTTCTACCTCCTTTTATTAATATAATTAAGATGATAATTGATTTAATTAATATAATAATACCATAAAAATTAAAAAAGTCAATATCTTAATTAATATTATTATAATATTTTTAAAAATTATTGATAAAATTAATAAAACGGGGAAAATATTTATCGCCAGGAGAAAATGGTTGTTATTGACATCGTACTAAGGTGGGTATAAACTTTAAACCGATATCGTGTAGGATGGTAGATTGTCGGATTTGTTGTTTTAATAATGGAAGCGGCGAAACGCTGGCGTTTTGTCGGGGCGGCTATATTTATAGGATTGGCATTGATAATATTCCTGTCGTTTTCTTCGATGTACAGCGAATTTCAGAATTCCATATACATGTTGGTTCTTCTGCTTATTTCTGCTGTGGCATGGGCGATATCCGGAATGATCCTTATATTAAATAAAAATATACCGGAATAATGCTGTTTGTCTTTTTATGGGTAATAGGAGATAAGAAGTATTTTCGTGAGATAGAATAGATACGAAGATTGCAGTATAATTATGTGTTAAGGGCGGTCTCCGGGGAGTGCTTCCTGAGAGGGCACGAAGACGCTCCCCGAAAACCATATTCTATGGGAAGGTAAATATTCGGTGCACGTTATTGCCTGCGAAGGTTTGTATACTCCGCAGGCAATATCATATTCGGATTTGTTTATTATTAGAGCAGGGGCAGATACTTTTTCAGTTCGTATTCGGTTATCTGAATCCTGTATTTATCCCACTCTATCCTCTTGTTTTCGATGAAAGCGTTGAAAACATGGTCTCCGAGGGCTTCTTTAACAAGTTTGCTCTTCTCCGTCAGTTTTATAGCTTCATCGAGAGTGCCGGGCAGGGTGCCGATGCCTCTTTCCTCTCTTTCGGCTTCGTTCATCTCGAAGACGTTCTCTTCAATAGGTTCAGGAGGAGTAAGCCCGTCTTCGATACCCTTTAAACCGGCTGCCAGCATAACGCTGAAAGCAAGATACGGGTTGCAGGCGGGGTCGGGGGCGCGGAACTCGATTCTGGTAGCATTTTCTCTGCCGGGGCGGTATTCGGGAACCCTGATCATATCCGAACGGTTGCGTCTTGCCCATGATAGGTATACCGGAGCTTCATAACCGGGAACCAGTCTTTTATATGAGTTCACCCACTGGTTGGTAACCGAGATAAGTTCAGGGGCATACTTTAATATGCCGGCGATGTAGCTTCTGGCTGTTTTCGACAGATAATAGCTATCGTCTTTATCGAAGAAGGCATTTCTGTCTCCCTTGAAAAGCGATTGATGTACGTGCATGCCGCTGCCGTTTTCACCGAAGATTGGTTTAGGCATGAAGGAAGCATAGACGCCGTGTTTAAGCGCCACTTCTTTAACAACCATGCGGTATGTCATAACATTGTCAGCCATCGTAAGGGCATCGGTGTATCTCATATCGATTTCCTGCTGGCTGGGAGCGACCTCATGGTGCGAATATTCGATGGGTATTCCCATTTCTTCGAGCGTCAGGACTGTTTCCCTTCTCATATCGACTGCCGCATCGGCCGGGGTAAGGTCGAAGTATCCGGCTTCATCCAGAACTTCAGTTCCCTTGTTATCCTTGAAATAGAAATATTCAAGTTCAGGTCCGACATAGAAGGTATAGCCCAGGTCGGCTGCTTTTTTCAGGTTTCTTTTAAGGACAAACCGGGGGTCTCCGTCGAAAGGAGTGCCTTCCGGACGTAAAACGTCACAGAACATCCTGGCTACTGCGCGGTGTTCGCGGGGTCTCCACGGAAGCAGTTTAAATGTTTCCGGGTCTGGCAGCGCTACCATATCGCTTTCATCGATACGGCAGAAGCCCTCTATAGAGGAACCGTCAAAACCCATACCGTCTACCAGTGCGTGTTCCAGTTCTGCAACGGTGATGGCAAAACTTTTCAAAAACCCGTTAATGTCGGTAAACCAGAGCTTGATAAATTTAACATCGTGTTCCTTTGCTGACTTCAAAACATACTCGCAAGCTTCATCCCTGTTTTTGTTATACATAATCCCTCCCTAAAATTATTTATTATTTATATTTTATGTATACGCTAATTTAATATCGAATCGCAGGTTATATTGCGTTCTCGTTCCTGTCTCCCGTTCTGATGCGCAGCGCGCTTTCAACTGGTATGATAAATATTTTACCGTCTCCGAATTCGCCGCTCCGCGCATTGGCGGTAATTGCATTTATCACGGCATTTACATCTTCGTCCAATACCACCAGTTCGATTTTCGTCTTCTGAAGCAAGTCTACGCAGTATTCACCTGTACGCCACTGCAATTTTAACCCTTTTTGCCGTCCTCTGCCGCAAACCTCACTTACCGTCATTCCGAAATAGCTTTCTTTTTCGAGCGCCTTTTTAACAGGTTCCAAACTCTCTTCCCTGATAATCGCTTCTATTTTTTTCATCTTTAAAACCTGTTTGAATTTTTACCATATCCATTATACAGGTCTAATGTTTCGGGAATGTTACAAAAATAGCGCTTTAAAAAATTATTTGGAAATAGAGGATAAATGCCAGAAGGATTGATTTACATTCATCCGTTTTAATACTCCCGCTAGTGAATCAGTATCGATAGACGAAGGATGCCAGCGGGGTAATTAACAGGATTTGTAGAGATTGCTTCATCCCGACTTATCGGGATTCGCAACGACAATAAGATATTGGTTCTCCTCACAGTATGCCGAGTCCGTCACACTTAATTCCCTGAACCTTATCAAGGTAAAAGGCGGTAGCCATCAACGAATAGTAGTAATAAAAAGCGGTAAAAATCAGAGGCCGGCTAATGGGGAAAGCCGGCCTCCGAACATCTTAAAACTAAAAAGAATGATTGTTAACTATATAGCGTTGTCGCCTTTATCTCCGGTTCTGATACGAATTACATTCGATACCGGCAGTACGAAAATCTTTCCGTCACCCGTTTCACCTGTCCTGGCGTTGGAGGCGATGATGTTTACGATTTTATCGACATCCTCGTCCAGTACCACCAGCTCCAGCTTGAGTTTGGGAATCAGGTCTACTGTAAATTCGCCGGCACGCCACTGCAGGGAAATTCCTTTTTGTCTGCCGCGGCCGATGACTTCACTGACGGTCATACCGAAATAGTTATCCTTTTCCAGCGCTTTTTTAACAGAATCCAATTTTTCTTCGCGAATAATTGCCTCTATCATCTTCATCGCAGTAAACCTCCATAAGCTCTTTCCCCGTGCTGCGAGAGATCGAGTCCGACCGTTTCTTCCTGGGAACTGACCCTGAGACCCATGGTTTTTTGGACAACCTTGCCGATTATCATTGTCATCACGAATGTGAATGCAGCCACGACCACTACGGCAAGTATCTGAATCAGGAATTGCTGTACGTTACCTTCCAACAGCCCGCTGTAGCCGTTTACCGAGGAACTGGCGAAAATACCGGTGGCAATAGCGCCCCAGATACCGCCTACGCCGTGAACGGCAAAGACATCCAGCGAATCATCGAAATGCAGCTTGGTTTTCATCAGCAGCAGGCAGAAATAACAGATAGCTCCCGCTCCCACACCTATGGCAAGCGCTCCCATGGGGGTTACGAATCCGGCTGCCGGTGTAATCGCTACCAGTCCGGCTACAGCTCCGGTAACGGTACCCAGCACCGAAGGCCGTCTCTGAATCCAGCTTATTATCATCCATGTAAAGGCAGCTGCACATGCCGCAACGGTAGTGGTAACGAAAGCGCTGGCGGCTAAACCGTCGGCTGCCAGCGAGCTTCCGGCATTGAAACCGTACCAGCCGAACCAAAGCATGGCCGCTCCGAGAACCACCAGCGGAATGTTATTGGCTTCCATAGGGGTTTGAGGGAATCCCTTTCTTTTGCCAAGCAGAAGTACCAGCACCAGGGCTGCGATGCCGGCATTAATATGAACAACAGTCCCTCCGGCAAAATCCAAAGCACCCATATTGGCTAACCAGCCGCCATCGCCCCATACCCAGTGAGCCACCGGACAATATACCAGGGTAACCCATAATACGCTGATAACCAGCAGGGAACTGAATTTAATGCGCTCTACAACCGCTCCTGTAAAAAGGGCGACGGTTATGATAGCAAACATCGCCTGGAATATTATGAACGCCAGGTGAGGAACGGTAGAAGCGTAAGTATCCGAGGCTTCCAATCCTACACCGGAAAGACCGAGGAAATTTAATCCTCCGATTATGCCTGCCGTATCGTTGCCGAAAGCAAGCGAGTAACCGTAAATAACCCAGATGAGTCCGACCAGAGCTAAACAGACGAAGCTCATCATAATGGTGGAGAGAAGATTTTTCCTTCTCACCATACCGCCGTAGAAGAATGCAACACCCGGTGTCATGAACATCACAAGCGCAGAGGATATCAATAACCATGCGGTGTTGCCCGAATCGATTTCCATATATACCTCCTCAAATTTTATAATTATATTATACGGAGGTATTGTTACCGAGTTATTGCAAAAATGTTTCGGGATTGTTAAATCTTATGGGCAAAGAAGAGGATACATTTATCGGGAAATGAGAAACTGCTTCATCCTTTGTGAAAAAATCTGCAATGATAGAACTGGGGCGTTCTTTCTTATTTATCGGTATTCTTTTTAAACCGGTAGCCGATATTACGAACGGTATCTATATATGTATGGTTGGCATCCTCGATTTTGCTGCGCAGCCTCCTGATATGAACATCGACAGTCCGGTCGCCGCCGAAGTAATCGTATCCCCATACCTTATTAAGCAGGGCTTCACGCGTGAAAACACGCCCTTTATTACTGGCAAGATATAGCAGGAGTTCATATTCTTTGAATGTAAGCTCTATTACACGATTCTCAAGTGTAACCTCGTATTTGACGAGGTCTATCGTCAATCCGTCGCATTTCAATATGTCGCTGCTCTCGAGATTTTTAATTTTTTGCATCAGGCGTTTTATCCTGATGACGAGTTCTTCCATGTCGTATGGGGTGATAACGAAATCATCGATATTGCTGAGGTTTATCAGGCTGTTCATCTTTTCCCTGTCTGCTATCGCCATTACAGGGAGGTTCGTTTTCCGTTTCAGCCTTGAGAGCAGGTTGAGGGCTTTTTCGGTAGGCAGTTTTCCGCTGACTTCTATTATCAGCGTATCAGGCGTATGCGGCGGGATTTCGTCGGCTTCGATATCCTCGTAGGATATATAAAAACAGCTAAAGCCGTATTGAGACAGCTTTGTTGCAAGTGCTGCCAGTTCACCGTTTTTCCTGGATATCAATAGTATGCTAAACAAAATTACATTCCGTCGGGAGAAGTCCTCCTCTATAAGTATAGCAGAGAATGGCATTAGTTTTAATAGGCATAAAGTCTGCCATACGGCCGCAAATAACGCGGGTAGAGCTTGAGAAAATTGCGATTCATTATCGTTTCGATATCATAACCGAAATAGCTGCAAAAATCCGCAACGAGGCTGTCTAAAATTTGGCGGTCTTTTTCATCGAGTTCGCTGACTCCGACCTCTTTTCCCAACTGGTAATCTTCTATGTTTCCCCTTAAGTAAATTACACCGCCGTGCATACCGGTGCCGATGAATTTGGCCGGATATTTTTCCCCTTCTCTCAAGTTCAGACCCAAAAGTACCATAACCCCGCCGGCCATATATTCACCGGCGAAATCCTGAGCTGTACCTCCGATAACCAGCACCGGTTTCTTTTCTTTATATTCCTTCATATGTATACCGGCGCGATAACCGACGCCCTCTTTAATAAAGATTTTTCCGCCCCGGGCCGAAAGACCGGTGATATCTCCGGCATGCCCGTGCACTATTATCTTGCCTTCGTTCATGGTGTTGCCGCATCCGTCCTGGGCGTTACCGTATACGGTAATAGTCGGCCCGTTCATGAATGCTCCCAGGTCGTTGCCGGGGGTGCCGTAGATTTCGATATTTACCGGCTTATCCAGGTCGGTGCCGATATATCTTTGCCCGCAGATATTTGCAAGTTCGATATTTTGAGTGCCTTTTGTTATCAGTTCCCTGAGCTTTTCGTTCAGGTCACGGTAGTAAATACCGCAAGCGTCTATTTTAAATGTAGTATTATTTTCTGCTGTCATTTGTTTTTATCTCCCCGCCGGTCTGACACCCAGTATTTCCAGTTCGGTATCTGTAAGCCCGACACCCCTTAAGTGCAGCCGGTTGCCCCTCAGGCTTTCTATGGAATTGACTCCCAATCCGCCCAGTATATCCTTGATCTCGAGGCTCCATCCGCGCAGAAGATTAATCAATCGTTGCGAGCCGACATCAGGATTAATTCTCTTTGTCAGCTTCAGGTCGCTGGTGCAAATACCCCAGGAGCATTTACCGGTATGGCATTGCTGGCAGACGTGGCAACCGAGGGCAATCAAGGCAGATGTACCGATATAAACCGCATCGGCTCCAAGCGCGATGGCTTTAATGATATCGCCGCTGTTACGAATGCCTCCCGAAATAACAATGGATGCTTTATTGCGAATGCCTTCCTCTCTGAGCCGGCTGTCCACCGAAGCCAGCGCCAGTTCGATGGGTATACCGACATTATCCCTGATTATCTTGGGGGCGGCGCCGGTGGCGCCGCGGAAGCCGTCGATGACCACCATGTCGGCTCCGCCGCGTACGATACCGCTGGCAATAGCAGCGGCGTTATGGACGGCAGCGATTTTTACCGATATCGGCTTGGTGTAGTTGGTCGCTTCTTTTAAGGCATGAATCAGCTGCAACAGGTCTTCAATGGAATAGATATCGTGATGGGGTGCCGGTGAAATGGCATCGGAACCCTCGGGTATCATCCTTGTCAGCGATACCTCGCTGCTGACTTTTTCTCCGGGCAGGTGACCGCCGATTCCCGGTTTGGCTCCCTGTCCGATTTTGATTTCGACGATTCTGCCGATATTGAGATATTCGGAATGCACGCCGAAGCGGCCGGAGGCTACCTGTACGATGGTGTTATTGCCGTACTTTTTAAGGCTTGAATGCAAGCCGCCTTCTCCTGTATTCCACATGGTACCGATTTCCGATGCGGCTTTAGCCAGCGATTTTTGCACATTCAAACTGACCGCACCGTAAGACATGGCCGAAAACATCACCGGCACATTCAATTTCACCTGCGGCGGCATTTTGGTTTTTAATTCCAGTGTCTTCTCATCTATCTCCAGCTTTTCCGGTTTGCTGCCCAGATATGTCGTCAGTTCCATCGGTTCACGCAGCGGGTCGATGGACGGGTTGGTTACCTGACTGGCATTTAAGAGAAGGTGGTCCCAGTAAACGGGATAATCCTTATCCGTTCCCATACCGGTAAGCAAAACACCGCCGGTCTCCGCCTGCTTGTTGATATCGTCTATAACAGAGGCCGTCCAGTTGCGGTGATACCTGTATTCAAGGGGTGTGTTGGTGATGGTTATCGCCATTGTCGGACAGAAAACCACACAGCGCTGGCAATCGACGCAATTCTCGTTTCTGCTCTTGACCTCGTTTTCTTCGGCGTCGAAGTAATTGGCGTTGAAACTGCACTGGTTGACGCAAACCTGGCACTGTATGCATTTTTCCGGGTCGCGGATTACCGCAAATTTGGAAGTTAATAATGTCTTCATCGTATTTACCTTTTATTATTTTCGTATAGGGATGCCTTTTTTTGAAAGGTAATCCTTGATATCTTTTACAGTATAATTATTATAGTGCAGGATACTGGCAGCCAGTACCGCATCGGCTTTGCCGGTAACCAGCGCATCGTAGAGGTCTTGCGGAGTACCGGCGCCGCCGCTGGCAATCACCGGGACGTTTACCGCCTCGGAGATTGTACGCGTCAGCTCGTTATCGTAGCCGCTCTGCTGCCCGTCGGCATCCATACTGGTTAAAAGTATTTCCCCGGCGCCCAGCGAAACCGCTTTTTGCGCCCATTCCACAGCATCCAGTCCGGCCGGTTTCTGCCCGCCGTGTGTATATACCTCCCAGCGGGGTTGTTTGCTGCCGGGAACACGCCTGGCATCTATAGCTACCACTATACACTGGCTGCCGAATTTCTCGGCGCCCTCGCTGATGATACGCGGATTTTGCACGGCAGCCGTATTAAGCGAAGTCTTATCGGCGCCGGCCAGCAGCATGCGCCTGATATTATCGATGGTACGCAGTCCGCCTCCCACAGTCAGCGGCATAAATACTTTCTCGGAGATGCGCTCTACAACCTCGACCATGGTGTCGCGTCCCTCAGCGGAAGCCGATATATCCAGAAATACCAGTTCGTCTGCGCCTTCCCTGTAATAAAAGTCGGCAAGTTCCACCGGGTCTCCGGCATCGCGCAGGTCGACAAAACTCTTTCCCTTGACAACCCGACCGGCTTTTACATCCAGACAGGGTATAATTCTCTTGGTTAACATAATTATCTCCTGCTTGGAACCGCCTCTTCTCTGCTATCGGGAAGTCGATTGCTTTCCTGTTTTAACTTTACTATAACAGGTTCACCACCCATCGGGGTCCACGACTTGTCCAGTTTCGGGCTTATCAGCCTGATGGCTGATTCCTCCGAAGAAAAATAGACCATATCATCCTTTTCACCGACGGTCAGCGGTCTCAGTCTGATTCTGTCGGTCAGACCTATCAATTCCCCGTGATGAGCAACCAGTATGGCAAACGGTCCGTTAAGCATGATGCTGCCATACACCTGGCGCAGCGCCAGCGCCAGCTTCTTTTCTTTTTCAGGCATGCGCTCGATATCGTTCCAGAATGGGGGAGCCAGTACTTTTGCCATAACCTCTATCGGCAGTTTATGTTTGCGCATTAAAAGGTCGACGGCGTAGGCGATTACCTCGGTATCGGTTTGCATGGTGCAGTGGTAGCCGTAGCCTTCGAGATATCTCCTGTTGATTCCATAGGAAGATATTTCGCCGTTATGCACGACAGTCCAGTCCAGAATGCTGAAGGGATGCGCCCCTCCCCACCATGCCTGTGTGTTGGTAGGGAACCTGCCGTGCGATGTCCAGATATAACCCTCGTATTGTTCGAGACAGAAAAACTCGGCTATCTCCTCGGGATAGCCGACGCCTTTAAAGACTGCCATATCCTTGCCGCCAGAAAATACGAAGCTGCCTTTACCGGTGGTATTGATATGCATTATGACTTGCAGCACATAGTCATCCTGAAAGGCAATATCCGGTTGGCGCTTATTGATATCCAGGAAATAGCGTATAATAACCGGCGGATTGGTAATTTTAGCTGTTTTACGGCTTGGAACTTCCTCCATTTGAACAATATCGAAACATTCTTTAAGGTAGGATTCGGTTTCCTTTCTGCCCTCCGAACTGAGATACATGATATGAAAGGCATACAGCTCTTTATAATCGGGATACAGCCCGTAAACGGCAAAACCGCCGCCCAGACCGTTTCCCCTGTCGTGCATATTGGCAATCGCTTTAATAACGCCGCTTCCGGAAAATCTTTTACCGGAGGTATTCATAGCTCCGAATATAGAACAGGCGTCGATTACCTTGTCGTCGCCGAAGCTGTTATTTATATGCCTGAGATTTTCCATCTCTGACTCCTTTTACTTAAGTATACAATATGTACGGATAAAATTATTTTTTCAGTTTATCGAATTGTCAGTGCCGTTAACAAGCGGCGCCGTTGCCAGCCGGTTTCGCCAGAGCTTCTCCGGCAGTGAAAGCAATCCTACGTCGTCGGTAATCAAGGACTCTTTGAAACTGTCTACATTTATCCTGTCCCGCATCAGATTATATATGATTCCCGCCCGGTCGACTTCACCGGAAAACACCATGCCGGTTATCAATCCGTCCTTCAATATCAGTTTCTTGTAAATATCCTCATGATTTGCAATCAATACGTCATAAGTATTATCAGGCGCGACTATCATGCCGGCGGAAACAATATAAACACCGAAGTATTTCATGGAATTGATGTTGGTGCCCCCGGGGTAATCTGCAGCTTTTCCTGCCATATTCAATCCTGCCGTCCTGCCGCCCAGATAGGCATTCGGCCATACCGGTGTCACCCTGTTCTCACGGTAAATGAAGTCGTAGGCTTCGGCAACATCGCCGCAGGCATATATACCGGCAACCGAAGTCTCCATATGTTTATCGACGACTATACCGCGATTTACCTTGATTTCGCTGCCGGCTACCAGTTCCAACCTCGGTTTGACACCGATGGCGATAATAACCATTCCACACGGTATCACTGATCCGTTATCGAGAGTTACACCGTATACTTCTCCATGTGTGTTGCTGTTGATTTTGCTGACGGTATGCCCGGTGATAATCCCGGCGCCGCAGTCTCGAACAGCTTTATCCTCCATGGAAGAAGTTTTTTCATCCAGGATAACGTTAAGAATGCGGTCCTTCATTTCGATAATGGTTACTTTGATTTGCCTTTTTATCAGCGATTCGGTAACGCTGACACCGATAAGTCCGCCCCCGATTACGACCGCGTTGGCATCCGGTTTCTGCCGTATATAATCGTCAATCGCTCTGGCATCTGCCAGTGTGGTAAAAGTAAAAACCCCGCGGGCTTCCCTGCCTTCCATCGGAGGCACTATCGGGGTTCCTCCGGTAGCCAGTAACAGTTTGTCCCAAACCAGTTTCTGTCCGCTATCGAGGAAGGCGATATTACCGGTTAAATCGAGTTTTGTCACTCTACTACCGAAAACGGTGCTGATACGGTTTTGCTCATAGAAATCGAAGGGTCGATAATTCAGTTTATCGATGGTTCTTTTTCCTGCCAGAAAATCGGATATCAGCGGCCTTGAATATACCGGGTAGGGTTCGTCTGAAACGATAGTGATAGTTCCGCTTTTATCCACTTCACGGATTGCTTCGACTGCGCCGATACCGCCGGCGGAATTCCCGATAATCAGGTAGTTTATTCTTTCTGTTTTTTCCATAGCATTATCACTTTACCAAATTGAATTTTATAATGTTTTACCGGTAGCCAGTTTAATAAAATTGTCGTAGATTTTTAAACCTGGTTCCCCGCTCTTTTCCGGATGGAACTGGGTGGCAATCATATTGCCTTTAATTATGGCGCTGCAAAAAGGTTTGCCGTATACCGTTTCAGCGGCGATTACCGTTTTATCTTGCGGGTCTGCGTAGTAACTGTGCACAAAGTAAAAATCAGTTTCGTCCGCAATACCTGAAAAAACAGGATGATTCTGTTTTTGTTTTACCTGGTTCCAGCCCATGTGCGGCACTTTCAATCCCTCGTTAAATTTCCTGACTACACCAGGCACTATATTAAGGCAGCTATATCCGCCGCCTTCTTCGGTTTCACCGAGCAGCACCTGCATCCCGATACAGATTCCCAGGAAGTACCTGTTTTCGCCGATATATTTTCTGATAGCGTTATCCAACCCGGATGTTTTTAAGCTTTCCATAATATGTCCGGCAGCGCCGACACCGGGTAGAATCAGTACTTCAGCCTGATCGACTTCCTGCGGGGTGGATACAAGTTTTGTCGTATAGCCAAGTTTAGCGATGGCATTTAAGACGCTCCGCAGGTTTCCCGCGCCATAATCGATAATCGTTATCATTTTGGATTTTTCCTTGTTTTTTTATCATTAAAACACTTATGGAGCGGCATAGCAAATTTCATTACCTGAAAACTGTAAATAGTTTACCGTCTTTTCGTTAGACTGGGGAGGGGAGTTTTGTTTTTACATCTTTTTCGACACCGTCATATTCAACGCAGAATAAGGCTTCGTTGGGGCAATTCGCCACGCAAACCGGAGTATCTTCCCCCTGGCAAAAATCGCACTTTATCATTTTTTTATGTTCTTTATCCTGCTTGATTGCTCCGAGCGGGCATACCAGCATGCAGGTGCAGCACCCGATGCATTTATCCTCGTCGACGGTAATCATCCCGCTTTCCGCATCACGGGTAATCGCTCCTGTCAAACAGGCATAGGCGCATTGCGGTTCATCGCAATTACGGCAGCGAACGGAAAACGACAGATTGCCTTTTGCTTCCACCCTGGCGCGCGCCAGGGGGCGCGGACCCCTCTTTTTAAAGGCCTTTATAAGGTCGTGCACGCTGGCATGCTGCAACTGGCAATACACTTCGCACAACCCGCATCCGATACAGACTTCTTCTTTGATATATATTTTTCTCATTGCATTTGCCTTTTTAGATAAGGTATACGGCAACCTATTGCCGTATACCTGTATATTATCATAATCCGCTTGTCAATGCAAGTAAAACGGCGCTTGTTTTTTAATCAGACGAGGTCTTTTGATGCTTAAACCGTTTTCCGATATATCTATGTTTGGAATATTGTTGACTCCGGTTGAACATGTCCCGATAAATCGGAAAAAGCATAGTTGCCGAATCATCATTGACAGAAAGATAATTAATATCTTTTAGTGTTTAATTCATCAATGTTACAGCGCTGAAAAGATGTTTGTACAAAAGTATGAAATATATGATATATTAGATTAATCAAATAGTTTACAGTAATCGGGGAGGTTAAAGATGAGAGGGATGTCGGGTAGCGACAGGGAACATAAATTCTACGGGTCTACTACGGTGGGAGAGCGGGGGCAAATCGTGATTCCCGCAGAAGCTCGCCGTGATTTAAAGATAACGCCTGCGACAAAACTACTGGTATTTAGCGGGCCGGGCGGAGAAACCCTGGTCATTGCCCGTGCCGAATCGATGGCGGAATACATAGCGCATGCAAAAAACCTTATGGCGCAGATGGAAGAGATTATAACGAAAGAAGAGCGGGAGAAATGAATATAATCGAAGTATCGGAACTCACAAAGAAATTCGGGGATTTACTGGCGGTAGATAATATCTCTTTTGAGGTTAAAGAGGGGGAAGTATTCGGTTTTTTGGGGCCTAACGGCGCCGGTAAAACGACGACCATAAATATGCTGTGCACATTGCTTACGCCTACCGCAGGCAAAGCCTCTGTGAGCGGTTTTGATATCGTAAAGCAACGTTCTAAAGTACGCGAGTCTATCGGCCTGGTTTTTCAGGATTCCACGCTGGATGAATATTTGACTGCCGAGCAGAATCTCAGATTTCATGCTTACGCTTATAAAATCGCCAAAGCGGAGAGAGAAGAGCGTATGAAGGAACTTTTGGAACTGGTGGAACTATCCGAGCGCAGAAAAAGCAAGGTCGGTACATTTTCGGGCGGTATGAAGCGGCGATTGGAACTTGCCCGCGGATTGTTGCACAGCCCCAGAGTGTTGTTCCTGGATGAACCCACGCAGGGGTTGGACCCACAGAACCGGCGTCATATCTGGGACCACATACACAACCTGCGACGCAAGAACAATTTGACGATATTTTTAACGACGCACTATATGGATGAAGCGGAAAACTGCGACCGCATAACTATCATCGACCACGGACGCATCATCGCCATGGATACGCCGGATAAATTGAAAGATTCCATCGGCGGCGACCAGATTAGATTGAAAGCTGAAGATAATTTTCTGGCAGCCGAAGAATTAAAGAAGAAGTACGGAATTTCTGCCGTAATCGATAATGGCGAAATTACCTTTAATATCGACCAGGGAGAGAAATTTCTTCCCAAACTGATGGGTCAGTTCGATAACCGCCTTCTATCTATCAGTGTACACAGACCGACGCTCGACGATGTTTTTTTGAATATGACGGGGCGTGCCATTCGTGAGGAAGAAGTCAGCTTCAAAGACCAGTTGAAAAAAATGGGACACAGAGGAGGTCACTAGAGAAAATTTATGGCTGATATATTCAGGGGAGTCTGGGTGGTAGCCTACAGGGAATTATTACGATTCATACAGGAACGTTCTCGCCTGGTATCATCTTTCGTTATGCCTTTGATATTTCTGGTAATATTCGGCGCCGGATTCGGACAAACCATCGGCGCCATGGTACCCGGGGTTAACTATTTGCAGTTTATGTATCCGGGTATTATTGCCATGACAGTGGTTATGGGCGCTATAATGTCCGGCATATCGATTGTCTGGGACCGTGAATTCGGATTTTTAAAAGAGATATTGGTTTCTCCTCTGGGCAGAAGCGGTATTATGCTCGGAAAATCGGTCGGCGCAGCTACTATTGCCGTTATTCAGGTAACGGTTATGCTGATTCTGGCTCCGGTTCTAAATATCTCTCTCAATCTTCTTATGATACTGCAGCTGCTAGTGGTGGTTTTCATTATATCGATATCCATTTCGGGGTTGGGATTGCTGGTGGCGGCACGTATGAAATCGCAGCAGGGTTTTCAACTGGTTACGCAGATAATTATAATGCCGCTGATATTTTTGGCAGGAGTATTCTTCCCGGTGAACAATGTTCCGGTGTGGATGGAGTTCATTTCAAAAATAAATCCGTTAACTTATGGAGTCGATGCCATCCGCCAGATATTTTTAGGTTCCGAGGCGGCTGCTGCGCTCAGTGTTTCGATTTTCGGTCATACTATGAGTGTATTGGAGGATGTTCTGGTTGTAGTTATTTTCGGCGGCATACTAATGATAACAGCCGTATGGTCTTTCGGCAGGCAGGAATAATATCATTTAATATCATCATTTCTCCTGTTTCATTTTGACGACCGGCGGCGTAACAGTTCGATTTGCACACTTATTTTTATCTTATTTAGCACAAAAATTTTGAAAAGTAGAATTATATTATTGACAAACAAGGCGGATTATTGTATTCTGATTTCGGTGGTTTTAAGTTAGGTCATTATGTACTATATTTCTGCAGCAATAGTTTACACTTCAAGCTTCCTCGACGTATGCTCTCTGAATTATTTACAAGTAACGGATGACCGCAACCCATACCAACTAATATAAGGAAGGAGGTCATCCAATGAGCTTTACTGATAAATCCATTGTCTGCTCAGATTGCGGCGCTACATTCACTTTCAGTGCTGAAGAGCAGGAATTCTTTCAGTCAAAAGGCTACACCAATGAACCGAAGCGTTGTCCTACTTGCCGTCAGGCGAGAAAACAAGAGCGTTTTGGTAACAGCGGCGGCGGGTTTGGCGGCGGAAGACGCCAGATGTTCGCGACTGTTTGTGCAGAATGCGGCAAAGAAACCGAAGTTCCGTTCGAACCGCGCGGCGACAAGCCAGTTTATTGCAGCGACTGCTACAGAAAGAACAAAGCCCAATAGCTAACTGAGTATTGGTTTATTAAGGGGCATACTTGCAAAGTATGCCCCTTTTGATTTTTTCGGCAATAAATCGTTCTTTTTCTATATGAAACACCATTTTTATCAATATTGGTTGCTATGAATAATAATTCGACGCCGCTATGAATTCGACAATCTTCCTTCGAGAACCCTAGGACAGGCTCCACGAGCGGCTATGTTTTCCCTCTTCCGCCTGCTGAGATTGTAGAAGATTCTTGTATGTTGGTAAGAGCGGAATCAACCATGAATTATAAGAACCGGAACCGCAGGTTAATAGTCCGTCGATACCGATGTGTGTTATACTTGTTTATCATATTAAATAATGTCGTAATCCTCAGGTATTCCCCGGCGAGTAAATAATTTCCCCGGAATGCTTTAACAGAACGGCTTTGTTTATAAATAGTAAAAGGAGCGATTATTATGGCTAATAACGGCAGCATGGTAAAAGTGCACTACACCGGAACACTCGCTGACGGCAGTGTCTTCGATTCTTCCTTAGAGCGGGAGCCCCTGGAATTCAAACTGGGTTGCGGACAGGTAATCCCCGGTTTCGAAGAGGCTGTTTTGAGCATGAACATCGGCGAAACGAAGACTGTTACGATTCCGGCAGACCAGGCTTACGGTCAAAGACATGAGGAACTGGTGCTGGTAGTCGAAAAAGAAAAAGTACCGGCAGAATTGAACCCCCAAGTCGGTGATAAACTTCAGATGAGACAAGCAAACGGAACGCCGGTCACGGTTGTCGTAACCGAAATAGCCGAAAAGACGATAACGCTGGATGCCAATCATTCCCTGGCAGGTAAAGACCTGACTTTCGAACTGACACTGGTGGAAGAGCGCTAGCTGTTTACAGCCGACGGTTGTCTTTTATCTTCAGGGGTTCTCTCGAATTTACTGAAAAAGGATGTAATTCTCCCGATATAACCTTGGGGGTCTATGCCGAAAGTCTTGGTATGCCCGGCATTGGGGACGAACCAGATTTCGTCGAGCGGGTTATTGGAAATTTTATATAGCCTTTCGGTTACATCTATTGATACCCAGTCGTCCTTATCCCCCTGTATAAAAAGAATAGGGCATTTTACGTTTGCAACTTTATCGGCCGGGTCGGTCCTGTGGTATCCGTACATAACGCGTGCCATCATCCATATACCCAATCCGAATATTTTAACAATGGGTCTCGGCAGTCTCGACATTGCAGAAGCCTTTTGTGTAAAAACCCTGGTGATGCTGGTGAAACAGCTGTCGGCAACTACTGCGTCGATATTCTCAGTGCTGCTGAAAATAACCGTAGCTGCGGCGCCTGCAGAGAGCCCGATCAGCCCGATCTGTTCATCGGGTCCTTTCTTGCTCCTGACAAAATCTACCGCGCCGCCGATATCCCTTTCGAAATGAGTCAGCACTATCCCCTGTCCTTCCGATTCGCCGCGGCCGCGCTGGTCGAAAAAGAGTACGTTAAAACCCTTCTCTACGAATCCTTTCGCCATGTTCAGGCTGTTAATCCGGTAGTCCACGCGGTTTTGCCGCATACCGGTAATCAAGATTATTGTAAAGGCTTTTTTCCCGGGTATATACCAGCCTTTTAAGGTCAGATTATCCTTGCGGCTGGGGAAAGAAACGTCTTCATATTCGAGCCCTATCAATGACGGATTATCTTTGAGAGGCAAGCGGGGAATACGCACAAGCACGTATGCAGCAAGCGTAGATAATATTACATATACCAGAACGATGATTCCTATTATCGGCCAGATAGCAGATTGACTCATAATTTATCACCGGACATAAATTATATATTAACTTTGTCTTTAATAAATCGTATCATTTGTCTTGTTTATTGTCCAGTAGGCGGTATGAATAAAAGACTGTAGAATCAGATAATCCCACTCTGCCATTCTCTCTTTATAAATAGAGAAATGACTACAATGAGCGGTCTTTTTTATGTTGTCATTTAATCTCGGGGGCGGGCGAATATTGGTCGCCCCTACGATTTGACTGTCATTCCGGACTTTTAATCAGTCAGTCTAATGTATCTATGTTATTTCACCTGCGGAGGATTCAGCTTCGACTGATAGCGTCTCATTTTCCAATCGCTAAAGGCTTTAAATCCCTCGTTGTCACTGAGCACGTTCCAGTACTTGTAATAATCCGAAACATAGAACTTGGGAGCGAAGGCAGTAACAACCGTCACTACTTTATCAGCCGTTTTCTCCACGTTCATAACTGCAACCGCCGGAGCAGCCGGTACGGCGACTATGATTTGCTTGGGGCGGCGGCGGCGCAGTGATTCTACTGCTGCCAGCATGGTGTATCCCGATGCCAGACCGTCGTCAACCACGATAACTGTCTTGCCTGATACCAGCGCAAGGGGTTTGTTGCCGCGGTAGAAGATACTTCTCTGCTGAATATTGCTCCTGACAAGATTTACCTGGTAGTTGATTTGCTGTTCGTTTAAATTGATATGTTTCAGAACCGGTTCGTTATAAATGGTAGTCCCGTCATCGGCGACGGCGCCGAAACCTCCCTCGGGTCTTAACGGGATAGGTATCTTGCGGGAGATAACCAGGTCCAGTTCCGCATCCAGTGCCAGTGCAACCTGCATTCCTACAGGTATACCACCGTTGGGGATGGCAAAAACGATAACCGATTGCTTTTTATATTCCTCGAGTTTGGCTGCCAGCTTGACGCCGGCATCGTATCGGTTTTCAAATATAGCCTGACTGGAAGTATGCAACTTTATCTCCTTATGATTGTTGTATCTCGTTAATCAGTTCTTTCCCGTACTGCATCAGTATTTTAGCACGTTCTTCGG